>CAZDJG010000030.1:0-15817 GCA_964505695.1 uncultured Ruminococcus sp.
AACCAATGGACGAGGCTTTGCTCGTGTCCCGGTTTATAGAGAACCCCATTATTTTTTCTGCCGCAGGTATTTTCATAACATATTCGCCTGTATACAGCAGAATAAAAAACAGAAAAATCCCCGACAGATGGTTAAGCACATTTGAGCTGAAATCAAAACGGAATGCGCACAGTATTATCATACATACTGCCGAAACGGGCAATAAAACGGCTTTGATTTTTTTGAAAAAATTTATATGCCCGGCTATGATCATTCCCGCCGTAAAGCTGATAAGGCAGGAAAAAAGGTTCATGTCGACAGCGATTTTAAACACGTCCTGCGTTATGGCAAATATATACAAGCACAATACCGCGGCTGCGGCGGTTATCTCTGATTTGTTAAATAACCAAAGCAGAGCCGGATATATCAGATACAGAATAATTATTGCGCCGAGAAACCATTCGCCGATAATATAGTAATTATCAGCCAAGTACAGAAAATATCCGTCTAAGCCGAGTGCCGACAAAATAAGCAGAAGGGGATTTCCCTTATAAAAAACACTTCCGTGCCGCACTGCGTTTGCCGCAAACAGTGCAGCATACGCTATGTAGAACAAGGGAAATATTGCTTTCCAGCGCTTGATAAAGTACTTTTTCAGTCCGTCCGGCTTTATTTCGGGATCATTATAATACAACAAGCCTCCTGAAATCATAAAAAATACGGAAACCGCCGTGCTTCCCCAGTTTACGCTTCCGTTCACGTAAAGGGGAAGAAAATCACGGCAGTTTAAATGACTTGAGTAATGAAAGGCAACAATGATCAGCGTACATACGGTTCTGATGAAATCAAAAGCAGGTATACGTTCTTTCATTGGATCACCATTTTATCTTTCTATGACCTGCTCCCTGTCAGGACCTACTCCGACCATGCTCACGGGACATTCGCAAAGCTCCTCAAGACGGGAGATATATTTGCGGCATACCTCGGGAAGCTCGTTAAAGTTCCTGCATCCTGAGATATCCTCGGTAAAGCCGCTATATTCCTCATATACAGGCTCGCAGCCCTCAAGTCCCTCAAGTGTGGGGGGGAAGTTCTTTATTATTGTTCCGTTGGGATTTTTGTATGCGGTGCATACCTTTAATGTTTCAAGTCCCGCAAGGGTATCGAGCTTATTGATAACAAGCGAGGAAAGTCCGTTTACTCTTACGGCATGGCGGACGATCACAGAATCGAACCAGCCTGTTCTTCTCGGTCTGCCTGTGATAGTGCCGAACTCGCCTCCCTTATTGCGGATATAATCTCCCGTTTCGTCATTAAGCTCGGTGGGGAAGGGACCCTTTCCGACTCTTGTGGTATATGCCTTTGCAACGCCGTATATTCTGTCGATCACCGTAGGACCAACGCCTGAGCCTGTGCATACGCCTGCGGACAAGGGATGAGAGCTTGTAACATAAGGATATGTTCCGAAATCAATATCAAGGAGCGTTGCCTGTGCGCCCTCGAAAAGTATTGTTTTTCCTGCTTTCTTTGCCTCATAGGTGAGGACGGAAACATCATCCATATACTGAGCAAGGCGCTTTCCGCAGCCGATATATTCCTCGATGACCGCATCAATGTCTATAGCCTCGCCGCCGTATACCTTTGTGATGATCGCATTTTTCAGTTCGCCTGCGCTTTTTGCTTTTTCCCTGAAGAGATCGGGGTGAGTAAGGTCGTAAAAACGCAGACCGCTTCTTTCGTATTTATCCATATATGTCGGACCTATTCCGCGGTGTGTGGTGCCGATATCCTTATTTCCCCTGAATTTTTCCGAAAGACCGTCGAGGGCAATGTGCCACGGCATGATTATATGCGCTCTGGGGTCTATCTTCAGATTATCAAAGGAGATACCTCTTGCGGAAAGACTGTCGATCTCGCCGAGGAGATCCTTGGGGTCGAGAACCACTCCTGCGCCTATAAGGCAGAGGGTATTTTTATAAAGTATACCCGACGGGATAAGATGGAGCTTATAGGTCTCTCCGCCGCTTGCAACGGTATGTCCTGCGTTGTTTCCGCCCTGAGCGCGTACCACAACGTCGGCTCTGGACGCAAGAATGTCGATGACCTTGCCCTTTCCTTCATCTCCCCACTGGGTTCCGATAACGATATTTGCAGACATTATAATTCCTCATTTCTTCTAACTGAATTTTCTTTGGGAAAATTCCTCATTTCCTCACTAATTATAGCAAAATGCCGCATTGCTGTCAATAGGTGAGGGAAAAACAGCAGACAGCTATTTCTCCTGTGTCCCGACGCATCTGCGGATTATGGAGCGGGGAGGGAGATCAATGCCCGAAATACCCGGCATTGAAAATTTCATTGCCGCATGGCAGGTATTGGGCACGGGTTCGCCGCTTTCGTCGAGTATTTCCGTGACTGTGTAGGATACGGGCGGCTTTGAGGGAGCAAGTATTTCCAGAACGTCCCCCACGGAGAATTTGTTTCTCTGCTCGGCGAAGATACGTCCGTTTTCGCATTTGTCAATAACGGCGCATACATCGCAGGTGCGGATATATCCGCTGTCCTCGTAATACTGTCTGCACTCGGAAGGGTGCCCGAAGAAAAAGCCCGTGCAGTAATCCCTGTGGCTTACCTTGAAGACCTCGTTCCTTATTTCGTCCGGCAGTCTGTAATCGCCGGGGTGGTCGCGGTAATAGTCAACTGCCATTCTGTAGGCGTTGGTGATGACGGAAACATAATAGGCTGATTTTGCCCGTCCCTCGATCTTAAGGGAGGTTACTCCCGCCTCTGCAAGCTTGTCTATATGGTCTATCATGCACATATCCTTTGAGTTGAGGATATACGTACCCTTTTCGTCCTCGAACACGGGAAAAAACTGTCCCTCTCTTTTTTCCTCCATAAGATGATAGCCCCATCTGCACGGCTGTGCGCACTGACCCCTGTTTGCGTCCCTGTTTACAAGATATGAGGACAGCAGGCATCTTCCCGAAAAGGAAACGCACATTGCTCCGTGAACGAAAACCTCTATCTCAAGGTCGGGGGGCGTCATGGCGCGTATCTGAGATACCTCCTCAAGGCTAAGCTCCCGCGCAAGCACCACCCTTTTTGCTCCCATATTGTAAAGCTCGTTTGCGGTGACGTAATTTACTATGCCCGTCTGAGTTGACATATGGATCTCCATATCCGGAGTGAATTTTTTGATAAGTGACATAAGCCCCAGATCGGCGACGATGGCTGCGTCCGTTCCGATATCGTATGCGTATTTTATAAACTCCTCAAAATAAGGTATCTCATCGTTTCTCGGAAGAGTATTGCAGGTGAGATATACTCTGACATTTCTGTCGCGGCACTTTTTTACGGCTGCCTTTAAGCCCTCGCTGTCAAAATTTTTCGGGCCTGCCCTCATGCCGAAGGCGGTTCCGCCAAGATATACGGCGTCCGCACCGAAATCAAGAGCGGCGTCAAGACGCTCCGCATCTCCTGCGGGAGCGAGGACTTCGGGTAATAGCAGTGACATAGACCGAATTTTTCCTTTCTTTCAGAGCCTGTTTTAATATTAAACCAAATGCGCCTTTACAAGGTTTGCTTCATGCTCGCCAAGAGTTTCGGCAAAGAAAAATTCGCCTGTGCTGAGGTCTGAGCAGAAAAAGTAATAATCGGTTTCCCTTGGGTAAAGGACAGCGTTTATTGCGTCAAGACCGGGGTTGCAGATAGCGCCGGGAGGCAGTCCGCCGCTCACGTAGGTATTATACGAATCGCACATGGTCTGGGAATATACCTCCAGATTTTCCGCAATTACCTCCTCCGCATAGTTGGAGGTGGGGTCTGACTGCAAAAGAGGAAACGTGTCGGGGTTATTAAGTCTGTTGTGGAAAACGGATGCGACAAGCTTCATATCGTATGGGTCTGACGCCTCCGCCTGAACGATAGAGGCAAGGGTGATGGTTTCGTCGAGGGTGAGCCCCAGATCCTCCATGCGTCCGTACATATCGGGCGTGACCTTGTATTCAAAATTCCTGCATACCTTTTTTGCGACGTTTTTGGGGTCTTCGTCAAGGTAGAACTGGTATGTATCGGGGAAGAAATAGCCCTCCATTTTGTAGAATTTTTTTGCGCTTGCTTTTACATGGTTTTCAAAATCAAAGCCGAAAACCGTGGAGTTGAACACCCGTATAAATTCATCTGCGCCGCAAACTCCGTTTTCCTCAAGCTTTTTTGCCGCATCGATAAGGCGTATCCCCTCGGGAAAGGTGATGTTCACAAGCTCTCTGGGATTTATCGCTTCCTCCTGGAGCACCTCGATAATATCGCCGTAGGTCATGTTGGGGTTAAGCTTGTGGCTTCCCGCAATATATGTTCCGTCTGCTCCCTTGAGCTTGGAAACTATTCTGAAAAGCACGGGCTGCTCGATAATGCCCTCTCTCTGCAGAATGTCGGCAATAGCCTCCGTTCCCGAATTTTCGGGTATATCAACGGAAAACTCGGTTTCGGAGCGGCCTATTCCCAGAATCTCCTTGGAGATCGTGATAGCCGCTACCGCTCCGAGGACCGCAACGGAGATCACAAGCGTTACCATAATGAGCGCAAACGCAAGTCTGCCGTGGGTCTTTTTTTTTCTCTTTTCTTTTTTCCTTTTTTCCTTCAGTTCAAGGCGCAGAGCTTCCTTTGCTTTTTCGCTGTCATCGGTTTCTTCCTCATCGCCGTCTGCGGAAAGCTCCTCTGTTTCATAGCCTGAATATTCGTCCTGAGAGGAGACTTCGGGGTCTTCCGCCGGGGTATCTGATACTGCGGCTTTATCCTCCGTATCCTGAGCGGCTTCGGCGTTCTCCATTTGTTCGTTTTCCGTCAGGTCAAGTTCCTTTTCGTCCATTAACGATACTCCTTTCACAGCGGCTGACAGGAAATGCTCCGCCCTGTTTTCCGCAGATATTTCTCGGTGACCAGAATATCCGTGCATATGTCAAATCTGCCGTGTACCAGCTCGTTGCAGGTGCATGAGCAGTAACATATGCCCATTTTCACAAGCCTTGGATGAGCCGACAAAAATCTGTCGTAATATCCTTTTCCGTAGCCAAGCCTGTAGCCCTTCATATCAAAGGAAAGACCCGGAACGATGCACAGCGCCGTTTCAAATGCGTATGCCTTTACGCATTTTCCGGGAACGGGTTCCATGACTCCGAAGGTACCCTTTTCAAGCTCGGAAAGGGAGGTGATGAAATAAAAATCCATATTTCTCGTGCCGTCTATGCATTTGGGAACGGCAACTCTTTTTTTGTCCTTCACCGCCTGCGCGATAAGGGCGGAGGTGTCCACTTCTATAGCTGTGGAAACGTAGGTAAGTATTACGGAGACGCTTTTATATGCATCGGAGGAAAGGATCTTTTCAAGAATGCGCCTGTCCTTTTCCGCTTTGACCTCGCTTGTCATATTCATTCTGAGCTGTTTGCAGTTATTGCGCAGTTCTTTTTTGTATTCGCGGATATCCGTGATATTTGAATTTACATTTTCCATACGATACTTCCTGCCAGCTCCTGTGCCTTTTTTTCGCCCATGAGAGCCGTTATAAGCTCCTTTGAAAAGTCAAGGGCTGTTCCCGCGCCCCTTGAGGTGATGATGTTTTGGTCCCTTACGGCGTTTACGGATAAGACCTCCGCTCCTTCAAGAAATTTTTCAAAGCCGGGATAGCATACTGCCTTTTTGCCCGAAAGCAGACCCATATGCCCAAGTACCGAGGGAGCGGCGCAGATAGCTCCGATAAATATGCCCTTTTCATTGCAGTATCCGATGATCTCACGGAGCCTGCCGCATTTTTCCAGATTTTTGGTACCCGGCATTCCGCCGGGGAGGATAACCATTTCAATGCCCTCTGTGACCGCTTCGTTTATTTCGATATCGCAGACAATGGGGATATTATGAGAGCCTGTCACGGTTTTTCCCGTTACTCCCACGGTGACGACCTCCCTGCCGCAGCGTCTGAGCGTATCTATAGGCGTTACAGCCTCTGTTTCTTCAAATCCGTCTGCAAGAAATACGTATATCATGATCTTAAACTTCCTTTCATACATATCAAACATTTTTTATTTAAAGGCAACTGTATGCTTTTCTATCATGAAAACGGGGTGATAGGAGCGTTTGGCTTTTCTGAGTCCTTCTATTCCCAGATCCTCCTCGCGGTTGATGTAGGCAAAGCCGTTTCCCGACTGCCTTGAAAACAGATAATTTACCGCAGGATACGCTCCGTCTATATCCGCCTCTGCCTTTTCGATATGAACGCCCAGTGTATCGGAATTTATCCGTTCGCCTATTGTAAAGCCGATGATTTTTCCGTCAAGCCGCAGCACTCCCCCCGTAAGACCCAGCTCACGGTAATTTTCAAAATAGGTGTTTATTGCAAACTGCTCGCATACCTTTGACATATCGTCGTAATCGCTGCTGCGGTTATAGGTGTTCACCGCATAGGTGATACAGTCGTCGAAATCCTTTTCGGTAATGGGGGAGAAGGAATATTCCCTGTCGAGAAGCTTTTTGAGGTGGTTGCGCTTTCCGTGGTACTTCCTGCCCGCAAGCTCCGCAAGGTCGGAGGTGTTGTATACATAATCCCAGCCGCCGGTATCGGGAGTTATCTCGTACCCGCCCTTCGGAAAAAGCTCCTCAAAAAGAGGGAACAGGTCGGGAGTGACCGAGCTTATGATAAGCGGGGAATTATTTTCCTCCGCAAATTTTTTCATTTCTCCCATTACTTCACGGTAATTTCCCTTTCCCGCAGGAAATGTAAATCTAATACCGCCGTCAAAGGAGCAGGAGATATAAAAATCCTTGTATCTGGTGATCCTTGTGCCGTACATTCTCCGCCATGCCATGTTGTTTGCAAAGCAGTATTCGCAGCCTCTGAAGTCGGACATACGCAGCAGGATGTCTATCCACGGCTTGTCCGAAAGCTCAATGATTTTGAAATCAAGCATCTGAATATATAACCTCGCCTATTATTTTTAAAAGCTTTCCCGTGATCTCCTCACGGGAAAAGCACCGGCCGTCCTTTCCGCAGCAGCTCACGATATCCCAGCCCCGCTTGTCAGCGGCATAAAGGGCGCATTTGCGGCAGGCTTTCATATAAGCGATATTGCTTTCGTGGATATCCTTTTTGCTCTCGTCGCCGTGATACCGCTCTGAAAGCCTTTTCCGGGAAAGCTCTTCGGGGATATCGAGTATCACCGTTGCGTCCGGACGGGGAAGTCCCAGCTTATCGTATTCGTAATCCTCAAGCCAGCCGAGAAAGCCGTCCCACTCGTTTTCGGGCAGCTTTGACATCTGATGGATCGCATTGGAGCAAACGTATCTGCCTGCAAGTATAAGCTCGCCTTCCGTATAATTTTTTTCCCAGCACAGCTTATAGCTTGCATATCTGTCGGCGGCGTAAAAGGTAGACGCAGCATATGCGTTCACATCGGCGGCATTTTCGGAAAAATCCCCTCTCAGATACATCTTTACAAGTGTGGATGAGGGCATATCGTAATCGGGAAAGCTTATCCCTTTTACCCGCTGCTTCTTTGACAGAATATCAAGCAGACAGTTTAGCTGGGTAGTTTTTCCGCTGCCGTCAAGACCGTCGATTACGACCAGTTTTCCGTGTTTTTTTTCCATGTGATCTTCATCCTTTTTTTCGATATTTTATATTATATCATATTTTTTTGCAAAGTACAAGTTTTTTATTTATTTTTTAACAATCAACTCATTGCTTCCGTCACTTTGTTGCATTATGCAATAAAGCGACGGAGTTTTTTGCGCAACACTTACAAAAATGCAAAATTCTGCAAAAAAATTGCGCTGCGCTATTGACAAAAGGAGTAAAAAGTGCTATTATGATTTTGCAGGACGCAAAAAGAAGGGGGTGATAAGTTTGAGGGTAAGCTACTGTCCCATTTGCGGAGACGAAATGTCCGGATATGATTCGGAGGGCTTCGGTATGTGCCTTGACTGCTTTGCGGAAGAGCTTGTTCAGGACGTAAGGGATCGCATTGTACGAGATTTCCTCACGGAGAACGGCGATGACTTCAGAGAGTATATCCGTGCCAATTATTTTTAGCTTTAAAATTGCATAGTGCAAAAGAGAGGAGGCGAATTATTGCAAAAAATTACCAAAAACAAAATTATCGGTGAGCTTGCTGCTATCGCTTTTTCGGATTTTACAAAGCTTGTTTCCCTTGAAACGCTTCCCGACAAGGGGCAGGTAATGACCGTTACGGACACAAGGCTGCTAAAAAGGGACAGCGCAAGGGCTATAGCGTCCCTCAAGGCGGGAACAAGGGGGATAGAGGTCAAGCTTTACGACAAGCTCAGGGCGCTTGAGCTTCTGGGTAAGATCTACGGCGTTTTCGGCAGCGATATTTCCGAAGGGGAGGCTATTGACAAGCTGAAAGATTTTTTTGAAAGGTCGGAGGATTTTGAGACTGACGGATAAACAAAAGGATGTCTGGCAGGAATCGGTGTACTCTCCGAAACGCTGGAATATCTCTGTGGGCGCTGTCCGTTCGGGAAAAACCTATCTGGATTTTTACCGCATTCCCCGCAGGATACTCAGTGCGGACAAAAAAGGCGGCATTGCGCTGGTGGGGAATACCGAGGCAAGCGTTGAGAGAAACATCCTTTCCCCTATGAGGGGACTGTTCGGTCAGGTGCTGGTGGGCAGGATCGGAAGCGGCGGCTCTGTGAGGCTTTTCGGCAGAGACTGCTTTGTTATCGGCGCTGCACGGGGCTGCAATGCAGGCAAACTCCAGGGGGCAAGCCTTTCCTACTGCTATGGGGACGAGATCACCACATGGAGCGAGGAAATGTTCCGTATGATCGCCTCACGTCTTGACAGGGAGGGATCGGTTTTTGACGGAAGCTGCAATCCCGCTTCTCCGGGTCACTGGTTCAAGCAGTTTCTGGACAAGGGGGAACGGGACGGCTCGGTGAGAGTTTCGCATTTTTCCATTGACGATAATCCCGCTCTACCGCCCGGATTTGCGGAGGCTCTTAAAAAGGAATACGCCGGCACGGTCTACTACGACCGTTATATCCTCGGACTGTGGAAAAGCGCCGAGGGTGTGATCTACAGGCAGTTTGCGGACCGTCCCCAAAATTACATATGCGGTGACGAGGGAAAATTTGATATCATTATGGCTGACATGGGCGTGGATTTCGGCGGAAACGGTTCTGCTACAGCTTTTAACGTTACGGGCTATACTGCCGGCTACAAGGATATCGTGGTCCTCGACGAATATTACAGAAAGGGGATCATTTCCCCGTCGGAGCTGGAGGCGGATTTTGTCGCATTTGTCAAAAAGGTCCGCAGAAAATATCCCATGCTCTGCGATATTTACTGCGACAGCGCAGAGCAGGTTCTTATAAGAGGTCTTGAAAATGCCGCAAGAAGGGCTGCTCTTCCCGTTGAGCTGCATAATGCGAGAAAGGGGGAAATAAGCCAGAGGATAAGGTTTTACAGCTCCATCATCGGCGACGGGCGCTTCAGGATAATGCGTCACTGCAAAAATACCGCTGCCGCCTTTGCAAACGCAGTCTGGGAGGGAGGCGGTTCGGACAGGAGGCTTGACGACGGCAGCGTGAATGTTGACAGCCTTGACGCTCAGGAATACTCCACCGAAAGGAGAATGAGCGATATTTTATCCTGCGGATGATTGCAGGTGAAAAAGGAGGTTTTTGATTGTATACAAATATTGTTTCGGAAGCGGCAAAGGCATTTCCCGACACCCGGATACCCGACGAGGAGGAGTATTACCGATCGGTGATATCGTCCTGCGCGGAAATTTATGGGGGAGAGCCGCCATGGGCATATGTCAAGCGGTCGGGTCTTTACGGCAAGGGGGAAAGACGCATGAGCATGATGGGCTGCGCAAAGGTTCTCTGCGACAGTCTGGCTGCGCTTACATTCAGCAGTCAGGCGGATATTTACTGCGCCGATCACGCTCAGCAGGCTATTGCGGACAGGGTCTTGCAGGAAAACGGGTTCTGGGAAAATATGCCCGGCTTTTTCAGCCGCGCATATGCTCTGGGAGGCGGTGCGCTGAAGGTATTTGCAGACGGCGGTAAAATTTGCGTGGATTATGTTCCGGCAGACTGCTTTATCCCCCTGGGAGGCTTTTGCGGAAGCATTAAGGAGGGCGTTTTCAGAAGCCGCTTTTTCAAGGGGGGAAAAGCCTACACTCTTCTTGAAAAGCACGGAATGGGAGAAAACGGCGTTACGGTCGAAAGGGCGCTGTTTTCCTCGAAGGGTGGCTTTCCCGGCGAAAGGATCCCTGTTGAGGAGATATTCGGCGGACTTTCGGAGCATTCGGAATACGAGGGGATAAACGAGCCTATGTTCGGCTATTTCCGTCCCGCAGGAGCAAACAATCTGGCGGACGGCTCTATGCTGGGACTCGGCTGCTTTGCAAACTGCACCGACACCCTGAAGGCTCTGGACATTGCTTTTGACAGCTTTTCGAGAGAATTTATCCTGGGAAGAAAAAGAATAATCGTTCCGTCGTCCTGCATACGCACCGTTGTCGATCCCGACACGGGCAGGATAAGCAGGTATTTTGACACTGACGACGAGGTCTATCAGGCGCTTAAATGCGATGAGGAAAAGGATCTGAAAATATCCGACAACACCTGCGAGCTGAGAGTTTCCGAACACGTTGACGCCATAAACGCTCTGCTGGATATTCTCTGCTTTCAGACGGGGCTTTCCTCGGGAACGCTTTCATTCACTTCTTCGGGAGGGCTTAAAACCGCCGCTGAGGTAAAAAGCATGGAAACAAGGACGGAGATCACCATGCAGCAGAACAGATGCCTTGCGGCGGAGCTTATCGAAAAAACCGTCAGGAGCATTATCCGCTGCGGTATGCTGTGCGGCGAGCTTCCATGGAGCGATATTTCCGTGAGAGTCGCTTTCTCGGACAAGCAGACCGTTGACAGAAGTGAGATAATCGAACAGAACATAAATCTTGTACGCAGCGGTCTTAAAAGCAGGCTGTCGGCTGTTATGGCTGTGCTTGACTGCTCTGAGCAGGACGCTGCGGCTGAGATAGAAAAAATCAAAAAGGAGGAAAAACTGTATGAATGAAAATGAAGAGATCATGGAGGCGGCTGAGGAGGCTTTTGCAGAACCGTCACGGGAGCAGGAGCTTACGGAGAGGATACGTTATCTCAGTGAAGAAAACGAATGTCTGAAGGAAGAGCTTTTCTGTCTGAAGGAGGGGATACCTCAGGAGCTTTCCCGTGAGATACTGGGCATGGCAAGGCTCCGTTCGGAAAGCTCGGATATCACTTTTGAGGAGGCTGCAAGGGAAATAATGGGAAGGCTTTCGGGATTTGTGAATGTGCCGCGCAGGGTTTCCACAGGCGTAAGAACGGCAAGCTCGGGAGGCGGAGAGGATATGCTCAGAAAAGCCTTCGGTCTGAAGTGAACGGAGCTTGCCGATACACTCCGAAAATAAAGGCAATACCGAATAAAGATTGCGCTGAAGATGCGCAGTCGGATTCGGTGCAAAGGCGCAAGCCGTTCTTTGTTCGGTATTGCCTAAGGGAAGAATATGAAAAAACTATTTATGAAAGGAAAATGATTTTATGAATACTATTGCACTTGCCAAGAAATACGCTTCTCTCCTTGACGAAACCTACAAGGAGAATGCCAGAACCGCTGTTCTCGAATCCGACGCCTCTCTTGCCAGAGAGGGTGCTAACGCAAACGAGATCGTTATTCCCAGGCTTACCATGGACGGTCTTGCGGATTATTCCCGTCAGAGCGGATACGTTGAGGGCGGCGTTTCCCTTACATGGCAGACTGTCGCCTTTAACTACGAGAGAGGCAGAATGTTCAGTGTTGACGCTATGGATAACGAGGAGAGCCAGAGCATTGCATTCGGCTCTCTTGCGGGGGAATTTGTCCGCACTAAGGCTGTTCCCGAGCTTGACGCATTCCGTTTTGCCGCTCTTGCAGGCACTTCGGGGATATTCTCGGAATCTGCTGCCCTTGCTTCGGGAGAGGACGCCGTTATGGCTGTGAGAACTGCGGTTTCGGAGCTTGACGCTGCGGAGGTCCCCTCCGAGGACAGAGTTCTCTTTATCACTCCCGTTCTCAAGGGTCTTATTGACGATATGGACACCACAAAATCCCGTGCCGTGCTTGCCTCCTTTGATAAGATCGTTACGGTTCCTCAGTCAAGATTTTACACCAAGATCGACCTTTTCGACGGTTCCTCCTCGGGTGAGACGGACGGCGGATATGCCAAGAGCGGCGAGGGCAGAAATATTAACTTTATGATAGTGCATAAGGGCGCTGTAATTCAGTTTACAAAGCATGCCGTTCCCAAAATAATCACTCCCGCAAACAATCCCGACGCCGATAGCTGGAAGTACGGCTACCGCAGCTACGGTCTTTGCAGGGTATTCCCCTCAAAGGCATCGGGAATTTACTGCCATTATTCCACTACCTGATGATATGTTCGGAAAGGAGGGCGGACGGGGATATTCCCCGTCCGGTACATAATGTATGATCGTTGATTTTGAATACTACAGGGATATTTTCGGAGGCGGTCTGGAGGAGGATATTATTTCTCCCTTTTTCGCGTCCGCAGAAAGGATCGTTATGGGAGCGGTCCTTCCCGAGGTCTTTTCCGTCGGGGAAAATACCGCTCTCAAAACGGCGGTATGCGTTCAGGCGGAATATACTGAAAGACTCAGAGGGGGTACGGCGGGATATCCCTCGGTAAGGCTCGGTGATTTTTCAATGGGCGGCTATGACGGGATATCTTTTGAAAAAGCTCTTTCTTCGGAGCTGTGCGATGAGGCTGCGGCTGTTCTTGACAGGGCGGGACTTTTTTACAGGGGTATCGGAACGGAGGTAACGTCATGACTTTTCCCATTCCAAAGGAGATACTTATCCACTCCTGCATTCTTTTGCGTTATGCCGAGGACGGAGTTTTCGGTGAAAGGCAGCTTATTTCCTCGGACACTCTTTCCAACGTGAGGATAGAACTTCACAGCGGCAGCGAATACAGTGTCCACGGCAGGAGGCAGAGAAAATGCGGCACAATGTATTTTGACTGCCGGAACAGCTCCCCGCTGAATGTTTCGTTTATGGGAGAGGATTTTATTGCCGTGATAGAATTTATGGGAGCGCAGTATGAGATAACAGGCATAAAGTATATTTACGGTGACAGAGAGCTTCACCATCTTGAAATAGAACTGGGGGGAAATGCATGAAAACGGAGGATATACTCTGTGAGGTCTGCTCCGCCTGCGATGCGGCTGCGGGAATAGCTCCGCTGTCGTTTTCATTCAGATCGGTCAGGAAATGCGAAAGGCTTATTTCCGGCAGGCTCATGAGCCTTTGCGGAGTTCTTGTTTCGGAGGGGACTGACAGAAGGGGCGCTCTTGCTGCTCTGGATACGGCGGCTGCCAAGCTGGAGGATCACTGCGGAAAGGGAATCGTGAGGATATCTGCCATTTCTCCTGCAGCGCTTGCTTCGGCGGACGAGAGCGGATTCCGGTTCGAGCAGGAGTTTGAAATAATCTTTTCCGAGGAGGGACAGGAATGACCGTTTCACAGGCAATGGATCTTTCGGGAAGCGGATTTTCGCAGAATGAGGACTTTATTTTCGGAATAGACCTTTCCGACGGGCAGAATGCGGAATACGGCGATTTTACGGCGGTAAGGGGGAAAACCTATTCGGTGGGAGCGGAGCTTTCACGGAAAACCAAGCTTTGCGCATTCGTTGACGGCTGGAGCACAAGGACGGTATCGGATTTTCTGATCGTTAAAATATCCTTTGCCGCCTGCTCGGAGGATATTATCCAGAAAGCGGTGGCAGACGCCGCGGAAAACGGACAGAGACTTCGCTGCGTTTATGCGGGACACGGTCAGCCTCCCATTGTTTGCAGCATGGCGGTAACACGGCTTGAAACAGGCAGGGGAGATATTATGGGAAACGTTCTGAATGCAGAGCTTTCAATGTAAAGGAGAGCATTTTTATGGGTGTATATCTAAAGATCGGGAACACGGACGTAAGCAGGTTCATCACCGAAAACAAGTACGGTGTTTCGGTATCGCCCGTTTACGGCAGCGATGGGGAATTTGTTAATATTTACGGGGCGAGGGTAAGGGAAAGGACAGGATATGAGGTAAGCATTTCGGCATCTCTCACAGACGTTGACGACGTAACCGCCGCGGCGCTTTCACAGACCCTTTCGGATTCCGAATGCACGGCGGAGTATTCAGCTCCTTCGGAGAAAACGGCGCAGTTTGAGTGCACAGGCTTTTCACTTTCCCTTGACAGGGTGTACAGGGGCGTAAAATACTGGTCTGCCGAAATTTCGCTCCATGCCGCATTCGTCCCCGGAGACGGTCTTTAGCCCGCCTGAAATAATTATCGGCGGCTATCCGATCGACGGGTCGGACATAAAGTCGGCAACGCTCACAAGAACGTCGGAGGCTATGCCTGTAAAGGGGATCGTTGAGTCGGTGCTTGAAATTACCCTTAAAACGTCCCTTACCTTTGAGCCGAACGCTATGGTCACGGTGAAGACCGGAGGAAGCGATCCTCTTGTTTTTTCCGATCACTTTATCAGCAAAATAAGGCGGAGGGGCGGGCTGCTTACTGTTTATGCAATGGACAGAATGAGAATGACGGAAAACGATTTTGACGATTCTCTCTACAACCGTTCAAAGGAACCGTATGATATTTCGCTTGTGCTTGGAGATATTGCGTCGCAGTGCGGATTTTCGCCGTCGCCGCTTGGAGGGTTCTGCACCGACAAGCTTTATTACGAGGAGATCCACTTAAAGACCTGCAGGGAGATACTGAACCATATTGCCGAAAATTCGGTGGGAGTTTTTTACTGCTCCAACGATAACAAGCTGAAATTTTCGGGATTCCTCTCACCGTCGTGCAGCATAGGAATGAACGGTGCCGAAAGCACTGAGCTTTATATACATTCCCAAAAGGGACCGTTCAATGCGGTCTATGGGAAAAATACCGCAAGCGGAGAGGTCTTCAGTGCAGGTCAGAGCGATAATTTCCGCAATATTCTCAAGATATCGGGCAGGCTTATGGATAATGACAGGGTCACTGCCGTGCTTTCCTCCTGCGCAGGCAGAAGCTTCAGATCCTTTTCCTGCGGCAGGATAGCTATTCTCGGCGCACCGGAGGGACTTACGGAATTTATATTCCCCGATGAACCCTGCGGGCTTATTTCCTGCAAAACGGCGGTTCATTTCACGGGGAAGGGAGCATATGCAAGCGCAGCGGCTGCGGATATCTGCGAGGACGAATCGGATTACACCGACCTTACGGGCTACGCTCTGAGAAAAAAGATCGAGGAAGGGAAAAAATACGGCTCCACGGTCATGACTGACAGGGGCATAGGCTTTGTCTGTGAAACGGACGACCTAAGATCGGGGCAGGGGAAATTTTTTACATCCCTTGCAGACGATATAACGCAGTTTGACGGAGTTATGTTCGACGGGGTAATGCCCGAATACATTCAGACGGTTTCGGACACCGTAAAAAAGGTCAAATACGGCGGCAGCGTTTATGTGCTTTCCTTTAAAAACGGCGAGGACGGAAAGAAAACGGATATTACGTTTGTAAAGGAGGATACGGCGTGAGCTTTATGGCAGGGTATCTTATGGGACTCGGAGAAGGAAGGTGCAGCCTCACCTCCATAGGAATTTGCCAAAACGGCGAATATAAGCCTCCAACAGGCTTTGACGGATTTGAAAAGGTAACTGTGAACGTCCCACAGGAAACGGCAAATATACAGCCGCTGAGTGTGACCGAATCGGGGGTATATAATG
>CAZDJG010000031.1:0-15729 GCA_964505695.1 uncultured Ruminococcus sp.
CAAATCCTCTATTGGTTCGGTCATCTGCTTCGTTATCAGACCTTGTAAGACAACAGATCCGTAAGGATCTGTTCTTATACTAAAAACCGTTTGAACGAAGGATAAGATTTGGCGAAAAGCCGTGCCGGTTTCAAGGAAAAGAACCGCAGGCAGGCTTGGCGCCTGGCAAGGTTCTTTGACGCAGAAAACGGTGCGGATTTTTGTCAAAGATATCCTGAGTTTAAATGGTTTTTAGTATTACTGCGGTCTGATGCCTTGCATCTGACCGAACCAATGGATGAGGCTTTGCTCGTGTCCCGGTTTATAGAGAGCCCCTGTACTTTATTCTGCGGTATATTTTCAGGGCAAATTCGGGGGTAATGCTCCTTATTTTCAGCCGCAGTTCGTTTTTTCTTTTAGCCCTTACCGCACGTTCGCCCATTGACATATCGGTTTTGCCCGCTGATGAAGCAAGCTTATCCAGAGAGGCGAGAAAGCTTTTAAAACCCGCAAAGCTTACGGCAGGATATTTTGACAGCGCCCTTTCGGTGCTGTCGGTCATACAGCGCAGAGCGGAAAGCTCTGTCCTTGCGTATTCCGCCGTATATACCCAGCCTGTGACAAAGCCGCTTTCCGCCGCCGCATAGGGAAGTATTCTTTCCGCGGCATGGCTGAAGGTGCCGTCGCCGTCGGCAGGCTCGGTGGGAAAATCCTCATAGGAAAAGTCATTTTCAAACAGCCTTTTCATTGCCGAGGTCCTGCACCAGAAGCAGGTGCCTATTGCAAGAGGCTGACTGCTGCGGTCGGGCTTTCTGACGCCGATCCTTTCGGCAAGGGCGCAGGTAACATCATAGCATACCGTCCAGTAGTCTGCGCTTGAATAAAAATATGAGCCGTGGTTTACTCCGAACGGCGATAAAAGCCCCAGGTATTTATGCTCCTTGAAAAGGGAGATGATATTTCTTATATATCCCTCGCTGCACAGCATATTTTCCCAGTTAAGGCGGTCAAACTCCGCACCCACCGAGGAAAACTCCTTCTGGG
Organism: uncultured Ruminococcus sp.; assembly: GCA_964505695.1. Taxonomy (GTDB): domain Bacteria; phylum Bacillota; class Clostridia; order Oscillospirales; family Ruminococcaceae; genus Huintestinicola. Next base: position 1,024 of record CAZDJG010000031.1, read on the forward strand.
AGCTTTTTTTGTCATGGACAAAGCAAAGGTACTTGTATTTCATAAGGATATCCCTGCACCCCACAAGGAGCGCCGACATATCCCGTCCTCTGTTTTTCACAAGCCTTACCGTCAGTCTTTCTCCGAGAACGGAAGAGTACAGGTCTTTAAGCCTTTCCGCTTTTTCCGTGGAATTTGTTGTGATTATTATATCCGTTTCACGTGGGATATTTTTCAGGTACACGGCATATTTTTCAAAAATATCCTCATATACAAGATGAGCGATGACAGCCGTTTCTCCCTTTTGTATTTCCGTGCCGTTGCCGGCAGCAATATTGCCGGGAAGAACATAATCAAGGCAAAGAGAGCTTTTGAGCCTGTCGGGGGAATAAAGCCTCAGAAGATGCTCAAATATCATGGAAACATCGTAATCATAATGCTTTTCAATATATTCAAGGGAGCGGAAAAGCTCTCCGCCGTTTGTGTAGCGCAGATATTCCTTCTTCGGCGTATGAAAGGAGCGGCGTTTTATCACGGGAAAGCGTCTGTTTGCGATAAGCTCGTAAATATTATAGGTATGCTGGTCAAAATTTTTGCTGCGTTCCCCTTCAAGGTCGGAGGTGTCGCAAAGCACGTCCCATTTATATCCCAGGTCGGAAAAGTGCATGGTCATTACCGCCACGTATTTTTCCGCAAGCTCGTTATAGCTTTTAAACAGCGGCAGCTTTTCCCAGAAGCTGAAAAAATCCCCGCTGTGCAGCAGCTCCTTTTCAAACACCGTAAAATAAGTCTGGATATATCTCGGACGGTAGCCGTAGGGACACAGCCCCGTGCCGTTTGCCTCACCGTGTACGCTCAGTCCCCAGAAATCGGTATGTCTTGACTCCATCTCGGAATATATTTCGGAAAAAGGGTAAAACGGACCGAAAAACGAATCGTTGAAAAGAGTAAGGGAATCGTATTTTTTCAGTTCCTCTATGCCGAGGGTAACTATTCCCTCCTGCCATGCACCGATGTCAAAGCCTTTGTTTTCGCGGATAATTACCTTGTCGGCAATTTTTTCAAACATTGCCGACGCTTTTTTGTCTGCTTTTCCGTTTGCAACGACAATAAGCCTTGAAAGGCATGGACGGATACATTTAAGCATATATCCGATATATCTGTCGGCAATGCCATCCTTGTCATAGAAGAGGAATATTCCCAGTCGTTTTTCAGCCATTACACGTTCAGTCCTCATTCGGTAAATTCGTACACAACAGGCTCGTAAGCAGTCTGCGTGCTGCGGTTTATCATTGTAAAGGATATTTTGTCTCCGACAGATATTTCATCCTTCGGAAGATACAGGGCATATCCGCATTTTAAAAGCCCTTCGTTTCCGAAACGCTCCGGAACGCCGCTTGTTTTGTAGCCGTAGGAGCAGAGATATTTTTTCCCGTTTACCTCTGCGATAACGTCGGTTACGGGTGTATTTGCGTTAAAATCCACTGCCCAGCCGGAAATTTTGTACATTCCCATATACTCGGAAAGCTCGCTTACGGGGAGGCTTGTTTCGTTTTTCTGTCCGTCGGTCCACAGTCCGCCTCTGCCTATCCAGGTTGTGGATTGAGGCAAGGGTGAGCAGGAAAATGGAATGCTGTCGGTATAACTTTTGCTTGGGATTACGGGATCATACAAAAGAACAGTGGAAATATTCCTTTCACTGCATCCGAAAATAATTACATCGGGATCATATTGCATATCCATTGCATAGTTTACGGAACGGATCCTTGTGCCGACTACCTGTGAGAAATTTTCGCTGAAATACCGAGGTATTCCTCTGTATGCTGCCCACTGACTGTCTGCATAGATCAATAGCTTTTTTCCGTTGGGGATACTGTTATTTACATAATATGACGGTGTATAAGCATTGGCATTGTTAAGACTTATACCGGAATTGATGCTGCATATGGCATTATACATTTCTCCGTCTGTAACGCTTTCGGCAGATTCATTCCAAACGGCAACAGGAATTACCTCAGGTTCAAGCACATCGGGATCACCGAGCATTGCGGCAAACTCTCCCGTATATTTATCTTCCTCAAAGGTGACATCAACAGGCTTTCCAAGGTCACAGCCGTATTGCTTCATTTGTTCAAGGATATATTTGTATGCGTTATATGAACCCAGTTGATTCCAGTGAGTATCTGTTTTAAGAAAAAGCTGTCCTTCATCTTTTGCGTCAATGAGTCCGTCCTTGACATTTACTACCTTTACAGTGGTGTTTTCCCTGATATAATCAGTGAGTATATCGGCAGCGGTTTCGCTTATCCTATAGTCTCCTCCGGGGATATATTCGGGATAGACGGTGGCTTTGCTGGGGGTAATAACGAGAAAATATTCTTTTCCCGCTTCGCTGTAGTAATCACTTATTCTCTGCTGGGTTTCTGCTATTTTAATAAGCATATCATCGGTAAGAGGATACCCACCCTTTACAAGTTCCAGGTTATTATCGGGAGTATAAAACATCCAGCCGTCAGAACCGAAAACTACTCTGTCAGAGGAACTGAGGCCGAAGCCGTTTACCATGATGTTTGAATAAATTTTCATCATGTTATCCCGAAATCCGATATGATCCTCAAACCAATCTGAAAGCTCATAAAAGAAGTTGCGATTAAAATTTCTTTCATTGTCTAAAAAGTCGGGGAAAGCTGCAAGGCTGCGGTTTTCCGTTTCGGATCTCAGCTTTGCGTAATCAAGAAAAGCTGCCGGCAATATAAGTGCGGTGCAAAAAAAGCAAATAAATATTATATTTAAGATTTTTTTAGACATTTTTGCACCTCATTCAGAAATTAAAATAGATAAAGGGGTTATAGCTGCTGCTTACCGCAAAAGAAACAGACAAGATCAGAAGAACTGCGCATAAAACATATGAGCCTGTCTGTACTGCAAGCTGACCCTTTTCCGTTTTGACAAGCTTTTTTCTGAGCATATTTCCCACAGGTATGCAGAAAATCACTCCGAGAATTATTACAAGAGCATAGTTTGAAGCTATCTCTGCCGCTGCTGCATCTGCAATAGGGTTGGAATTAAGGCAGAGCATGGAACTTATATAGGTGAGTCCTGCACGCAGTCCCGGAGCACGGAAAATTACCCAACCCAATAATATACACAGGAGTGTGAAAATGCGGTACAGCATTTTTTGCCATTTATAAGCTAGCTTTTTGGGTATCCCGCTGAACTTTTCAAATGTAATGAGTACGAAATAAAAAAGTCCCCATAATATGAAATTCCAGCTTGCGCCGTGCCAGACTCCGGTAAGCAGCCACACTACGAAAAGGTTAAATATCAGCCTTGCCCTGCTTTTTACTCTTGAGCCTCCAAGCGGAAAGTATACATAATCCCTGAACCATGTTCCCAAGGAGATATGCCATCTGCGCCAGAATTCCGAGATCGATGATGAGCAATAGGGGTGGTCAAAGTTTTCGTTGAAATGGAATCCAAACATAAGCCCCAGACCTATTGCCATATCCGAATATCCGGAAAAATCAAACAATATCTGTAAGGAATAGCATAGTGCGCATATCCATGCGGTTGCTGCCGATATCTGGGAATAATCAGACAGCTCAAAGGCCTTGTCTGCCGCTGCTGCTGCAAGGTTTGAGAGTATGAGCTTTTTTGAAAGTCCGTATATAAATCTTTTTATGCCAAAAGCAAAATCCTCCGAGGTTTCCTTTCTGCTTTTTATTTCATTGGCAACTGTTTCGTATCGTACTATGGGACCTGCGATAAGCTGAGGGAAAAAAGTGATGTACAGCGCCACGTTAAGGGGATTTTTCTGCACTTTTCCATTGCCCCTGTAAACGTCGATAACATATGACATTGCCTGAAAGGTGAAAAAGGATATTCCGATAGGCAGAGCAATGTTCCGCAGGGGAATGTCGATCTTAAAAAGCGCATTTGCGTTGGTGATCGCAAAATCAAGGTATTTGTAGACAAAGAAAACGGAAATGTTCCACAGCACCATAAGCGCAATAACGGCACTGCCGGCTTTTTTATTTTCCCTGAACCTGTCCGCAGCAAGACCGAAAAGCCAGTTTATCAGCGTGGAAAGGAGCATTACGAAGATAAACTTCGGCTCGCCCCATGCATAGAAAATAAGGGACATTATAAGAAGAAAAATATTTCTGAATTTTCTGTCAAGCAGATAGTATCCTGCCAGTGCTGCCGGCAGGAATGCAAACAGGAATACGGGTGATGAAAAAAGCATAACTTAATAAACCGCCTCTGCGTTTTTTAGTGCCTCAAGCCGCTTTGCGTGAGGCTTGTCCATGATCTTCATATCCAGCTTTTTATTTGCAAGGTGGACCGAAAGGTGCTTTTCAAATATTTCCTTTTCGGACGGTCCCGAAAGCCTCCAGCGGATATATTCGGGATCCATCATGAACTGAAAGGGTATAAGGTAATTGATTGCAAAAAAGTTAAGATAGGTAAGCTCCGCAGGCTTTGCCTTTTCCTCCACCGAATGAGCGGAGCCGTAATATGAGGGGCATTTTACTATGGTATGCGCCTTTCTGCCCCAGAACATTGCTTCTATGCATACGTTTGACCCCACCGAAAAGATTTCCTCGCAGGAGAGTATGAAATCTATTGTGGAGTTGCTCGGTTTATCCATGCAGTCCGCATATTTGGGGTACTTTGCCTTGTAGGGGTCGGCAGGGTGAAATCGTACACGCATATTTTGCTTTCCGTATGTCCGTGCCATGCGAAAAAGCAGTTCACTGTCATTAAACGCTGACTGAGCCTGAAAAATTTCAACTATAGCATATCCGAGGGCAGCACCGCACTTATATTCAGGCTTTTTGCCGAAATTATTGAGCATTGACATTTTATCGGGGCGGAGCATAAGGGCAAGCAGCTCCTTATTTGACAAAAGACGGCTGTCGTTTTTCATTTCATTGAGAAATTGCTTGTATCGCAGCTCCGTTGTATTTCCGCCGTGAAGATTCTGAAAATCCATAAAGGCTGTTCGCATATATCCCGGTTCCCTGAAGCAGCCCATTTCATAGTGTATTACCGGAATGTTATACTCTGCGGCAGCGGCAGAGAGACTAGGAATATGGCAGAGTACACAGAAGGCTTCAATAGGTTCACTGTAATCTTTTTTTATTTTTTCGATGCTGCGTTTGATATCCTGTACAAGCGGCTCATAAGGTTCTCTGAGAATACGCAGGAATGTTTCTATATAAGAGCCTGTTTCGTTTACAAGATCGTCTATTATCTTTTGGGTAACAGGGTAGCCCTTGAAATGCTTAAAGTCGCTGCTTTTTGGCAGGGTATATTCAAAGCGCTTTACAAATTCCGCATCAAAAGCGGAGCGTTCTCCCATTTTTATAAAATCAGATAGTTTTGATCTGACATATACCTCTTGACCCATTATGGGCCATGTATGGTGTTTTGCTACATCCAATCCCTTTAGAAAAAACCATGTGTATGGTGCCTCACTATAGGTAGACATTGTAAAAACAAAAGGAATTATCATTATTAAAACCTCGTTTATATTTTATAATATTTTTCGCCTGTTGCTTCGCATTTTTTTCGCCTGATTGTTTCCCATATGCTGTGGGGTATAATTGCCTTTGCAATGTTTTTCAGCTTTGAACGGCTCAGCTTTGTGTAAAATGTGCCGTCTAAACTGATTTTTTTGTCTTTTTTCTTATTTGATTTATTGTAAATGTCGGTTGAATATGCTTTTATCTGTTCGGTGGCATTATCCTTTTTGCCGTTCATGCGAATAGAAACGGTATGATATCTTTTAAGGCTTTGTGCATAGTATATCATTTCCGTTCGGGCATAATCATTGTTCATTGCGTATATGGGATAATATCCTGAATTTTGTGTAAAATATGCACAAGCATAGGGAAGTATTTGTTTTATAGTGCTTTTATCGTTTTCGGAGTCAAAATCCGAATATTTATAGTTCATTGCCGCAAGAGCAGAAAGCGCCTTCGGTCTGAACCAAAATATCGATTCATATGGAGCGATAGGGGGCTTTGATTCGTGCATTTGCAGTGAAATGCCGTTCTTTTTCAAAAAATCTGCTACGCTTTTGTAACAGTCGTTCCACTGACCGTCAATGTTATCAAAGTATCCTGCATGAGTAAGAGACGGGGGGGATATAAGACCAATGAGAGGATCGGCATCAAAGAGAGCGATTATATTCTCGATATAGTATGAAGAGCAGGCTGTATTGTCATAACAGGTCTCTATGCCGGACTCTTCAATGCATTCGTAACTTTTATTTGTTTGCATTTTGTCATGCATAAAACATATATAATCGTATTTTTCCGATAAAATAATATCATTTGCCGCTACAAGAAGGGCGGCGGCAATATTACCTACGGATTCGGAAAGTAAGAGATCGGTTTTGTATTTTTTCGAAACGGAGCTCATAACATCCGAAAGTAAAAGCGAATTTTCATCTGAATCGGCAATCAGGTAAATATCCGTTCCCTGAGGGAAGTTGTTAAGATACCGCACATATTTTCTGTCGTTTTCCGGATCTGTTCCATAGAAGATAACGGCAGCATGTCCTTTAGGTTTGCATGGACTATGATCCGAGGGAAGAATTTCGGTAAGTGCCAAAAGATGATGAAAATCATACTGATTTACGGTTCTTATAAGATTTTGCCATATAAGATTTGAATCATAATCGGTATTTTCTTTTATATATTTCATTACTTTTGCCGGTTCGGTACTGTTTTTATAATTGGTAAAATGTTTAAGAGGACTGTTGAACAGTCTTTTTCTGAAATACGGTATTCTGAGTTCTGTTATTTGTTCATACACCATTTGCAAAGAGGGAGCGGGTCCTGCGTTGCGCAGGGTATTCTGATCCATTGTGTACATAACAAAGCCTGCGTTTGTCATATCATAAGAAAATTGCAGCTCACCTATATAAACGGCGTCTGCATAATCATTTACCGGGGCAAGCTTTTGCCAGTAGCGGCGAAACTCTATGCTGTGAAGCATTTTGCTGCGTATAACTCGGAAATTGCTTATTATTGCGTCAGGCTTGAATCCCCACGGCGATACTCTTCCAAGGTATACGGGATCATCGCTTCCGTAATTTGTTACAAGCCCCCAGAAATCGCATTTCACACTTTCCGTTTCCGAAAAAACGTCTTTAAGGGGGCGGAGAGGACCGTACATAGTGTTATTTGTGAGGATAAGCTCATCGTATTCCTTCAGTCCGTCATAGCCGATATACTCTATTCCGTCCTTATATGCCCATGCGTCGAAGCCCTCGTTTTTTCTCACGAACATATCGTCGCATACGTCTGCAAGGCGGATCCTGCTTTCGGGAGCAAGCCTGCCGTTTATTACTATAAGCAGATAATCGCAGACGGTTTTAAGCTCTCTGAGATTATAGAAATTATATTCGTCGGCAATGCCGTCGTTATCGTAAAAAAAGAATATGCAGGCACGTTTCATTTCAGGTGGTTTCCTTTCGGGACGTATCATTTTTCAGTATAATGTCAATTTTTTCCTTGCTGCCCCATACTGCGGGAGAGTCATAAGGGCGGTCGGGAAATGCTCCGTATTTAAGTCTGATCTTAAAGCCCTTTTCCTTTATAAACTGTTCTGCCTTATCGGCAAGAGCCACAGGCTTTCCCGAACAGCAGTTGATTATTCCGCTTACCTCGCTCTGGGTGACTGCGGCGGCGATCTGCTCCGCAAGCTCCTCTATGGAAATAAAGTCATACTTGTTTTTGCCCGAAGTAAAGGGAAATTCCTCCTTGCCCTCCTGTTCTGCTTTGCATATCTTGGAGAAAACGGAGTTGCCGTTTATATCGTCGCCGATAATATAATAAGCTCTGAGCCACTGGAGAACTGCTCCGTCGTAATCCCTGAACAGAACGTAAAGAGCTTGTCTGAGGGCATTTTTTGCGATGCCGTAATAGCTGAGGGGAGCGCAGGGGGTATTTTCGTTTATCTCTCCCTCGCAGTAGCCTGCCTCATGCATTGTTCCCATTACAGCAGCTTGCTTCAGTCCGCCGTCGAGCATGGATTTTATGAAAGCCATATGCTTCGGAAGATATTCGATATGCCTGGGACTGTTGTGCTTAAAGCCGTCGAGCCATGCCATGTGGAGGAGAACGTCGGGTGAACCGAGCTTTTCATACATATTTTCCTCGCCGGAAAATATGTCGCATACGATCTGCTCCGACGCTCTGCACCCCTCTATAGGACGGATATCCGCTGCGATCACATGGCAGCCTCTTTTCATAAGCGCATTTACCGCAAATCTGCCTATATAGCCGCCTGCGCCGGTAACAAGCACACGCAGCTGCTTATCGGTATTATCCATAAGTAATTGTTCCTTTCGTAAAAAATTATTTATTCATATAAGCGTCGCATACCTCGCCTGAGGGACCGTCCATAAGGAGTCTGCCCTTTTCAAGCCATATGCACCTTGAACAAAGCTTTCTTACCTGATTTATAGAATGGGAAACAAACAAAACCGTGGTGTTGTTTGTCATCATATCCGAAATGCGCTGCTGGCACTTTTCCTGAAATTTGTAGTCGCCTACCGCCAGTACCTCGTCAACGATAAGTATCTGCGGCTTTACAGTGGTGGCAATGGAAAAGCCCAGACGGGCTTTCATTCCCGATGAATAGTTTTTCAGCGGTACGTCGATAAATTCCCCAAGCTCGGAAAAATCTATTATTTCCTCAAGATGCTCGTTTATATATTCCTTTGAAAAACCGAGGAGATAGCCGTTGAGGAAGATGTTCTCCCTGCCGCTCAGATCGCCGTTAAAGCCTGCGCCCACCTCGATAAGAGGAGCGACCGAGCCTGTTACGCTGACGCTGCCCGATGTAGGCTTCATAACACCTGCGATTATTTTAAGCATTGTGCTTTTTCCGGAGCCGTTAAGTCCCACAAGTCCCACGACCTCGCCCTTTGAGATACGGAAGCTTACATTGTCGAGCGCCTTGAATTCGGTGTACATGAGCTGGCGTTTGAGTATTTTTATTACGTATTCCTTTATGCTGTCGATTTTTTCCTTGCTGATGTTAAAAACCATTGAAACGCCGTTTACGCTGATAACAGTATCATTTTCTTCCATGAAAAGCTCCTTTCAAGGCTGTGGGGTCATATATGAAGAATGAATCTGTCCTGCGTCTTCTTGAAAAACAGGATCCCTATAAGAATAAACGCTGCTCCCGTTCCTGCGCAGATAAGGTTTTCCCTAAAGGTGGGAAGAACACCGTACAGTATAAGTCCCCTGAACATTTCTATATAATGGTAGAGGGGATTAAGGCTGATTATCCGCTGCACAAAGGGCGGCACCGATTCATAGGGATAGAATATGGGAGTAAGATACAGCCACATTGTAAGGAACACGCCGTAAAGATGCTTTATGTCCCTGAAAAAAACGTTTATTGCCGCAAGTATAAGCCCAAGTCCCGTTGAGAAAACGAATACGTATACCATCGGCAGCCAGAACAGCAGCATTGTCCACCTCGGCTGCAAATGGGTAACAAGCATGACTATTACCAGCGCTATCAGTGAAAAGAGCATATTTACAAGCGCAGCGACAGAGCTTGACAGCGGGAAAACGTATTTCGGGACGTATATTTTTTTTATCAGAGAGGAATTTTGTATGACCGAATTCATTGCGGTTTTGGTGCTTTCCGAATTATAATCGTAAATAAGCCTGCCGCACATGAGGTATATGGGAAAATTTTCTATCTGATTTTTAAATATTGTGGAAAACACCATAGTAAGGACTATCATGGTAAGCAGGGGATTCAGAAGGCTCCACAGCATACCCAGATAGGATTTCCTGTACCTGAGTGAGATCTGGTTTTTTGCAAGGTGGATTATCAGCCCCTTATATTTATTAAAGGTCTGAATGTAAGCTCTGAGCATTTATACGCCTCCGGATCAGAATGAAAAATCAAGCTCTTTAAGTCTTGGGTTTATCTTGTCCTTTTCGCTGAGAAGCGGTTCTGCGGTGTCGGGGATACACCAGTTTACTGCGATATCGGGGTCGTTCCAGAGAAGTCCTCCCTCATCGGACGGGTCATAATAGCGGGTGCATTTGTATGCAAAGGTCGCAATATCGGTAAGCACGGCAAAGCCGTGGGCAAAGCCCTCGGGCACGTAAAACTGTTTTTTGTTCTCCTCGCTGAGGATAACGCCGTACCATTTGCCGTAGGTCGCACTGTTTTTCCGCAGATCCACCGCAACGTCGTAAACCTCGCCTTCAAGGCATCTTACAAGCTTGCCCTGAGGATTTTTTTTCTGGAAATGAAGTCCTCTCAGCACGCCCTTTTTTGATCTTGACTGATTATCCTGAACAAACTGTGCGGGAGAGCCGTCAAGATGCTTTATATAAGGCTCAAACTCTGCATTGTAGGTTTCCATGAAATAGCCCCTGTTATCGCCGAAAACAGTCGGCTCAATAACGTACAGGTCTTTTATTCCCGTTTCGACAAAATTAAATTTTCCCATTTTTCATCAGCCTCTGTTATCATACATTTTATGGTAATAATCCTGATATTCGCCGTTTATGATGTGTTCCCACCACTGCCTGTTGTCAAGGTACCACTGAATGGTTTTCCGGATACCGTCGGCAAATTTTGTTTCGGGAAGCCAGCCCAGCTCCTTGTGTATCTTTGTGGGGTCGATTGCATAGCGCATATCGTGACCCTTTCTGTCCGCAACATAGGTAATAAGGCTTTCGGGCTTTCCGAGAGCCTTGCAGATGATCTTAACAATGTCTATATTCTTCATTTCATTGTGTCCGCCGATGTTGTATACCTCGCCCGCGGTTCCCTTGTGGATTATAAGGTCTATTGCGCGGCAGTGATCCTCCACATAAAGCCAGTCGCGGACGTTCTCGCCCTTGCCGTAGACGGGGAGCGGCTTATCGTTCAGCGCATTTGCGATCATAAGAGGAATGAGCTTTTCGGGGAAATGGTACGGGCCGTAGTTATTGGAGCAGCGCGAAATGGTCACGGGCAGACCGAATGTACGGTGATATGCCTGAACAAGCAGATCTGCGCTTGCCTTTGATGCGCTGTAGGGGCTTGAGGTGTGGATAGGGGTCTCCTCGGTAAAGAAAAGGTCGGGTCTGTCAAGGGGCAGATCGCCGTAGACCTCATCGGTAGAAACCTGATGATAGCGCTTTATTCCGTATTTGCGGCAGGCATCCATCATGACTGCCGTACCCATTATATTTGTGTTCAGGAAAACGCCGGGGTTTTCGATTGAACGGTCAACGTGGCTTTCCGCCGCAAAGTTTACAACAATGTCGGGGCGCTCCTCTTCGAATATCTTATAAACCGCTTCTCTGTCGGTGATATCGGTTCTGTAAAAGCGGAAATTCGGGTTATCCATTACGGGAGCGAGAGTTTCAAGATTTCCCGCATAGGTAAGACAGTCAATGCAGATTATCCTGTAATCGGAGTATTTTTTCAGCATATAGTGAATGAAATTTCCGCCGATAAAGCCGGCTCCGCCTGTTACGATAATTGTCATATTTATATTTCCTTTCGTTTGCCGTAGTAATCATCATATACTTTTTTCCAGTCGGGGGACGTATATCCCGTTGTCTGCTCTGCAAGGGAGCTGTCAAGCACGGAATAGGGAGGGCGTGCGGCGGCGCCGGGGAAATCGGAGCTCAGGCAGGGGGAGATCTCTGCGTCCGTCCCCGAATGGGATAGGATATGCTTTGCAAATTCGTACTTTGTGCATATTCCCTTTCCCGAAACGTGGTATGTTCCGTATTTCCCGCTTTTTATCAGCAGAAGGATATATTTCATGACCTCCTCGGTGCAGGAGGGGCAGCCTGTCTGGTCGTTTACCACTCTGAGAGAACCCTTTGCTGCGTTTGCCAGTATAGAGGTGACAAAATTCCTGCCGTATCTGCCGTAAAGCCATGCGGTGCGGACAATGTAATGCCTTGGTGTAATGCTGCGCACGTATTCCTCGCTTATAAGCTTCGATCTTCCGTAGACATTAAGAGGGTTGCAGGGCGAGCTTTCGGTATAAGGCTTATCCGAAAGGCCGTCGAAAACGAAATCCGTTGAAAGCTGAACGAAATCGGCGTTTATCCCTGCGGCGGCAAGGCACAGCGTTTTTGCGCCCTCTGCATTTATTTCAAGCGCTTTTCCGGGTTCTTTTTCGCACAGATCCACATTTGTCATTGCGGAGCAGTTTATTACCGCATGGGGCATATATTCCCGCATTGTCTGCTCTGCGGCGGCTTTGTCGGTTATATCAAGCTCCCCGTGGGAAAGCGGGATAAACTCCCACTCGCCCGTACTGCGGCGCACGGAGCCGTTTTCGGCAAATTCCCTGCCGAGCTGCCCTCCTGCACCTGTAATAAGAACCTTCATCAATATCTGTACTTTCCTTTCGCAACGTTTAACAGGTGTGCGCCGTAGGAGGATTTTCCGTATCTTTCGGCGGATTCGGTAAGCTTTTCTTTTGTTATCCAGCCGTTTTTGTATGCTATTTCCTCAATGGCGGATATTTTTACGCCCTGACGCTTTTCGATCATGCAGACAAAATCCCCTGCGTCAAGAAGACTGTCCATTGTGCCTGTGTCGAGCCATGCAAAGCCTCTTCCGAGAAGCTTTACGTCAAGCTCGCCCTTATCGAGGAAGATACGGTTAAGATCGGTGATCTCAAGCTCGCCTCTTGCGGAGGGTCTGAGGCTCTTTGCCGCCTCAACGACTCTGTTGTCGTAAAAGTAAAGACCTGTTACGGCGTAATTTGATTTCGGGTTTTCGGGCTTTTCCTCAATGGAAACAACCCTGCCGTCCTTATCAAATTCCACTACGCCGAAGCGCTGCGGGTCTTCAACATAATAGCCGAAAACGCTTGCTCTGTGATTTTGCTCGGCATTTGCCGCAGCCTCCCTGAGTATTCTTCCGAAGCTGTTGCCGTAGAAAATGTTGTCGCCAAGGACCATTGCGCAGCAGTCGTCCCCGATAAATTCCTCGCCGAGTATAAACGCCTGCGCGAGTCCGTCGGGAGAGGGCTGCACCTTATAGCTCAGTCGGAGTCCGTAGTCGCTGCCGTCGCCCAGCAGCTTTTCAAAGCTGGGCAGGTCGGTGGGGGTGGATATTATAAGTATATCCCGTATTCCCGCAAGCATGAGCGTTGACAGGGGATAATATATCATAGGCTTGTCGTAGATAGGAAGAAGCTGCTTGGAGGTTATCATTGTAAGCGGATAAAGTCTTGTGCCGGAGCCTCCGGCAAGAATAATTCCTTTCATTTGCAGACCGCCTTTCGGTTTTATAATTGTATCGGCGTATCAGCAGAAAACAAGCTGACCTGCCGCTGTGAGGAAATTCTGCTTGAGATATCCGTGGCGCACAAGAAGGAATATCCTTGCAGGCTTGCTGCGTGACGGGATACTTGTATATATTTCAAGGCATTTTACAGCCTTCGGGGAGAGCTTGTCCCTGTAAAAATCAAGAAAACTCTGTGCCTGCGCATAAGTTATGCTGACCCTTTTTTTTGTTTTCATACGTTCCGAGATGATTTTTGCCGCCCCTGCAAGGCTGCGGTTGTTTACTGCGCCCACCTGATTGCCCCCGTGCTGACGGTACCTTATTGTAGGCGTGCCGACAAAGCCTGTTTTTCCGAATGCCGCCGCCGCCATTGCGAACCACCAGTCGTGCATAAGCATATTTTTGGGGTCTGCGTCCCTGCATATATCGAGCAGACGCTTGTTTATCATAGTTGTACAGCCTGTTACGTTGTTTTGCGACACAAGCCTGTTCAGGGTATCCGCCTTCGGGTCAAGTCCCTGAAAACGGGTAAAGCTTTCGTGGGTTATTTCAAGACGCTCGTCGGCTATGGCAAGCTCGGTATGAACAAGGAGGGGGATATCTCCGTGCGCCTTTTCAAGCTCCTTCATTTTTTCGAGGGTGAGCTTTATTTTATCCCGTTCCCAGTAGTCGTCCTGGTCGGAGAACATTATATACTCCGCTTCCGACAGCCGTGCAAGGCTCATGAAGTTCGCCTGAGCCGATCCTGTGGGTACACTGTTTCGGTGCAGGATTATTTTATCGGGGTATTTTCCGGCATAGCTTTGTGCAATACCGTATGAACCGTCCGAGGACATATCGTCCCCGATGATGAGCCTCCAGTCCGCTTCGCTCTGTGCGAGTATGGAATCTATCTGCTCGGACAGGTATTTTTCGCCGTTGTATACCGCCATAAGGATATCTATCATAGGTTTGCTCCGTTCATGCCCCGGCTTGCTGCGTTCATGCATCAAAACGGCATAATTACAAATTATACTTTATTATTATATCATTGGCGTTAAAATATGTCAATAGCGCAAAAAGCAAGATAATTCATATATAAAAGACATAAAATTGTATAAATATGCTTTTTTTGGCTGCTTTGAACGGATATTGTTCCCTTTGCATAAGCAGTTGATTTTGAGATTTGATTTATATAGCAATCCTATAAATTTATAGCAATCCACAAAAATATCCTGACAAGTTCAGCGGCAGAGAATGTGAATAGTGTCGTCATTCGTCCTTGACGGGCGACAAGCCCGTCAAGGACTCATTCCTAACTCTTCCCGCTCTCTGCCGCTTTCTTTTGTCAGTCTATTTCTGTGTCTTGCTATAAGGGCAATTTTTTATAGGATTGCTATAATGGGGTTCTCTATAAACCGGGACACGAGCAAAGCCTCGTCCATTGGTTCG
>CAZDJG010000032.1:0-15683 GCA_964505695.1 uncultured Ruminococcus sp.
CAAGCAGATTCGGTGCAAAGGCGCAAGTCGTTCTTTGTTCGGTATTGCCTTTATTATACCATAATTATAATGATTGGTAAAGAAAAATTGACAAAATTTCAGGCAATATGCAAGGATATTGAAAAAACTTTTTAATATGACAGCGTTCGACTTTTTGCGACAAACTATTTCGGTATAATTGCCATAAAGGGGCAATTATACCGAAAAGGTCGTGGAAGGTACGTATCAGATCAATTTTATGGCAGGAAACAGGCTCAGGGGTCTGAGACAGGACAGGGATTTTACTCAGCGTGAGATCGCGGCAATGCTTAACTGTTCACAGGTATGCTATTCGCATTATGAAATAGGCAGACGTGAGATCCCGATTGATTGTCTTGTTAAGCTTTCCGAATTTTTCAATGTAAGCGTTGATTACATACTCGGTCTTACCGACTGCAAGGAAAGATATCCGAAGCGTGTATCGGGAAGAGGCTGTCTGCGGTGACAGAAAATTCATAAAAAAGCTATTGCATTTTTATTTTCATTATGATATACTATTTTTATATTATGTGAAAAGGCATAGCGATCAGAGTATCCGCAGCCGTAATTTCAGAGAGCGTCCGTCAGGTGTGAGGACGTATACGGCTTCGGGGAAGTGCGTTCGTCAGCCCGGCGGAGGAAGCTTTTTTGTGTGTATTCCGCTGCGTCAGTCTGCGTTAAGGACAAAAAGGGCAGAGGATTTCTGCCGAATTGAAGTGGAACCGCGGTCAGAAGCCGCCTTCAGATATATCTGGGGGCGGCTTTTATGCGTATGTACTCATTTGTTCCAAACGGCATAGAATAGCAATAGATAAAAACGATTATTCCTTTTACGGAGGCTTTTATGAACAGCTTTAAACAACTGCTCGGACATTTCAGTGCGGATATCGAATCCGTAAAGCGGCGTGATCCTGCCGCAAAAAATACGCTGGAAATAGTTCTCACATATTCGGGACTCCATGCAGTGGCGGCATACCGTGTTTCTCATTATTTTTACACAAAGAAAATGTATCTTACCGCAAGGGTGATCTCTCAGACGGCTCGTTTTATTACGGGAATAGAGATACATCCCGGCGCAAAGATCGGCAAGGGTCTTTTTATCGACCACGGCATGGGTGTGGTCATAGGGGAAACTACCGAGATAGGCGACAACTGTCTTATCTATCAGGGAGTCACTTTGGGAGGCACGGGAAAGGACAAGGGAAAGCGTCATCCTACCTTGGGCAACAATGTTATGGTCGGCGCAGGAGCAAGAGTCCTCGGCCCTTTTAAGGTCGGAAACAACGTGAAGATCGCCGCAAATGCCGTTGTTCTTGAGGCAATCCCCGACAACTGCACTGCTGTGGGCGTTCCCGCAAGGATCGCACGCTGCAACGGCAAGCCCACATCCGACCTCGATCAGGTTCATATTCCCGATCCCGTTGCGCAGGAGCTATGCAAGCTTGATATGAGGCTCGGACGCCTTGAAAAAAATGCAGGGATAACCCCCGATAAAAATGAGCAGCCTAATCTTGACTGCGGCAAATAATATTTTTGATATGAGAGGAATGATGAAAAGTGCAGATATACAATTCACTGAGCCATAAAAAAGAAGAGCTTGTGCCTGTAACCCCCGGAAAGCTTTCAATGTACACCTGCGGACCTACAGTATATCATTATGCGCATATCGGAAACCTGAGAAGCTATATAATGGAGGACGTACTGGAAAAATATCTGCGGTTTACGGGTCTTGACGTAAAGAGAGTTATGAACATTACCGACGTGGGACACCTTACAAGCGACGGAGATACCGGCGACGACAAGATGCTCAAGGGTGCAAAGCGGGAGCATAAGACCGTTATGGAGATCGCCGATTTTTACACAAAGGCTTTTTTTGATGACTGCAGGGAGCTTAACATCAAAATTCCCGACGTGGTTGAGCCCGCTACTCACTGTATCGATGATTTTATCAGGGTGATATCCTCGCTTATTGAAAAAGGATATGCTTATGAGGCAGGAGGAAATATCTACTTCGATACATCTAAGCTGAAGGAATATTACGTTTTCGGCGATTTTTCCGAGGATGACCTGGAGGTAGCTGTAAGAGAGGGCGTTGACGAGGACGGGAACAAGCGCAATAAGGCGGATTTCGTTCTGTGGTTCACAAAGTCCAAATTTGACGATCAGGAGCTTAAATGGGAAAGCCCCTGGGGAGTGGGATATCCCGGCTGGCATATCGAGTGCTCCTGCATAAGCATGAAGCATCTGGGAGAATATCTCGACCTCCATTGCGGAGGCATCGACAACGCATTTCCCCATCATACCAATGAGATAGCCCAGAGCGAGGCATATCTGGGTCATAAGTGGTGCAATTACTGGTTCCATGTTCATCACCTTAATACAAGCAGCGGAAAAATGAGCAAGTCAAAGGGAGAATTCCTTACGGTATCTCTTTTGAAGGAAAAGGGCTACGACCCTATGGTATACAGATTTTTCTGTCTCGGCTCACATTACCGCAAGTCGCTGGTATTTTCCTATGAAAATCTCGATAATGCAAAGGGCGCATATGAAAAGCTTATTTCAAGGATCGCAAGGCTTATGACCGAAAACGGCGGAGAGATTGACAGATCCGCTTATGATAAGCTTATGAGCGGATTTACCGCCGCTCTCGACAACGACCTTAATACGTCTCTTGCCGTGACCGCTCTTTACGACGCTGTCAAGGCGGATACGTCTGCGGTGACAAAGCTTGCGCTTATCGGAGAGTTCGACAAGGTGCTTTCTCTTGATCTTACAGGTCATGCAAAGCGGCTTTCGGAAAAAAATGACGCTGCCGCAGATGACATTCCCGACGAGGTAAAGGCTCTTGCAGAAGAAAGAACGGCTGCGAGAAAGGCAAAGAATTTTACTCTTGCCGACGCTCTGAGGGATAAAATTTCCGGGCTTGGCTATGTCATCGAGGAAACACGTCAGGGCAGCAGGATAAAAAGGAAGTAATATGAATGTACGGACTAAGACGATCAAAGTAAGAAAAACCTATGTTTTTGCCTTTTTCTTTTTTGTTATAATTGCGGTGACGGCGTTTATGATCCTGAATGCTTTTTCCGAAATGCAGGAGAGCGTTCCCGACCCCGTTACGGATTACAGCGGAATAGAGCTTATCCAGCTCGGAGCTGCTCCCGACGGAGCCTGTACAGTCAGAATATCCACAGGCTATGGGGATATGGAGGCTGTGGTTTATCAAAACGAATGTCCGAATGCCGCAGCTATATTTCTTTCCTGCATACAAAACGGCGAATATAACGGCACAGACGCAGTAAGATATGAGCATGGGAGCATTTTCACCATTGACGCACCGGAGCGTGAGACTGCTTACAAGGCTGAGATACACAAAAATCTCTGGCCCTTTAAGGGCGCTCTTTGCATGAATGACGGCGGCGATATAATTTTTATAAATACCATAGAATTTACCGATGAGGAAAAGGAATATCTTTCTTCGGAGGAGGGCGGTCTGCCGCAGGTGCGCCATGCTTTTTACGAACACGGCGGAGTTCCCGATTATTCGGGGAAGTACGCTGTTTTCGGGCAGGTGACAAAGGGAATGGACGTGCTTGAGAAAATCGCCGCCGCAGATGCGGACGAGGAGATAAAGATCATCGGAACGGAAATAATAGAGTAATTCAATACGGAGGATAAAACTATGTACATTCCAAACGAAAAAAGATACGACAAAATGGTTTACCGCCGCTGCGGAAAAAGCGGTCTGAAGCTTCCGGCGGTATCTCTCGGCTTCTGGAAAAATTTCGGATTCGAGGGACGGTTCGACAACATGGAGAAAATGGTTCACACCGCTTTCGACCTGGGCATTACTCATTTCGATCTTGCAAATAATTACGGAAATCCCTATAACGGCTCTGCGGAGGAAAACTTCGGAAAGATCCTCGACAGGGGAATGAGGGAATACAGAGATGAAATGTGCATATCCACAAAGGCGGGATATGATATGTGGCAGGGTCCTTACGGCGATAAAAACGGTTCGAGAAAGTATCTTACCGCGTCGCTTGATCAGAGTCTGAAAAGAATGGGTCTTGAATACGTGGATATTTTCTATCACCATGTTTTCGACCCCGAAACGCCTCTTGAGGAAACTGCTCTTGCTCTTGACAATGCTGTAAGGCAGGGCAAGGCGCTTTATGTGGGAATATCAAACTATAACGCAAAGCAGACGGAGGAAATTTCGGCTGTATTCAAGGAGCTGCACACGCCCTTTATTGTAAATCAGCCGTCCTATTCCATTCTCAACAGGTGGATAGAGGAGGACGGTCTTGATAAATACGCAAAGAAAAAGGGAGTGGGCATTGCTGTCTTTTCGCCTCTTTATCAGGGCTTTCTTACCGACAGGTATCTTAAAGGCGTTCCTTCGGATTCGAGGGTAGGCAAGGGCGACACATGGATAGGCAGCCAGCTTGACGAAAAAATGCTTTCCAAGCTTAACCGCCTGAACGTTATAGCTGCCGGAAGAGGTCAGAAGCTTTCGCAGATGGCTTTGTCATGGGTGCTCAGCAATGAGGCTGTGACTACGGTGCTTATAGGCGCAAGCCGCCCCGAGCAGATAACCGAAAACGTAAGCTGTATCGAAAAGCTTGATTTTACAGACGACGAGCGGAGAAGAATAGACGAAATAGCAAGAGAATAACAGCTTCAATGCTTTTCAATCCCTATTTTCTGTAAGTTTGACAAATTTTTCACCGCATGGTATAATAATGCAAAACAATTTGCCCGAAAGGAAGATGTATACAATGCAGGACACAAGCACATACGAATCCCCATTCTGCACCAGATATGCAAGCAGGGAAATGCAGTACGTATTTTCCGCCGATAAGAAATTCACCACATGGAGGCGGCTCTGGGTCGCCCTTGCGAGAGCCGAAATGAAGCTGGGACTTAATGTTACGAAAGAGCAGGTAGACGAGCTTGAGGCTAATATTGAAAATATTGATTACGAATGTGCGGCAGAGCGTGAAAAGCTTGTACGCCATGACGTTATGGCTCACGTTTACACCTACGGAAAGGCTTGTCCCAAAGCGGCGGGAATTATCCATCTCGGCGCGACCTCCTGCTATGTGGGCGACAATACCGACATTATCGTTATGCGGGACGCTATGCAGATAGTTCTCAAAAAGCTTGTAACGGTAATTTCACAGCTTTCCTGCTTTGCGGATAAATACAAGGATATGCCTGCGCTGGCATATACCCATCTTCAGCCTGCTCAGCTTACCACTGTGGGAAAAAGAGCGACCCTGTGGATAAACGAGCTGCTTATGGATCTTGACGAGCTGGAATACAGAATAAAGAACCTGAAGCTTTTAGGTTCAAAGGGAACTACGGGAACTCAGGCATCCTTTAAGGAGCTTTTTGAGGGCGACAGCGCAAAGGTCAAGGAGCTTGAAAGAATGATAGCCGAGGAAATGGGCTTTGATGCGGTCGTTCCCGTTTCCGGTCAGACCTATTCGAGAAAAACAGATTCTCAGATAATAGGCACCTTGGGAAATATCGCTCAGACTGCAATGAAATTTGCAAACGATATGAGAATACTTCAGAATTTCAAGGAGATGGAGGAGCCGTTTGAGAAAAATCAGATAGGCTCTTCGGCAATGCCGTATAAGCGCAATCCTATGCGCTGCGAGAGGATCACCGCCCTTGCAAGATATCTTATGATCGACACTCTCAATCCTGCCTTTACAGCAGGAACACAGTGGTTCGAGAGAACCCTCGACGACTCCGCCAACAAAAGGATCTCCGTTGCGGAGGGCTTTCTGGCGGCTGATGCGATACTGAATATCATGATAAATGTGACCTCAGACCTTGTTGTATATCCTAAGGTGATACGTCAGAGGATCATGAGGGAGCTTCCCTTTATGGCGTCCGAAAACATTATGATGGACGCTGTAAAAAGAGGCGGGAACCGTCAGGAGCTTCATGAGAAGATACGTACCTATGCAATGGAGGCAGGAAAGCAGGTCAAGGAGGAGGGTCTTGAAAACGACCTTATCGAGCGCATACTTGCAGATCCGTCCTTCGGACTTAAAAGAGAGGATATCGAGGCTGTGCTTGTTCCGGAAAATTATACGGGAAGAAGCTCCGAGCAGGTCACGGAATTTCTTGACGAGTGCGTAAAGCCTGTGCTTGAAAAGTACAGCTCCATGACCCACGAATCGGCGGAAATAAACGTTTGACGGATCGGTGAAGGACAAGACGGAAATATGCAGATCAAGGGGTGCGCCGGCAAAGAAATTTTGCTGACGCACCTTTTTTGAAAAAAATACGGTAAACAGCGGAAATATCCCTTGAAATCCTAAGGATTATGTTGTATAATGAATATAAATTCTCATTTCGGAAAGGAACGGACAGATGAATATTGAAAATAAAGTCAAGGTCACAATATGCGGCAAGGAATACAGTCTGAGAACCGATGAAACTCCCGAATACATAAAAAATCTGGCGGTAAGAACGGAAAAGGAAATTAACGATCTGGTAAAGCTCAAACCGGGTTTCGGCATTCAGAATGCCGCCGTTTTTGTCGCACTTACCTCTCTTGACGAGGCTGCAAAGTCAAGCGCAGCCGTTGAAAATATTCGTTCGCAGATAAAGGCCTATATGAATGAGGCGGCAAAAGCCCGTTCATCAAAGGAAAAGCTGTCCGTAAAGGTCAGGGAGCTTGAAGAAAAGATAAAAGCGCTCGAAAATGAGAACAAGGAGCTTAAAAAGCGTCCTCCTCTTTATGACTGCGAGCAGCTTGTGCTTGAAAATACTATCACTCCCGCAGTTACGATACTTGCCGGGGAAAATGGTTCCGTAAATTCCAAAGAGGCTGAAATCTCCGGCGAAAAAGCAGTACAAAACAGCGAAGAAACACACGGGGATAAACAAAGCATTACCGAAACTTCATCTGCCGTCAGCGGCGACGGCGCCAGTTGCGGCGAAGAAAAAGAGCGGCAGAAGGAAAAAGGAGAAATGCTCCCTGGCAGCAGCGCAGAAGAAAATGCAGAAGCTCAGAGTGATGGCGGAGATACACGACCTGATAACATGAACGCTGCTTCGGAGCATGAAGATGATAGGGAAAATAAGGTAAACCTAAGTAAAAACAGAAAGAAAAAACGTTGATTATGTATAAAAAGAACAGACCCGAAATTCTCGCTCCTGCCGGGAGCATGGAAAGCGTATACGCCGCAGCAAGGTGCGGCGCAGACGGCATTTACGTCGGCGGAAAGCGTTTTTCCGCCAGAGCAAATGCCGTTAATTTTTCCTTTGAAGAGCTTAAAAACGCAGCGCAATACTGCCATATACGCGGAATAAAGCTGTATCGGGCGATGAACGTTATAATTTTTGACAGCGAGGCGGAGGAATTTTACAATGAGGTAAGGCTGTCTGCAGAGGCGGGCGTTGACGGGATAATCGTGCAGGATCTCGGCGGATTGCTTATTGCCCGTCAGGCGGTTCCCGATATGCCCCTGCACGGCTCTACGCAAATGACAATACACACTCCTCTTGCAGCCAAGGCGGCGAAAAAGCTTGGTATCTGCCGTATTGTGCCTGCAAGGGAGCTGTCGCTGGGCAAAATAGAGGGGATATGCAAAACAGGCATTGAAACGGAGGTATTCGTTCACGGGGCTCAGTGTATGTGTCTTTCGGGTCAGTGCTATATGTCGGCGCTTATCGGTTCGAGGAGCGCAAACAGGGGACAGTGCGCACAGGCGTGCCGTCTGCCGTTTACCGCGTCGGGAAATAACGGCGAATATGCTCTGTCGCTGAAGGATATGTCACTTGTACGCCATATAAGGGAGCTTCGGGATATCGGCTGTGCTTCCTTTAAAATAGAGGGGAGAATGAAACGCCCCGAATATGTGGCTGCCGCCGTAACTGCGGTAAGAAATGCTCTTGACGGCTCTGAGGATACGGAAAATGACATTGACAGGCTTGAGGCTGTTTTTTCAAGGAGCGGCTTTACCGACGGATATCTTATGAACAAACGTGGGAGGGATATGTTCGGATACCGCCGCAAGGAGGACGTTTTGTCCGCAGACAGCGTGCTGAGCGAGCTTTCCTCGCTTTATGCAAAGGAAAAGGGAAATATTCCCGTGAGCTTTGAATTTGAGGCTAAGGAAAATTCAAAGTCCGTTCTGAAATTTTCCTGCAAAGACGTATCGGGTCAGGTCATGGGAAAGATTCCCGAAAAGGCTGTAAACCGCAGTCTGTCCGATGATGATGCCTGCAGACAGCTTTCAAAGCTGGGGGATACGCCCTATTTTGCGGATAATATCCGCTGCAATACAGACGATGGACTTATGCTTCCCATGTCGGAAATAAACCGTATGAGACGGACTGCGGCGGCAGAGCTTGATAAAATGCTGCTTGAGAGGAATACCCCCGTTTATCATGTAAGTGATAAGCCGTTTGATAAAATCAATTTCCGGTCGGGACATTCGGAAAAAGCTTTATTCAGGGCGGCTGTTTCGGATATATCGGTCATGAAAAGGCTCAGGGGAGCCGATATGTTTATTCTCCCGATGCACCTTTGCGGGGAACTTACAGACGCAGAGCTTATCTCTCGGACAATTGTAAGTCCGCCTGCGCTGGTAACAGACGAGGAAAGACTGCTTGAACGTCTGCGCCTGTTAAGGCAAAAGGGCTTTACGCATTTCATGTGCGAAAATCTCACTCATCTCGGTGTGCTGTCTATGCTTCCGGGTATAACCGTTCACGGCGGCACGGGAATGAATATTGCCAATTCATATTCCGCTGAGCAGTGCGGCAGACTCGGCTTTTTTGATATCATGCTTTCATTTGAAATGAAGTCGGGTCAGATAAAATCGCTTAAAAGCCCTGTTCCCGCAGGGATATTTGCATACGGCAGGCTTCCGCTTATGACGGTGCGGAACTGCCCCGTAAAGGCTTTTTCCGGCTGCGGAGGAAGGTGTGAGATCACTGACAGAACAGGAAGAAAATTTTTGCTGAGCTGCCGTGAAAAGGAGTATGCGGTTATATACAACAGCGATATTCTTGAAACCTCGGATAAAAGAGAGCTGCTTTCGGCAGCGGATTTTGCCGTTCTCGACCTTTCGGGACTTTCCTGCGGCATGGCGCAGGAGGTGATCGACAGGTATGCCTGCGGAGGCAAACCCTGCGGCACATTTACCAGAGGACTATATTTCAGAGGAGTTTTTTAAATGAACAGCAGTTTTAAAAAAACCATAGCATTTCTTTTTTTTCTGCTTGCGGGAATAGTTCTCGGAACGGTGATCGGCAGGCTTTGTTCGCAGGTCGCATTCTTGAGCTGGCTTTCCTATTCCATGACTGTGGGCATAGACACAGGCTCTCCTGTTATACTCGATCTGATCGTTTTCAAGCTGGCATTCGGTTTTACCATGTCGGTGAACGCAGCTCAGATAATCTGCGTTATTGCGGCGCTTATAACATATAATAAAACCTGTAAGGGACTTTAATCGGGAATGTAATGAGCCTGAACAGGCTCTGAGGGAGGTCAGTATGGAAAAGGCTGCGGATAATTTTCGCTTTGTAATTATTATGGCGGCGACCCTTGCCGTAATGAGCCTCGGCGCAGTACAGCTCATGAAGATACAGCTTGTTGACGGCAGCAGCTATCTGGAAAAATCACAAAGCTCGGGTACCGCATATCAGGTGATAAACGCTCCCAGAGGCGAGATCGTCGATGCGGGAGGAGATTACCTTGTAAGCAATAAATCCGGCTTTAATGCAGTTATCGAAAAGGCTTTCTTTCCTTCAGACGACAGCTTGGCAAACCGCATTATTCTTACCGTTGCAAATGTTCTTGCCGAAGAGGGGATCGAATGGGAGGACGAGCTTCCCATTACCCGTACCGTTCCCTTTGAATATGAGGAGGAGCGGGAAAGCGACGTTTCACAGCTCAAGTCAAGAATAGGCGTTCAGGTATACGGCACGGCAGGGGAATGCATGGCGGCAATGGAGGAGCTTTACGGTATCGACAAGACCTATACCGAGGAGGAAAAAAGGATGATCGCAGGAGTGCGGTATACCATGCTGCTCCGTGACTTTTCCGTTTCCAACCGCTACACCTTTGCGGAGGATATTCCAATGGCGGCGGTGATACGGATAAAGGAGCTTTCCTATGAGCTTGACGGCGTTGATATTTCCGAGGAGGCTGTAAGGGTATATAATGTGGGAGATGTTGTTCCTCATCTGATAGGCACAGTGGGAGCGATCTCCGCCGAGGAATATGAGGAGAATAAGGACAACGGCTATGCTCTCAATGATGTTATAGGCAAGAGCGGCATCGAAAAAGCAATGGAAAGCGTTCTGAGGGGAAAAAAGGGGACAAGAGCCATTGAGATCATGAACGGCTCGGTTATAAACGATGACGTTACCGAGGAGGCAGTTCCGGGAAATACCATAAAGCTTACCGTTGACAGCGAGTATCAGCGCAATGTCCAGACCATACTCGATAATCACATATACTGGCTCAGTCATCAGACCTCCTCAAATGCTAAGGGTACAGAGGCAAACGCAGGCGCAATAGCTGTTCTTGACGTAAAAAGCGGCGCTCTTCTTGCGGCTGCGACCGCTCCCACTTATGATCTGAGGGATTATATTTCGGATTATTCCGCTGTGGCAAAGGGGGAAAACGCTCCCCTTACAAACAGGGTCACAAGCGCATATTACCGTCCCGGCTCTACTTTTAAGACCGTTACTGCCACAGCCGCTCTTAACGAGGGCATAATCACCCCCACAGACACAGTCACCTGTAAAAAATTTTACACCTACTGGGAGGGCTGGAGTCCCGAATGTACGGGATATCACGGCAGACTTAACGTTGTGGAGGCTCTGAGGGAATCCTGCAACATTTTCTTCTATGAGGTGGGGCGTATCACGGGAATAGACTATATAGCGCAGTATGCCTCGGATTACGGACTGGGAGAGGAAATGGGTCTGGAAATAGGCAGGGGTATCAAAAAGGGCTATATCGCCTGCCCCGAAACCTTTGAGGAAAGAAATATCCCATGGCAGGCAGGAAACGTTATCCAGGCGGCGATAGGACAGTCCGATACCTATATCACGCCCCTCCAGATGGCGGCGCAGGCGATGACTATTGCAAACAAGGGCGTGCGCTATGAAACGTATATGGTCGACAGCGTTTATACCTATAACATGGAGGAGCTTGTTTCAAAAACCGTTCCTGTCAAAGCGGCGGTAATCGAGGACAAAACAGGCTATACCTTTGACACGGTGACAAAGGGTATGATCGAGGCGGGGGAGTTTGAGGCATACAGCTATCCCTCAATAAACGACTATTATACCGACAGCTATCTTCTTACCGATCTGCCGGGGAAAGCCGCAATAAAAACAGGAACTCCCCAGATGACCTCCAAGGAGGACACAGGCTCTGCGTTCATCGGCTTTTATCCCGCAGACGATCCCGAAATAGCATTTTCGGGATTTATCGAGCACGGTGAATGGTCAAAGCTTATGATAAAAGAGATAATTGCCGCTTATTATGACGAGTCTTATCATATTGAAAAGCTGGAAGGCTCTTCCGCTGAGGATATTATATCACAGCTTTCCGATACGGACAGCGACGATTAAAGGAGAATGATACCATGCGTGAAAGCATACTTACGATCCCTATCAGCGAGATACTTGAACCGAGGAATGGCTGCCCCATCTGCCGAATGAGGGATATGCTTGAGCAGCGTACCGTCGAATATATCATGGGAGCGGCTATGATGGAGCCGGACGTGAGGATAGAAACAAACCGTGCGGGCTTCTGCGCCGAGCATTTTTCCCGGATGCTGCGCTGCAAAAACAGACTTTCCCTTGCGCTTATGCTCCAGACTCATCTTGACGAAGTGAACGGCAGTCTTTTTTCAAGGAAAAAGCTTTTTGAGCCGAAAAACGCAAAGAAAAAAAAGCTTTCCGAAATAAACGGAAGCTGCTTTGTCTGCGAAAAGGTCGAATGGGGAATGGAGCGTCTTATGCGCACCTTTTTTGAAATGTACAAAAGCAGCGATTCACGCAGGCTTATGGAGGAGCAGGAATATATCTGCCTGCCTCATTACGATCTTTTATGCTCGCTTGCTCCGGAGCATTTGCAGAAAAAGGAGCTTGACGGATTTTTAAAGCTTATAGGAGAGCTTACCCGGAAGCATATTGCTCTTTTATATGCTGACGTGTCCAAATACTGCTCCATGTACGATTACCGCAGTGCAGGCAAAGACGCCGACTGGGGCAATTCAAAGGACAGCATTGAACGGGCGATAGAATTTCTTACATCGAGAAAATGCTGATATTCTCAGTTTGACAAAAAAAGAGCCTTATGGTATAATATAATAGTATTTCTCAAAAAATAAATCAAGGGCGCACAGACGCCGATTTTATGAAAGGCTGGTAAAAAATATGAACGTTATCGACGCGGCAAGAGAGCTTGGAAAGGCTCTTCAGGAGGATCCCAGATATGCACAGTATACCGCTGCAAAGCTTGCAAACGATAAGGACGAGGAGCTTCAGAAGCAGATAAACGATTTTCATGCAAAGAGAATGGAGCTTAACACCGAAATGGGCAGAACCGATAAGGATACAAATGCCATCACCGCTATCAACAACGAGCTTAACGCTCTTTATTCAAAGGTGGTAAGCAATCCGAAGATGATTGAGTTCGAGGCTGCAAAGGCTGAAATGGACGGTATTCTTGAAAGCATAAACTTTATTGTTACAAGCGCAGCAAACGGCGACGATCCTATGACCTGCCCGGATACTCCTCCGCAAGTCTGCACGGGAAGCTGTTCTTCCTGCGGCGGCTGCCACTGACCGATACCCAAAAAGCAAGGCGGCGTCTGCCTTGCTTTTTGCAATATGAAAAGGGAGCGTAAAAACAAATGAATGTTGACCGCAGCAAGCTTTCCCCAATGATGCAGCAATATTTTGAAGTCAAGGACAATTATCCCGATCATATTGTCTTTTTCCGTCTGGGTGATTTTTATGAAATGTTTTTTGACGATGCTGTGACCGTTTCGAGAGCCCTTGAGCTTACTCTTACGGGAAGGGACTGCGGACAGTCCGAGCGTGCGCCTATGTGCGGAATACCTTATCACAGCGCAGAGATATATATAAAAAAGCTTATCGACTTGGGCTTCAGGGTAGTTATCTGCGAGCAGATGGAGGATCCGAAGCTTGCAAAGGGTATCGTTAAGAGAGACGTTATACGTATTATAACTCCCGGAACTCTTACCGAAAGCGATCTTCTTGATGAATCAAGGAATAATTTCCTCGGTGCTGTGTATGCGGCAGACGGAAAAGCGAGTGTGTGCTTTGCGGATATTTCAACGGGAACAGCCGAGCTTTTTTCTGTCAGTGACAAGTCTGCCGATGAGCTTGCTCAGTCGCTTATCAACTGCATTTCAAGATTTTCACCCTCGGAAATGCTTTTTAATCCCGCTGCCGCCGAAATGAGCAGCGTCATGGATTTTGTGCGGACACGAATGAATATCAGTATTTCCGTTATGAAGGAGGACAGCTTTTCCCCGGATGAACATAAGGATGTTCTTCTGCGGCAGTTTTCCGCCGAAAGCCTTTCGGATATATCCGTTGATGAAAATGACCGCTGCGCTCTTTCTTCTCTCTGCGGACTTTTTTACTATATAAGCGATACGCAAAGGGCAGCGGTAGGAAGATTTACCGAGATACATACCTGCTCCGACAAGCGCTTTATGGAGCTTGATCTTACCGCAAGGCGCAATCTTGAGCTTTGCGAGACTATGCGAAACAAGGAAAAAAGAGGAAGTCTTCTCTGGGTTCTCGACCGCACAAAAACATCTATGGGAAAGAGGCTTTTAAAATCGTATATCGAGCAGCCCCTCATCAAGCCTGCCGAGATAATTGACAGACTCGACGCTGTAGAGGAGCTTTACGGAGATGTAATAAGACTGTCCGAGCTTTGTGAGGCTCTCGGCGGCGTTTACGACCTTGAGCGTCTTATGACAAGGGTAATGTATAAAACGGCTACCCCCAGAGATTTAAAGGCGCTTGCCCAGACTGCGGATAAAATGCCCGCATTGAAGCTGCTTATTGCAGACTGCCGTTCGTCTCTTCTGAAGGGTCTGGGCGGAGGCATACATGAGCTGGGAGAGATATCCGCTCTTGTGGGAAATGCTGTAAAGGACGATCCTCCTCCGCTTTTAAAGGACGGAGGAGTTATAAAGGACGGGTTTAATCCCGAGCTTGACAGATTAAGGGATATTATCAAAAACGGCAAGGGAATCATTGATGATATTGAAAGAAGGGAAAAGGAGCGCACCGGCATAAAAAATCTGAAGATCGGCTATAACAGGGTTTTCGGATATTATATCGAGGTCACAAAATCATATTATGAGCTTGTTCCTCCCGAATATATCAGAAAGCAGACACTTGCAAACTGCGAGAGATTTATCACCGAGGAACTGAAAAAAGCGGAGGAGGAAATTTCGGGAGCAAACGAAAGGGTTCTGATCCTTGAGGCGGAGATATTTGCCGAGGTCAGGGACTTTATCGCTTCGCAGCTTATCCGGGTCCAGGAAACTGCGCAGGCAGTAGCCGCACTTGACGTTCTCTGCTCATTTGCGGACGTATCCCTTAAAAACCGCTACTGCAAGCCGGATATCGCAATTGACGGCGTTATAGATATAAAGGGAGGACGTCACCCTGTCGTTGAGCTTATGACCGACGAGCTTTACGTTCCCAACGACGCTTATCTCGATACCGGAGACAGGAGAATGGCGATAATCACAGGACCCAACATGGCGGGTAAATCCACCTATATGAGACAGACCGCTCTTATAGTTCTTATGGCGCAGATAGGCTGCTTTGTTCCTGCCGATTATGCGAAGATCTCTATTGTGGACAGGATATTTACGCGTGTTGGAGCCTCCGATGACCTTACTGCGGGACAGTCTACCTTTATGGTCGAAATGAGCGAGGTGGCTGATATCTTAAAGCATGCAACAAGGCAGAGCCGTGGGATACTGGACGAGGTGGGCAGGGGAACGTCCACCTTTGACGGAATAAGCATTGCCACGGCTGTTGCCGAGCATATTGCAAATGCAAGAAAGATAGGCTGCAAGACAATGTTTGCCACTCATTACCATGAGCTTATAGGTCTTGAGGGACAGGTCGAGGGTGTCAAAAACTACAGTGTTGCAGTCAAAAAGCATGGGGAAAGCATAAAATTCCTCCGCAAGATCGTTGAGGGCGGCGTTGACGACAGCTATGGGATAGAGGTCGCAAGGCTTGCGGGTCTTCCGAGATCGGTGATATCCAGAGCAAGAGAGCTGCTTGCGGAAATGGAAGCCGAAAAAGCACAGAGCAGGGAAACGGTTCCCGATGAAAATCAGATATCCTTCGGCGCAATGAAGGAAGAGGAGGTCATCTCCCGCCTTAAAAAGACCAATCCCGACGAATATTCACCGAGAGAGGCAATGCTGCTTTTGCAGGAGCTTTGCGATATGCTGGTGCAATAATGGAGGAAAACCCATGAACGGCGTAAACAAAACCTTGTATATCCCGCTTTACGGCAAGGAAGAAATATTACAGCGAAAGCGAATGCTATAAAGGGAACCTCTATAAACCTCCTTCACGGCAAATCCTCTATTGGTTCGGTC
>CAZDJG010000033.1:0-15194 GCA_964505695.1 uncultured Ruminococcus sp.
CGACGCACTCCACCCATTTTCTCTTTTCAAACCGGTTTCTAGAGGTTCCCATAAATATTATTCCCACATTTCCTTATTGCTGTGGGATACGGTGGAAAATTTTGTCTTATGGGGATATTTGCTGCGGCTTTCAAGGTGCTTTCTTGACCATGCCTCGGCAGCGGCGGAGATAAGCCCGTCGGTAGACGCTTCCCATTTTCCGTTATGATCGTATATACCCTCGCCTGACAGCTTTTCCCTGTGGCTCAGTATTCGGCTGTATTTTTCCATACCTTCCGCAACTGCGGCATATCTTGCGCTGAGAAATTTGTCCTCTGAAAAGCTGTCGTTTCCGAAAAGCTCCTCAGCCCATTTATTTCCGTCAAGAGCGTAAACAAGCTCGGCAAGCTTGTCGTCGAAAGCGAAGATATATTCGTCCTCGCAGTTTTTAAGGTGACGGATAAGGGAAGATATAACAGCCTCGCTGTCGCCGCTGTATTCGTGATCTATGCAGTCGATTATCTCCCAGAAATCATGGTCTGTAAGGTTTTTGCTGTGTTCCTGACTGCGTTTGAACAGCTCCATTATGATACTCAACGAAATTCCTCCCCTTTTTCCTGACCGCAGCAGCATATCACGGGAAATTATCCAATCGATATGCGGAAGCGGGTAATATCAACATTATCTCATTATTAAATTATAACACCTTTTCACAAAAAATCAAGTATATACCGAAATATTTTGATTAAAATCCTACAAAAATATCATCTTGCACAAAAAAATACAGGTACGGATATACAAATCGCACATCCGCACCTGCCGCAAATCGTTATTTCAAAGCTGTTCACAGCTTCTATTCCAGATCGTTTCTTACAATATCCTCAAGAGTTTCCCTCTTGACAACGACCCTGCTCCTGCCGTCCCTGAGCATTACGACCGCAGGCTTTGGTATGCGGTTATAGTTTGAGGACATAGAGTAGTTATATGCGCCTGTTGCAAGAACGGCTATTATATCCCCCGGTTCAACCTGCTGAACGGGCATTCCCTCGCCGATAAGATCTCCTGTTTCGCAGCATTTTCCCGCAACGGTAACGATTTCGGTTTTGGGAAGATCCGCCTTGTTTGCGATCTGTATGTCATATTTCGACTGATAAAGAGCGTATCTCGGATTATCACCCATGCCGCCGTCAACGGAAACGTAGGTCCTTATTCCGGGTATCACTTTCTTTGCGCCTGCTGTGTAAAGAGTGATACCCGCAGGAGCGGCAATCGATCTGCCCGGTTCGATAAGGATAAAGGGTTGTTGGATTTCAAGCTCAGTGCATACCTCGGAAACCTTTGCGGAAACCTTTTCCATGTATCTGTCATAGGGTACGGGAGAATCCTCCTCTGTGTACATGATTCCGAAGCCGCCGCCGAGATTAAGTTCCTTTACTTCAAAGCCAAGCTCTTTTTTTATCTTTGCGATAAATGTGAGCATTACCTCCGCTGCCTTTACAAAGGGGTCGATATCGAATATCTGACTGCCGATATGACAGTGCAGTCCCACGAGATCTATATGCTCTGCGTTTACCGCAAGCTTTACCGCTTCAAAGGCTTCTCCCGTTTCGAGAGCGAAGCCGAACTTGCTGTCGATTTGACCCGTCATAATAAAATTATGGGTATGGGCGTCG
Source organism: uncultured Ruminococcus sp. (assembly GCA_964505695.1). GTDB lineage: Bacteria > Bacillota > Clostridia > Oscillospirales > Ruminococcaceae > Huintestinicola. Next base: position 1,653 of record CAZDJG010000033.1, read on the forward strand.
ATTCCGGGCTTTATTCTGTACATAATATTAGCCGTTTTGCCTGTTTTTTCCGCAAGAGCGTTCAGTCTTTCAAGCTCGGAAATATTATCCACAACAATTCTTCCCACGCCCTTGTCAAGCGCATAGGAAAGCTCGCTGTCGGTTTTGTTATTGCCGTGAAAGCATATCTTGCCGGCAGGAAAACCCACGCTCAGAGCAGTGTAAAGCTCTCCTCCGGAAACCACGTCCAGACCCAGACCCTCTTCAAGCATTATCCTGCACATAGCCTTGCAGCAGAAAGCCTTGCTTGCGTAGCATACAAGACCCCTGCCCCCGTAATACTTATCCATTGACTGTCTGAAGCTGCGGCAGTTTTCACGGATAAGATCCTCGTCCATAACATAAAGAGGAGTGCCGTATTCACGGGCAAGCTCCACAGTGTCGATACCGCCTGCGATAAGATGTCCCTTATCGTTTACGGACAGATTTTTTGAAACAAACATTCCTTATCAGATCCTTTCATTGTGCTGCAAGCTCTTCAATGATCTCCCTGAGCTTGTCTGCTCCCTCGCCGCTTTCCGCCGAAAACTCTATATGCTCTATATCCGAAAAATACGGTATTTCATCGGCAAAGCCTGCCATACGCTCCTCACGCTGACGCTTTGAAAGCTTGTCCGCCTTTGTAAAAACTATCACAAAGGGCATTTCGCTTTCGATGAGAAAGCTTATCATCTGTAAATCGTCGGCGGTGGGAGGGTGGCGCATATCTATAAGCTGGAAAATAAGCCCCAGCTCTCTGTCATCATGCAGATACCCCTCGATAAGCCCCGACCATCGTACCTTATCCGACTTTGCGACTTTTGCATAGCCGTAGCCCGGAAGATCCACAAGATAAATATTTTCAAGCATATAAAAATTTATCGTTGCGGTCTTGCCGGGAACGGAAGAAACGCGCGCCAGATTTTTTCTGTTGAAGATCTTGTTTATAAGAGAGGATTTTCCCACGTTTGACCGCCCTGCAAAGGCTATTTCGAGCCTGTCTGAGGGCGGAAGCTGGGAATATTCCCCGTATGACCTGAAAAATTCCGCCTTGTTAAAGTTCATATGACAGTATTTCCTTTCGCAGTCAGCGATTGTGCGAATGAATGGGGATACGGTTTTCATCGTCCGTGCCGATGGGGTGAGCTGTAAATTCGCGCTTTTCCGGCTTTGAGGTCAGCGCCGCGTCGAGAACATCGGTTATTTTCTCCGCAAAAACAAAGTTTATGCCCGATTTTACCGCATCGTCCACCTCGTCGAGATCACCCTTGTTTCCTGCGGGGATTATGACGGTTTTAAGCCCCTCCTTATATGCAGCCATGGTCTTTTCCCTCAGACCTCCGATTGGAAGCACCTTGCCGTGGAGCGTTATCTCCCCCGTCATTGCAACATCGCAGCGGACGGGTATTCCCGAGAGCGCCGATACAAGAGCCGTTGTCATTGTAACTCCTGCCGACGGTCCGTCCTTGGGCGTTGCGCCCTCCGGAGCGTGAATGTGGATATCGTTTTCCTTGTAAAAGCTGCGGCTTATGCCGTAGTCGTCGGCAATGGAGCGGACATAGCTTACCGCAAGCTTTGAGCTTTCCTTCATAACATCGCCCAGAGAGCCTGTTGCCTCCACAGTTCCCTTGCCTTCCATTACAAGGACCTCAAGGGGCATTATAACTCCGCCCACCGAAGTCCATGCAAGACCGTTCACAACTCCTACCTCGTCGGTCTTTGATACCTCATCTCCGAGATATTTTTTGTGACCGAGCAGTTCTTCGATATTTTTAAGGTTCACCGTGACCTTTGTTTTTTCACCCTCTGCTATAACTCTTGCCGCTTTTCTGCAAAGCTTTGCGATAAGGCGTTCAAGACCTCTTACTCCCGCCTCCCTGGTATAGCTGTCGATGATCTCGTAAACCGCCTTGTCGTCTATTTTCAGCATGGAGGCTTTAAGTCCGTGCTTTTTAAGCTGCTTTGGGATAAGATGTTCCTTTGCGATGTGAAACTTTTCTTCACGGGTATAGCTTGAAAGCTCGATTATCTCCATTCTGTCCCTGAGAGGGGGATCAATGGTGCTTATATCGTTTGCTGTGGTGATGAACATCACGCTGCTAAGGTCGAAGGGCAGCTCTATGTAATGATCCCTGAAGGTACTGTTCTGTTCGCTGTCGAGGACCTCAAGGAGAGCCGACGACGGATCGCCCTTGTAATCTCCGGATATCTTGTCAATCTCATCGAGGAGGATAAGCGGATTTTTTGTTCCCGCTCTTGAAACAGCATCGATAATACGTCCGGGCATTGCACCGACATAGGTTTTCCTGTGACCTCTGATATCCGATTCGTCCCTTACGCCGCCCAGAGAGATACGCTCGTATTTTCTTCCGAGAGCCTTTGCCACCGACTTTGCCACCGAGGTCTTGCCCACTCCCGGAGGACCGTACAGACAGATTATCTGACCCTTTATATCGGGTGCAAGCTGCCTTACGGCTATAGTTTCGAGAATGCGCTCTTTTACCTTGTTCATGCCGTAATGATCCTTGTCGAGTATGGATCTGGTGCGTTTAAGGTCGGTTTTGTCTTTTGTGGTTTTGTTCCACGGCAGGGCAAGGCAGGTGTCCAGATAATTTCTTATAACATATGCTTCCTGGGAGGAGGACGCAGTTCTTGCAAGTCTGTCTGCCTCCTTCATAAGCTTTTCGGATACCTCCTCGGAAAGCCCCAGGGCGCTTATTTTATCCATATATTCGTAAGCCTCTTCCTGAACGGATTCTTCCTCCCCAAGCTCACGGGAAAGCACTCTCATCTGTTCTCTGAGGTAATATTCCTTCTGCGATTCGTCTATCTGCTGACGCACTTTTTCCTGGATATCCCGTTCAATGCCCATTACCTCCGCTTCTCTTGAAAGCATTGCAAGAAGCATACTGAGCTTTACGTGCAGACCGTTTGCCTCAAGAAGCTGCTGCTTTTCGGCAACGGGCAGGGGCATACTCACCGCAATATTGTCAAAAACGGTCTTGGGGTCGCTGCTGCCGATGATCGAATCTATATATTCCTTTGGCATACGGGGCATATTCTGACAATACGCCTGAAATTCCTCCTTGACTGCTCTGAGCAGAGCCTCCATTTCAAGAGGATCGATCTTTGAGGAACGTTCGGGATATTTTCTGACAGTGCAGGTATAATAGGGTTCGGCTGCTTTAAGACCCATAAGCTTTGCTCTGTAAAGTCCCTCCGCCATTACCTTTGTAATGCCGCCGGGGGTTTTAAGAAGCTGCTTTACCTCCGCAACAACGCCCACCTTATAGATCTTGTCAGGCTCGACCTCCTCCGAATAGTCGCTCTGAGCGGCAAGGAAAATAAGCTTGCTGCCGTTTGCCGCAGCGGTAAGCGCATTTACGGATTTTTCACGTGCAACGTCGAAATGTATAATTACCTTTGGGAAAACAACAAGTCCTCTAAGAGCGAGCATGGGCAGCTCGGCAGGAGAAGCCGGTGTTGTTTTTTTCGCTTCGGTTTTCATAATAATAAAAGCCATCCTTTACAAGTATTTGCAAAATCCGTTCCTAAAAACGTTTTATGCAAAACAGCGTGCGAACCTCCCTGAAAGTCCCGGCATAAGCCTTATAAAACGCCGTGTATTTATTATAATATAAAAACGCCGTTTTGGCAAGTAACAATTTCTATATTTTTAGTTTCATAATATCGTCCGTTTTAAGTGCATTATTTTTCAAACTCCAAGCTGCCTTTCGTCGCAGTATTCGCATTCGAGCATATCTCCGATTCCTCTGAAGGATCTCGGAAGATAATGCTCCTTGTGCGTGATGCAGTTAGGATTTGTGCAGCATATTCCCGGAACGGTCTCGCCCGTGAGCAGCGGCAGAGAGCATTCGGGATCCCGCAGAACGGTGAGTATTATTGCCATACGGGCATACATACCGTACTTTGCCTGCCTAAAATACATTGCTCTGGGGTCATCGTCGACGTCCATTGTTATCTCGTCCACTCTGGGCAGGGGGTGAAGGACTATGCAGTCGCTTTTTGCCCTGCTGAGCTTTTTCCTGTCAAGGATATAAGCGCCCTTGAGTGCGTTATATTCCTCCTCCGAGGCAAAGCGTTCCTTCTGCACTCTTGTCATGTAGAGCATATCCAGACCGCCTATAGCGTTCTCAAGAGATGGGTTTTCGGTAAATGCGCAGTTTTTGGCGGTAAGAATATCCTTTATGTAAGAGGGCATTCCCAGCTCGGGGGTGGATATGAACACAAACCTTATCCCCTTAAAGCTTGATAGAGCCTTGCACATGGAATGAACGGTCCTGCCGTTTTTCAGGTCGCCGCACAGACCGATGGTAAGATCTTCGAGCCTGCCCTTTTCCCTGTAAAGCGTGAGCATATCGAGCAGGGTCTGGGAGGGGTGCAGGTGGCTGCCGTCACCCGCATTTATGATAGGGCAGTCTGCCGTAAGAGCCGCCGCCTTGGCAGCCCCCTCCGAGGGGTGACGCATTACCATTATATCGGCATATGAGGAAACTATCTTAGTTGTATCCTTGAGATTTTCTCCCTTTGCAACAGATGAGGTTGCGGGATTGTCAAAGCCTATTATCGTTCCGCCCAGACGGAGCATTGCTGCCTGGAAGGACATCTGAGTACGGGTGGAGGGCTCATAAAAAAGAGTCGCCATTATCTTTCCCTCACAGGACTTTGCGTATTTTGAAGGATTGTCGCATATATCGGAAGCAAGCTTTACAACATTCAGCCACCATTCGCTGCTCATATCATTAAGATCGATAAGATTGGTGAAGCGTGATCTGACCATAATTTACCATTCCTTTCGGGTGCATGATATTATGGCAATACCGAACAAAGAACGACTTGCGCCTTTGCACCGAATCCGCTTGCAGATTTTCCGTCATCTTGCACAAAAAATCTGACTGCGCATCTTCAGCGCAATCTTTATTCGGTATTGCCTTAGGGAACCTCTATAAACCTCCTTCACGGCAAATCCTCTATTGGTTCGGTCATCTGCTTCGTTATCAGACCTTGTAAGACAGCAAGTATTACTGCGGTCTGATGCCTTGCATCTGACCGAACCAATGGACGAGGCTTTGCTCGTGTCCCGGTTTATAGAGAACCCCCTTATTTATTTCATTGTACCACAAATTAAACAAATAATCAATCATTATTTTATTAAGCTCAGAAAAATGAAAAATCTCCGCCTTCATACGAAAGCGAAGATTTTGAACATAAAAATTATCAGCCTGCCGGCCATGTAAATTCTCTTCCCGAAAGAACGTGGAAATGCAGATGATGTACCGTCTGACCTGCACAGTCGCCGCAGTTTGAAACTATCCTGAAGCCGTCTGTCATATTCATTTCCTTTGAAAGCTTTGCAATGACCTCGAAAATATGCGCCACGACTGCGGAATTTTCGGGCGTTACCTCCGCAGCGGAAACGATATGCTCCTTTGGAATGACCAGAAAATGAACCGGCGCCGTGGGTGCTATATCATAAAATGCATAGCATAAATCGTCCTCATACACTTTTTTTGAGGGGATCTCTCCCTTGATTATTTTGCAGAAAAGGCAATCTTCCATTTTTTTAAACTCCCTTCTTTACTTTACAAAGCCTTCCACGATCGACGGAGCGGCTCCAAGGGCTTTTCCGATAAGAGAAACGTCGCCTGCTCCTGCCATTGCGCTGTCGGGGCGTCCGCCGCCTCTGCCGCCTGTTACCGCAGCTATTTCCTTAACGATCCTGCCTGCGTTTGCGCCTGCCGCAACAGCGTCCTTTCCGCATACGCAGAGGATAGATGCGCTTCCTCCGCTTACATTTGCAAGCACTGCTGCTGCGTCGGGGTTTTTGTCCCTTATATCGTCGCCCATTTTTCTCAGAGCGTCCGCAGATATGTCGGAAAGCCGTACGCAAGCCACTCTTACCGGACCGACCTTTACAGCGTTTGCCATAACGTCCCCTGTCTGAGCCGCTGCGATCTTTGCGTTAAGCTCGTTCTTTTCCTTTTCAAGAGCCTTTATCTCGGCCGCCGCCGCCGCGCACTTTGCGGGAACGTCCTCAGCCTTTGCGATCTTGAGCGCACCAGCCGCTTCGGAAAGCAGACTGTGATACTTTTCAAGCAGATGAAGTACCCCGCCGCCCGTTACAGCTTCGATACGCCTTACGCCTGCGGCAACGGAATTTTCCGAAACTATCCTGAAAAGTCCCAGACGGGCGGTGTTGTCGATATGTGTGCCTCCGCAAAATTCAACGGAAACGTCCTTTGCCTCAACAACTCTTACGATATTGCCGTATTTTTCGCCGAAAAGAGCCATTGCGCCCAGCTTTTTGGCCTCCTCGATAGGCATTTCCGTCATTGTAACGGGAACGGCGTCAAATATGTTTTTATTCACGATAGCCTCTATCTCGCTTATCTGCTCTGATGTCACCGCCTCAAAGTGAGAGAAATCAAAACGGCATCTGTCTGCGTCAACATAAGAACCTGCCTGATGAACGTGATCGCCGAGTACCTTTCTCAAAGCCGCCTGAAGAAGATGCGCTGCAGTGTGGTTTCTCATTATTGCATAGCGGTTTTCCCTGTTTACCGAGGCAGTAACGCTGTCACTCTTGCCGATACCGCCCATTACGACCGTTCCGAAATGAAGATACTGACCCTTTGAGGTCTTTTTGGTGTCGGTGACCGCAAAGCGGCTTTCGCCTATGGTGATAACGCCCGTATCGCCCACCTGTCCGCCGCTTTCCGCATAAAAGGGAGTGCGGTCGAGGATTATTACCGCGTCGTCGCCTTCGCAAAGCTCGTCTGTTTCTGCGCCGTCTTTAAATACTGCAAGGACCTTTGCGCCGATCTCAAGCTGAGAATAATCGTAGCCTGTAAATTCGGTTTTAGGCAGATCAAGGCTGCTCATAGCGTCCTCGTCCCATGACGAGCCGCCCTTTGAGAGCCTGTCCTCTCTCGAACGCTTTCTCGACTCCTCAACGCAGGTCTTGAAGCCCTCCTCATCGACGCTTATTCCTCTTTCCTCAGCGATCTCCTTTGTAAGGTCGAAGGGAAAACCGTAGGTATCCGAAAGCTTAAAGGTATTTTCGCCCGAAAGAACGCCGCCCTTTTCAATGCCGTCAAGCATTTTGTTCAGAACGTCCATTCCCGAATCAACGGTCTTTGCAAAGCTTTCCTCCTCGTTTAGGATAAGCTTTTTGATGTACTCTCTTTTCTCGTCAAGCTCGGGATAAGCGCACTTGTTTTCATCAATTACAGTATCTGCGACCTTATAAAGGAACGGTTCTCTTATTCCCAGAAGTCTGCCGTGACGTGCGGCACGCCTGAGAAGTCTGCGAAGTACATAGCCTCTGCCCGTATTTGACGCAGTAACGCCGTCGCCTACCATAAATACGGTGCTTCTGATATGGTCGGTTATAACGCGCAGGGAAATGTCTGACTTTTCGTTTTCCTTATAGCTTACACCTGCAACAGAGCTGATGTGCTTCATGATATTCTGAACGGTATCGACCTCGAAAAGGTTATCGACACCCTGCATAGCGCAGGCAAGGCGTTCAAGCCCCATTCCCGTGTCAATATTCTTATGAGCCATTTCCGCATAGTGTCCGTTTCCGTCGCTGTCAAACTGGGAGAAAACAAGGTTCCATATCTCGATCACTCTGTCGCAGTCGCTTGCCTGCTCAAAGCTTTCAAAGGGACCGTAGCTTTCGCCCCTGTCGAAATGAATCTCCGAGCAGGGACCGCAGGGACCGCTGCCGTGCTCCCAGAAATTGTCAGCCTTGCCCAGACGGATTATTTTTTCCTTGGGTATGCCGATATCGTTCATCCAGATGCTTTCAGCCTCGTCGTCGCTTTCAAAGACAGTGATCCAGAGCCTGTCCGCAGGTATTTCAAGAACTCCTGTGAGAAATTCCCATGCCCACGCGATCGCCTCTTTTTTGAAATAATCGCCGAATGAGAAATTGCCCAGCATTTCAAAATATGTGCCGTGGCGCGCGGTTTTGCCCACTCTCTCGATATCGGGGGTGCGTATGCACTTCTGGCAGGTGGTAACTCTTACATTGGGAGGCGTCTGTGTACCGAGAAAAAACTTTTTAAGGGGTGCCATTCCGCTGTTTATGAGCAGCAGGCTGTTATCTCCCTGAGGAATAAGGTTGGCGCTTGCCATTCTTGTATGACCCTTGCTCTCGAAAAAGGAAAGATATTTTTCCCTGAGCTGGTTAAGACCCGTCCATTCCATAATTTATAAGACTCCAATCTTCAAGGCGCATTTGCCCGGTTTTTACAAATATACATAATTATAACAAATCAGCTTGTAAATGTCAAGAACCAAGGTTTTGCGGAAATTAAGGCTGCCGGTCTTATCACAGGCTTTTTCCGAAAAAATTTATTTTCATTAAAAATCACCCTTGACCCTGATGTCAAAGGTGATTTTCTTCAGGGAACCTCTATAAACCTCCTTCACGGCAAATCCTCTATTGGTTCGGTCATCTGCTTCGTTATCAGACCTTGTAAGACAGCAAGTATTACTGCGGTCTGATGCCTTGCATCTGACCGAACCAATGGACGAGGCTTTGCTCGTGTCCCGGTTTATAGAGAACCCCTTCATTCGGAGCTGCCTTAATTCTTTATTCCGTCGTTTTCACGGATCTCCACACGGCGGATCTTTCCGCTGATGGTCTTTGGCAGCTCGTCCACAAATTCAATAATCCTAGGGTATTTATAGGGAGCGGTGTTTGTTTTTACGTAGTTCTGAAGCTCCTTTACAAGAGCCTCGTCACCCTTGTCCTTATACTTGCCCGTAAGAACAATGGTAGCCTTTACCACCTGTCCTCTGATGGGATCCGGTGCCGCTGTGATCGCGACCTCCAGAACGGCAGGGTGCTCCATAAGAATGGATTCTATCTCAAAGGGACCTATGCGGTAGCCTGAGGACTTGATAACGTCGTCGATACGTCCGACATACCAGAAGTAGCCGTCCTCATCCCTGTAAGCGGTATCGCCTGTGTGATAAAGTCCGAAGGCAAAGGCTTTTTCGGTTGCCTCCTTATTATTGTAGTAACCCTTGAAAAGACCGTTGTTCACGCCTTCCCTGAGCCTTACGCATATCTCGCCGGTAGTGCCTGCGGGGACTTCCTTTCCCTCCGTGTCTGCTACAATAACGTCAAACAGCGGCATAGCCTTGCCCATTGAGCCTGAGCGGCTCACGCTGCCGTACGGGTTTCCTATAAGCAGAACGGTTTCGGTCTGACCGAAGCCCTCCATAAGGGAAAGCCCCGTATACTCCTTGAATTTGTTATAAACCTCGGCATTGAGAGCTTCGCCCGCCGTGGTGGCATATTTCAGAGAGGATATGTCGTGACCCTCCATGCCCTCCTTTATAAAGAAACGGTACATTGTCGGGGGACAGCAAAGGGAGGTCACCTTGTATTTTTCAATAATATCAAGCACGTCGGAGGGATTGAACTTTGTAAAATCATATGTCATTACGGTAGCCGCAAGAGCCATCTGACCGTATATCTTTCCCCAGAAGAATTTGCCCCAGCCGCTTTCGGAGATCGTCAGATGAATGCTGTCCTTATCAAGATTATGCCAGTACTTTGCGGTGGGTATGTGAGAAACGCTGTAGCGGTGTGAATGGATGACCATTTTGGGATAGCCCGTAGTTCCCGATGAGAAGAACATGAGGCAGTCGTCGTCAACATTTGAAGGTATTCTTTCAAGAGTATCGGGATAATTCATAAGCTCGCTGTCAAAGTCCGTCCAGCCGTTTCTTTCTTCCTTTGACTTAACGGAGAATTTAAGCTCAAGGGGATATTCGGCGCAGGCTTTTTCGATATTTTCGCGTACATCTCCGTCGTCTGTTGCGATAATATGCTTTATATTTCCTTCCCTGAAGCGGTAAACGTAGTCCTTTTTCTTAAGCTGATTTGTGGCGGGAATAAGAACTGCGCCTATTTTCTCCAGAGCAAAGGCAACTATCCACATCTGCCAGTGGCGCTTGAGGACAGTCATTACCTTGTCGCCCTTTTTTACACCCTTGTCAAGCAGCATATTTGCGGCACGGTTTGAAAGAAGCGAAAGCTCTCCATAGGTGAAAATTCTCTCTCTGCCCTCGTCATCGCACCATATCATTGCACGGCGCTGCGGCTCGATCTCTGCGATCCTGTCGATAATATCATAAGCGTAGCTGAAATTTTCGGGCAGATGAAGCTCAAATTTGTTTACTACTCCGTTTTCGTCAAAGCCCTCCTCGATGTACTGCATATGCACGTCCTGAACATTCATGCGGTTTACCTCCAAAATTTTCTATATTTTTTATTGTTGCAAAATTCTGCCCTTTACGGCAGCATCCAAAATATCGCCGGGAGAGTCTGCAATAAATACGGCTCGGTTTTCCTTAAGCTCGGAAAGCGTTCTGAAACCCCATGTACAGCCTATGCTGTCGCAGCCTGCGTTTATTGCCGTCTGCATATCAACCGATGAATCCCCCGCAAAAAGAGTATCCTGCGGCGCCACTCCGAGATGCTCCATAATGTGAAGGGCTATTCCCGGGTCGGGTTTTTTTTCAAAGCCGTCCTTTTTCCCCGAAACATATGAAAATGTATTCTTTTCAAACATATCCGATATGATCGCCTGAGTAAATTCGTCCGGCTTGTTTGATGCCACGGCAGTAAGTATGCCCGGTTTTTTCAGCTCGGACAAAAGCTCTGTGATACCGTCATACGGTCGGGTCAGCTTATTGTATGAAATGCGGTATATTCTGTCAAACTCAGCCTTGACCGCCGAAAGGATATTCTCGCTGCGCTTATCCTCGGGGACGGCTCGTCTTATCAGCATGGGAACGCCGTCTCCCACGAAATATCGGTACTGCTCCGTATCGTGAACGGGAAAACCGAATACTTCAAGGGCGCTGTTGCAGGCGTTCCCCAGATCGGCAAGGGAATTTACCAGAGTGCCGTCAAGGTCAAAAATAACAAGCTTATACATAAAAAACACCCTTTAACGCAGTCGTCAAAGCGGTAATGTCCGCTTTGATATCCATTTATCGCCAATTTTACACAATAATTACATAATAGCACATTGAGTCTCAAAAGTTCAGTCTTTTTTGTGAAGTGTACAAGAATTTTTGTTATAAATGCATTACCAAATTATTATTGTCTGCTATTTTCTCTTTTAAACGGTTCTTTTATTTCGTTTGAAACAATATTTTTATAGGCATAAGGCTTGCGGTATGCGTTGCCCCATGTTTCCGATTCTCTCCATGATCGTATCTGCGCCATATCGAAACCGGCAATAAATATGCCCTCGGATTCCTCGTCAGCCATAAAAACGGTATTGTCCCTGTAAGCTCCGTTACTGTCATACACCGCAGGAGAAAATGCGCAGGAGCGTCCCCACCCTTTTGCGGAATAATTTGCCATAGCCATTCCCGTCATGTTTTCAAAGGCTCTTGCGCTGAGCTGTCCGAGTCTTGCCTTGTCCATAGGGCAGGCGTTCGGAACAAGGATAATTTCCGCACCCATAAGCATAAGCGACCGCACGCTTTCGGGAAATTCCCTGTCATAGCAGATCATTACCCCAAGCTTTATTCCGTCAAATTCGCATATTCCGAAGCCGCTGCCCGGTTCAAGGAGCGCTTCAAGGGAAAAGTCGCAGGTATGCACCTTATGATAGGTGAGAATCATCTCTCCGTTTCTGTCAATAACGACCGCTGTATTGCGGTATTTCCCGTCAAATGACAAAAAGGTCGCGCAAACTCCCGTTCGGGTATCCTTTGCAGCCTGCCTCAGCGTGCGGACATACTCGCTGTCCGTTTGTACCGCATTGCCGAGCCACAGCTTCCTTTCCTTTTCAAAAAGCGGGTCAAAGGGGTCGTCGAATGCGCTTTCATAGGGAGGGGTATATCCGTTTGACCACATTTCGGGGAATAAAACCATATCCGCTCCCTTTTGCGCCGCCTCTTTTATGCAGGAAACGGCAAGGGACAGATTTCTGTCAGGTGAATTTCCAAACGCCCTTTTCTGCACAAGGGCAACTCTGAACACACTCATTATCATAGCCTCTGCGCCAGCAGGGAGGAGTACTTCGTTCTGAAATTATCAAACTCATCCTTGTCAAGAGCCTCTCTGATCTTTTCCGTAAGGGTGTTGTAGAAATAAAGATTGTGCATGACCGCAAGCCGTCCCACAAGCTGCTCGTCAGCCTTGAACAGGTGACGGATATATGCACGGGAGAAGCTGCGGCAGGTAGGGCAGTCACATTCGGGATCGAGCGGCAATGGGTCGGTTTCATAGCATTTGTTTGTAACGTGCATTATTCCGCTCCATGTGAATATAGTGGCATGACGGGCGTTTCGGCTTGGCATAACGCAGTCGAAAAGGTCGATGCCCCTTGCAACGCCTTCAATGATATTGGAGGGAGTTCCCACGCCCATAAGATAGCGTATCTTGTTTTCGGGCATTGCGGGAACAACTGCGTCAAGGATACGGTACATATCCTCGGTGGGTTCGCCTACGGCAAGTCCTCCCACGGCGTAGCCGTCAAGGTCAAGCTTTGCTATCTCCTCCATATGGCTAAGTCTGAGATCCTCAAAGACCGAGCCCTGATTTATTCCGAAAAGGAGCTGATTTTTATTTATCGTGTCGGGGAGGGCATTAAGCCTTGACATTTCCTCCTTGCACCTGTAAAGCCAGCGCACGGTTCTTTCGCAGGAATTTTTCGAGTATTCATACGCCCTGCGGATTATTTTGTTTTTTGTCTGCTCGTCCATATCGGGAGTTATCTGCGCCATATGGTTGTCCACGCATTCGTCAAACGCCATAGCAATGGTAGAGCCTAAGTTTGACTGTATCTGCATGGATTCCTCGGGACCCATGAAGATTTTTCTGCCGTCCACATGGGAGTTGAAATACACGCCCTCCTCCTTTATCCTTCTGAGCTTTGCAAGGGAGAATACCTGAAAGCCTCCGCTGTCGGTGAGTATAGGCTTATCCCAGTTCATGAACCTGTGAAGTCCGCCCATTTCTCTTATTACCCTGTCTGAGGGGCGCACGTGCAGATGATAGGTATTGCACAGCTCCACCTGACATTTAAGCTCCTTTAAATCAAGCGAGGAAACGCCGCCCTTGATAGCTGCGGCTGTTCCCACGTTCATAAAGCAGGGTGTCTGGAATGTGCCGTGAACTGTTTCAAACTGCCCTCTGCGGGCTTTTCCGTTGGTTTTTATAAGTGTGTACATAGCAGTTTTTTCCTTTAACTTGTTTCAAACAAAAAGCAAGAAACCTTTTTAATATTTTGGTTTCCTGCTTCCTGCCTGTTATTTTTTAAACAAATCGCTGTGAGTGCCTGTGCGTGCAAGAGTTATTACAAGAATATCGTTATGAATTTTGTATATCAGCAGCCGGTCGGAGCGGATTGACATTGTTACTCATAAACATGACCGCCTTTCATAAAGTGCCGCTGCCTGACTATAGGGAATCTCTATAAACCTCCTTCACGGCAAATCCTCTATTGGTTCGGTCATCTG
>CAZDJG010000034.1:0-15108 GCA_964505695.1 uncultured Ruminococcus sp.
CAAGCAGATTCGGTGCAAAGGCGCAAGTCGTTCTTTGTTCGGTATTGCCTTAAAAGAATAAATATAATGAAAATTGCGGATACCCGCATAAACGGAAGGATTTTTTATGGTAAAGGAAATTGAAACACATTCCAATCCTCTGGGAACGGAGCCTGTGGGCAAGCTGCTTGTTCAGTTTGCGATTCCGGGAATAATCTGCATGGTGGTAAACGCACTGTATAATATAGTAGACCAGGTGTTTATCGGCAGAGGAATTGGCTACCTCGGTAACGGAGCGACAAACGTTATAATGCCCATGACCGTTATAGCCCTTGCCATTTCTCTTATGACGGGAGACGGCGCTGCGGCATATCTGAGCATCAAGCTTGGAGAAAAGGATCCTGAAAAGGCGGCGCAGGGAATAGGCAGTTCGACAGTATTTCTGGTGATGGCGGGAATCGTTATCTCGGCAGTCTATCTTATCTTTACAGAGCCTCTTTGTATGCTTTTCGGCGCAACGGGCGAAACTCTCCCTTACGCCCTTGATTACGGCAGGATAATTGCGCTGGGACTTCCATTTTCATGTATCAGCGCAGGCTTTTCGGGAATCATACGTGCAGACGGCAGCCCGCGCTTCAGCATGGCGGGACTGCTTACGGGCAGCTTGATAAACCTTATATGCGACCCGCTGTTTATCTTTGTTTTCAACTGGGGAATAAAGGGTGCGGCAATAGCTACAATTCTCGGTCAGTTTGCCAATGCCGCCATGTGCGTATGGTACTTTATTTTCCGTATGAAGCATATAAAAATCAGAAGGAAATATCTGCGTCCGAAATTTCACGAGATAAAAAAAATATGCGCCATGGGAATTTCAAGCTTTATTACGCAGATGTCCATAGTGCTTGTTATGGCAGTATCCAATAATCTTCTTGTAAAATACGGCGCAATGAGCGAATACGGCGCAGAGATACCCATGACCGCCCTTGGAATAACAATGAAAGTCAATCAGATAATGACAGCGATCGTTATCGGACTTTCAACGGGTGCGCAGCCGATCTTCGGCTTCAACTACGGCAGCGGTCAGACCGACCGGGTAAAGAAAACGCTGAAGATCACTGTTCTTGTTGCAGAGATCGTTCTTATCTGCGCATTTCTGGTGTTCCAGCTTGCGCCTATGTCGGTGGTAAGCATCTTCGGCAGCGAATCCGATCTTTATAATGAATTTGCGGTAAAATGCATGAAAACATTTCTTATGCTCTGCTGCATAAACGGCTTTCAGCTTGTCAGCGGAATATTCTTTCAGGCGATCGGAAAGCCCGTATTTTCCGCGGTCCTGAGCCTTTCAAGACAGGTAATATTCCTTATCCCCGCAATGTTTATCCTCCCTATATTTATGGGCGTTGAGGGAATTTTATGGGCAGGTCCCATTGCCGATTTTGCGGCTTTTATATTGTCGGTAACACTTCTCACTGTAAATCTGAAAAAGCTTTAAATGAAAGTAAATAAAGTCAAAACCCTAAGGCAATACCGAACAAAAAGTAACTTGCGTCTTTGCACCGAATCTGCTTGCAGATTTTTTCGTCATCTTACACAAAAAATCCTTGACAGGCGCTGTCCGCAGACTACCCAGCCTGCCTGCGAATTTTTCGTGCAACCTGACGAAAAATCTGACTGCGCATCTTCAGCGCAATCTTTATTCGGTATTGCCCTAAAATAAATGTCAGGAGCTGATAATATGTCAAAAACACAGATAATCACCATAGGACGCCGGTACGGCAGCGGAGGAAGAGAGATTGCCAAGCTGCTTGCCGAAAAGCTTTCTCTCCCCTTTTATGACAAGGAGATAATCACCGCAGCCGCAAAGGAAAGCGGTCTGTGCGACAGCTTTATGGAAAACTTTGAAGAAACCCCCACCGCAAGCCTTATGTATTCCCTTGTGATGAACGCCCAGCACGGCGGATTTTACATGGGCAAGCCCATCGAGCTTGTGGCATACGAGGCTCAGATTAACGCTGTAAAGGCTGCGGCGGAAAAGGGTCCGTGCATAATCGTGGGAAGATGCGCCGATTATATCCTGAAGGACGATTACGACGTGGTAAGCGTGTTCATCACAGCCTCCCCCGAATACAGAGCCGCAAGAGCCGCAAAATTAGAGGGATTATCATTAAAGGAGGCGCAGATAAAGCTTAACCGCACCGATAAGGCAAGAGCCTCCTACCACAACTATCATGCGGAAACAAAGTGGGGCGCCAGCGACAGCTACGAGCTTTGCATAAACAGCGAAAAGCTTACCTGCGACGCTGCGGCAGAGCTTATCCGAAGCTATATTTCATCAAGGAACAAGCAGGAATGATACGATCGCAGCCGTATCAGATACGGCAGCATCAAGGGAAGTATTATGCTTTGAAAAATGGAAATTGAGCCTGACGATGAGAATGCCGGGTATGGTAAAATACCGGCTTGAACGTTATGCGTGAAGGACAGGCGAATAAAAAAATGCTGCGATACAAGGAAACTATCCGATTTTTCATAAATATACTTGATTTTTTGCCGTTTTATGCTATAATAAGATAGTTGTGTACGCTTTTAAAATGCGATACTGAATATTTTAATATAGTAATCTTATTAAATACCGCCTTAAGGATTTCGAGGCTATGTTTTGTAGGATCGCTATAGGATTAGAGGAATGAAAAAATGCTTGATATCAGATTTGTCAGAGAAAATCCCGATATTGTAAAGGAAAACATCAAAAAGAAATTTCAGGACAGCAAGCTCCCCCTCGTTGACGAGGTCATAGCGCTTGACGAAAGGTCACGTGCCGCAAAGCAGGAAGCAGATAACCTGAGAGCCGACCGCAACAGGATCTCAAAGCAGATAGGTGCGCTTATGGCTCAGGGAAAAAAGGACGAGGCTGAGGAGGCTAAGGCTCAGGTAACTAAATTCGGCGACCGCCTTGCGGAGCTTGAATCGCAGGAAACAGAGCTTGCGGAGAAAATCAAAAAGATAATGATGACCATTCCGAATATCATTGACCCCTCCGTTCCCGTGGGTAGGGACGACAGCGAAAACGTTGAGCTTGAACGTTTCGGCGAGCCTTTTGTTCCCGATTTTGAAATTCCCTATCACACCGATATTATGGAGAAGCTGGGCGGCATTGATCTTGACGCCGCAAGAAAGGTGGCAGGAAACGGATTTTATTATCTCATGGGAGATATTGCCCGTCTGCATTCCGCAGTAACCTCATATGCAAGGGATTTTATGATAAACAAGGGCTTTACCTACTGTATTCCTCCGTTTATGATACGTTCGGGAGTTGTTACGGGAGTAATGAGCTTTGCGGAAATGGACGCTATGATGTACAAGATCGAGGGCGAGGACCTCTATCTTATCGGCACAAGCGAGCATTCAATGATAGGCAAATATATAGACACCATCGTTGATGAAAATACGCTCCCCCATACTCTCACAAGCTATTCCCCCTGCTTCAGAAAGGAAAAGGGCGCTCACGGTATCGAGGAAAGAGGCGTTTACCGTATCCACCAGTTTGAAAAGCAGGAAATGATAGTTATCTCCAAGCCTGAGGAAAGCATGGAATGGTTCCATAAAATGTGGCATTACACCGTTGAGCTTTTCCGCTCAATGGACGTACCGGTAAGAACCATAGAATGCTGCTCGGGCGACCTTGCAGACCTTAAAGTAAAATCCTACGATGTTGAGGCATGGAGTCCCAGACAAAAGAAATACTTTGAAGTGGGCAGCTGTTCAAATCTCGGCGACGCTCAGGCAAGACGTCTTGGTATCAGGGTCAAGGACGCAGACGGCAAAAAGTATTTTGCGCATACCCTTAACAACACCGTTGCCGCTCCTCCGAGAATGCTCATTGCGCTGCTCGAAAACAACCTCAATGAGGACGGTTCTATCAGGATACCCAAATCATTACAGCCTTACATGGGCGGCAAGACTGTTATCGAAGTAAAGTAAGAAAAATCAAGCGGTTATTGATATTTACAGGCAATAACCGCTTTTTTATCAGGCAATAATATTAAAATACAACACAAAAGGGGTAATTGAAAAATGATGATGCTGTCGGAACACTTATTCAGCCGATGAATTATACTAACATATACAATTGATTTTGTTCCACGTGGAACATTTTTATATACATAGAAAACGGGGCTGCGGAAAACAGCCCCTTAATTTGTTTAAAAATGGTGATTTATCGCCGCTTACGGCGGCTTGCTGCTTGCGCAGCTTAAAAAACGCACTGACGTGCTCTTTTCCGAAACAGCCGCCTGAGAATAACGGTTTTGTTTAATCAACAAAATATTCTTAATGCATACGGATAAATGTTTTTCACTCAGGCGGCTGTAGCACACCTATAATTTGACCGCTGAAATATAATGCCTTTAAATCTGTCAGTAAGGAGATTTCGCCCTCTGCGGAGGGCGACAAGGGTGGCTCTGCCCCCCTTGACCCCCTGCAAGCCTTTGAAAAGGCTTGACCTAAACTTTACCGTGAGCTTATTTGCGATGGTCTTTTACTTTTCCGCTTTTTCGGCAAGCTGTCCGTAACCTCCGGTCTTTTTTATCCAAGCCACAGCATAGTCATAGCAGCTTTCTGCTCGGTTTCGTCAGGCTCTTTGATAAGCCCGTTCAGCCTAACCCACGCAATCGCAGCCCATGTCCCCCAAGCCGAATATTTGTGATACTGCCTGATATCCTCATCAAGGAAATCGGGAATTATCTTATCCATCATTTTGCCGTAACCGTCATAATAATCCGTCACCGTTTTAATCCCCACAGCTATGCGGATATCCTCCCGAATTTTCTCGTATGCTTTTCTTTCCTCATCGGTCATAAAGGGAACAAGCAGGGACGGTATCTCATTTTCCACCTTAACATAACCCTGCTCCGCCATTTTGGAAATAATGGATATGTCATAGCTGTTAGGCGTTTCGCCGCTTAAAATTATCTCACGGATACGGGCAAGCATGAGCAGCTCCTCACCGTTAAATTCACGCCAATTTGCATTTTGCCAGTAATCGAACTGTATCGAGAACACATTACTTGAATTTCGGGTCTTTCCGCAGCCGTTTCCCACTGAGCATTGTACAAAATCATTGAAATCCATTGCCGCCTCTCTGGTCTTTATCCCGTTTCCGTGTGAAATGCGTCCGAACTCTTCAATTTTTTTGTCGGGATAATTATCCCTGCAATTTTTCAGCATTGCGCAGACCCAATGTCTTGTACCATCTTTTCTGAGAGGCGTTTCAAGATTTTTATATTTCGGATTGGTCTTAGGATACTCCGAATAAAGACCCTTATTAAAAACATACCTTGCACAGTCCGCAAAGAAATTCCACAGCAGATATTCCTTGTTCAGCTCACAACCCATAAAGCCTATACCGATAATATCGCCGAACCTCGCCTTTAATTCGCCGAATATTTTCTCTGCCGCAGAACCGATATTTTCATAGTTGTACTTATCTGCGGCAAGCGCTGCTGCCTTATCCCTGATATAAAAATTCGTCTGATACTTGTTTCCCTTTTTCTTCAGATAATCCATGTAAACAAGGTCGTCAATGTAAAATTCAAGATACGCCGCCGCAACATTCAGCTTTCTTGAAATCTCCTCAACAGTCACAGGCTCGCCGTAGCAGGCGTAAACGATATTCTGCACGAGAATATTATTATTCAGTCCGTGCATATGCATATCATTTGACCAGCCGTCATGACCGCAGTACATACTTACCGGTACATAGCTTAAATTTTCATTCATATCAATGCCCTCCCTGATTTTTTTCCTTGACTGACCAAGATACCATCTCACGGTTGACGGGTTCATACCCAGCCTTTCGGATATTTCCTCGCAGGACAGATTATTAAAATAGAACATGACCGTAACATTGCGGTGATTTTTGGAAAGCCTTGATATTTCCCTGCACATTCTTTCCATTATCACTTTGTTTTCCGTCTCATTTTCAACAGAGCTGCCGTCGGACAGTTCCATTTCATCAATGGGCAGATTTCTGCGGTTTTTGCAGTCCTTTTTGAGATAATTCGCCCAGGTGTAGCAGCACACGGTATATATGTAACCGTCCATATTGGAAATATCCCGCTTTTTCAAGCTGAGAAGAACAATAATGATATCATGGGCAAGATCCTCGGCTTTATAGCAATCCCTTGTTTTATCGTATGCAAAGCCGTAGATTTTTTTGGAAAATTCCTCTATTGTTTTATTGCTTATATCCATGGAAACCTCCTGTCGGTTTTTGAACGTTCATATATATAGTGTCCGCATTTTTATAAATGTTGGGAGGATAAAAAAATAGTTTTGCAGCAATTTCCTTGCTGCAAAACCCTGCTGATCCATAATCAAAAGTATAACCGGTATAAAACGGTGAGTTATCACTGATTATTAAAAAAGGACTGTTTTCCGCAACAGTCCTTTTTGATACAATATAAATAAGAAAATTACTGAGCAGCGTTAAGCTTCTTTGCAAGCTGGCTCTTCTTTCTTGCAGCCTTATTCTTGTGCATAATACCCTTAGCGCAAGCCTGATCAACCTTCTTGATAGCAAGCTTGATAGCTTCGGGAGACTTCTCGGCGTCGGCAGCCTTGATAACTGTCTTGAGATTGGACCTTACCATCTTGTTCTGAAGAGTCTTTGCGGCAATAACCTTAACTCTCTTCTTAGCGGATTTAATATTAGGCATAGAAAAAACCTCCATCAAAATTTCTCTGTGAATGACAAACATCCACAGCCATTAAAACATATTTTTCAAAACGGATTAACAGCCGTGAATAAAGCCAATGACACGGATTTGGCTTTTGCGGAGCGTAATGACGCCGTTCCAATCACGATTATAAAATCCCTGCCCGGAATATCCATTGTCGGCCGTAATATTTCGGACACTATAATATTATACCATTATACAAATGTTTTTTCAATACCATAGTATGTAAATTTTTCTATTGACTTGTTATGGATATTTTAGTTATATTGCACATAATATAATAAAAATTCAAAGGAAAGGATAATTAAAATGTCCCTCTCAAAATATTCTCGAACGGATCTTGCAGTAGAGCTTATAGACCCCGAATCGGACGAGTTGCCGAAGGGAATACGCAGAAAGCTGCGAAAAAGCAGCGTTTGCTCAATTACGGAAATAATTGTTGATGATATCCTTGCAGGAATAAAAATAGGGAAAAGCAAGGGAAGATATATCACTGTTGAAACCGATCGTCTTTCCGCGCATCCGGAGGATTTTTCCGAACAGTCCATGAATATTGCCGATGAATTATCCTCCCTTATACCCGACAAGGAACGTCTGCTTGTTGTGGGACTGGGAAATGAAAGCATAACCCCCGACGCCCTCGGACCGAAAACCGCTTCAAGGATAATCGCGACCCGTCATGTTGCACGTGAAAATATGGGACAGGAGTTTTCCGTACCCGAGTTTAATTCTGTTTCCGTCATTGCAGCGGGAGTAATGGGACAAACGGGAATTGAGTCCTCCGAGCTTATCTATGCCGTCTGCGAAAAGGTAAATCCCACTTGTGTTATCGCCGTTGACGCTCTTGCCTGCACCGATATTTCCCGTCTCGGCACAACAATTCAGATAACGGATACGGGAATATCCCCCGGATCGGGAGTTCAGAACAGACGAAAGGAGCTTTCAAGGGATTCACTCGGCATTCCGGTGATAGCCGTAGGAGTTCCCACCGTAGTTGATATGCACAGTATCGTTGAAAATGTTACAGGAACCGCTCCGGATAAGCATATGCCCAATATGATGGTAACTCCCCGCGATATCGACAAGCTTATCGACAGAACCGCACATCTGCTTGCCTTTTCCATAAACCGCACCGCACAGCCTAATCTTTCAAGCGAGGATATTCTTTCATTGATGTAAATGATCCGACAGAATGTTCCACGTGGAACATTCTGTCGGATTTTTCAATTTTCGGTGCTGTTTTCAATTGATATCAGCTCGTTTGTAAGTCTGCAAAGATCGTCCTTATCCTCAAAGGTAAGAGTGATTTTTCCCTTTCCCTTGCCGTTTCCGCTGATTTTTACGCCTCTGTTGAGCCTGTCCTTCAGACTAAGCTCCATTTCGGTAAAGAAATTCTTCATTTTCTTTACTTCATGTTCTGTCTTAATAAGCTTATCATCTTCACCTTCGCTGTTCAGACGGGCAGCAAGCTTTTCCGTTTCACGGACGCTGAGTTTATCCTTAATAATAGCTTCAACAGCCGCATTGATCCTTGTTTTATCCGAAATGGACATCAGAACCTTTGCATGACCTGCGGATATTTCTCTGTTTCTCAGTTTTTCAACAGCCTCGTCGGGCAGCGATAAAAGCCTTATAGAATTGGCAATATACGGACGGGATTTTCCCATCGCCTTTGCGAGATTTTCCTGAGTCATCTCATATTTTTCAATAAGCTCCCTGAAAGCAAACGCCTCTTCAATGGGATTTAAGTCCGACCGCTGTATATTTTCAATTATTGCAAGCTGAGAAGCCTCAAAATCGTCCATCTCCCTTATCAGAACAGGGACCTCGCTCATACCGAGAACACGGCAGGCTCTCCATCTTCTCTCCCCTGCGATTATCTGATATGTGATTCCGTTAGGCATGGGTCTGACAACGATTGGCTGAATAAGTCCGTGCTCCCTGATAGATTCCGCAAGTTCTCTTATTTCCTCTTCATCAAAATCCTTACGGGGCTGACCTTTGTTCGGTTCGATCTCAGACATACGGAGAGTCTGTGATTCTTTGCTCTGCAGGGTATTATCTTCAAATAATGCGTCAAGTCCTGATCCAAGTGCCATTTTATATCAATCCTTTCATCAAACTTTGACCATTCCGAAAAGCTTCTTTTTTACGGGCTTCGGAGTAATATCCGTTATGCCGTGACGTATGAGCATTTCCTCTGCAAGCTTTTCATAAGCCTCTGCACCTCTTGAAGACTTATCGTAATAAATAACGGGCTTGCCGAAGCTTGGAGCCTCGGAAAGCTTTACATTTCTGGGAATTACTGTGCGGTAGACCTTTTTTGGGAAATGCTTCTGAACCTCCGCAACGACCTGACCTGTAAGATTGAGCCGTGAATCGAACATGGTAAAAACTATCCCGTCAATGTCTATATTCGGGTTATAGTGCTGCTTTACACGCCGTATTGATTCAACAAGCTGAGAAAGTCCCTCAAGTGAATAGTACTCGCACTGAAGAGGGATAAGAACGGCGTCGGAAGCGCAAAGCGCATTCACCGTAAGAAGTGAAAGCGACGGCGGACAGTCGATGAATATGTAATCATAATTGTTTTTTACAGTCAAAAGCTGCATTTTCAGACGGTTTGAACGGTTATCGAGATTAACAAGCTCAATATCAGCTCCCGCAAGGGCAGATGTGCTGCAAATAACCGATACATTCTTATAAGCAGTTTCAATGATACCCTCGGTAATACGTCTTTTTCCCATAAGAATATCATAAATCGTCACTGAAACGGATTTTTTTCTTATTCCGAAGCCGCTTGTAGTATTACCCTGCGGATCCATGTCTATACACAGCACTCTCTGACCTCTGATACCTATAGAAGCAGCTATGTTCACAACAGATGTTGATTTTCCAACGCCGCCCTTCTGGTTTGCAACTGCAATAATTCTGGTCATTTTATCATTCCTTTTTTCTGATCTTCATAATGATATAATTATACCATTCATTATAAGAAATTTCAACCGTCAAAGATAATAAAAAAAGAATGTTCCACGTGGAACATTCTCCAATTATCACATATTTTCAGCCTGCCTTGTTTGGTATCCTTACAATTATTTCTGTATATTCCTTTTCCTTATTTTTCATCACCTCTGCATTTATCCCCGCAGCCTTCATAACGTCCACCGCATGATTTATTGTATTCACAAAAAGTCTGACATCCTTAAAAGCTCCGCGGCACTTTTTTATTCTCTGCATTTCCCTGCTTTGGCTGAGTCTTGATTCAATAAGCCTTTCGGTATTTTCCACATTAAGCTTTCTCTGATATATTTCTTCGATCAGTTCATCTCTCAGATCTGCGGAATCTACAGAAAGCAGCGCTCTTGCATGGCGTTCGGTAAAACCGTATTCAATCATCTTTTTTCTTTCGGGACGGGTAAATTTCAGCAGGCGCACCTTATTTGCGATAGTTGATTGGGATTTACCAAGCCGCAGCGCAACGTCCTCCTGAGTGTAGCCGAAAAGGTCGGTCATGACATTTATTGCCTCCGCCTCCTCAAAGAAATTCAGATCCTTTCTTTGCATATTTTCCGCAAGGGACATCATTGCCGAGCCTCTTTCGTTCGTATCAACAATAATGCAGGATATCTCCTCCATACCGCAAAGTCTTGCCGCACGAAGCCGCCTTTCCCCCGCAATAAGCTCATAGCCGATATCAAGCCGTCTTACAACAATAGGCTGGATAAGTCCGTTGGTTTTAATGCTCTGAGCAAGCTCTGCAAGATCGGATTCGCTGAATCTTCTTCTCGGCTGGTTAGGATTTGGATATATTCTGTCAATATTCACCTCTATAACCTTTCCCGCAGGCTTTTCATTCATAATAATACCGCCGATATTTTCAAGCAGGTTAATTTTAAAGGGCATCGCCATAATATCATTCCTTTCAGATTTGTGTAGCTATGATATTATTTTAATGCCCTTTATTCCAAAAATAAAGCGTAAGTTTTCGCTACGAAGCGACATAATGAAAAAATTTTCAATCAAATAAATTAAAATTACAAATGCTTTTTTGATATCTGACTGCCTGTGCGCGGATATTTTGTCGGAGTGTCTGATATTTTTTTTATTACGATAATAACCCTTTTATCTCCGCAGGGAAGCGAATATTCAAATATATCGGATATTTTTCCGCCCAGTACTTCAACTGCGCTTTTACCCTCGTCAATGTTTTCGTTCGGACCCTTCATGGCGATAAAAATGCCGCCGACCTTTACATACGGCATACAATACTCGGCAAGCACGGGAAGCGCCGCAACAGCTCTTGCAGCGGCAGCGTCATATTTCTCCCTGAGCATTTCGCTGTGTCCTCCGTCCTCTGCACGGGAATGTATGCATTCCATATCCAGAGTATTTTTTGAAACCTCTTCAAGAAATTTCACCCTTTTCATAAGACTGTCAAGAAGCGTTACCTGAATATCGGGACGGTATATTTTCATGGGAACTCCCGGAAATCCCGCACCTGTCCCCACATCAATGACCTTTGCATTTCTGGGTATATTGCAGTACTTGAAAATAAGCAGGCTGTCAAGAAAATGCTTTTCGCTTATCCCCATAGGGTCGGTAATTCCCGTAAGATTCATCACTTTGTTGTACTCAACCAGCATATTGGCATATTTGTCAAGCATTTCATACTGGGATTTATTTATTTCAAGACCCTCTCCTAAAAATATATTTTTAAATTCTTCAAAGCTAATAATATTCATATAAAAATTCCTAATCAGTATAATTTGTTCAGTTCGTAAAATTTTTTAAGCTCTGCTTTTCTTTCGGACGGAATATCTTTTTTATTAACGCCCATTAAAGCTCCCTCCAACGCAAGTAAACGGTGAATACAAGCAGATCTGTCATTTTTCTGAATTTTAAGCCATGCCTTTTCCGCACCTGAATTTTTCAAATCTTCATATGTAAATATTCCCGCATCATTAAGCTGTTTTTCGACAATTTTTCCTATATTCGGCAGTTTTGAAGGCTCTCCCATATAAGCTGTTCCTCTCATTCATTTTCATTGTTCCACGTGGAACATTTTTTCAGATTATTTAAAGACAGAAAGAGCCGATATAAATCGGCTCTTTAAAATTACAGATCAATTTTTCCGTAAAGCTCACCGTCAAACATACTGTCCTCGGGCTTTGGCTTTTTATAGTCCTTTTCAAATGATGTCTTCATAAGATCCATAGAATGAGGCTCTCTCCTCTGATGAGGCTTCTGACCTCCCCTTTTCTGAGGATTGCCCTTTCTTTCGGGTCTGCCGTTTACCGAAGAAATAACAACTTTTCTGTAAGGCTCCTCGCCGATACTCTTTGATGTAACACCCTCGATCTCGCTGACAGCCGCATGTATGATCCTTCTCTCGTAAGGATTCATGGGTTCAAGAGTAGAAGTTTTTCCGCTTCTGAGAACGCTCTTTGCGATTTTTCTTGCAAGATTCTCAAGTATAGCCTTTCTCTTTTCCCTGTATCCGCAGGAATCAAGGCTTATCCTGTAATATTCCTTATCCCCTCTGTTAGCGGTCATTGAAGCAAGGTACTGGATAGCGTCAAGAGTTTCTCCTCTTCTGCCGATAACAGTTCCCGTTGTATCTCCCTTGATGTCGATAACAGCTCCGTCCTCATTTTCGGTAATTTCAAGCTCTGCGTCAATGTCCATGCATTTAAGTATCTCTGTAATATAATCTCCTGCGATTTCAGCCTTGTTTTTTTCATATTCTGCGATAACTCTTGCGTCTGTTTTTCCAAACCCGAGAAAACCTTTTTTTTCTTCCTCAACAACAGTAAAGGTTATTTTGCTCATGTCAACGCCGAATTCCGAAGCTGCGAGCTGCTTAGTTTCTTCAACGGTGCCTGCGGTAAACTCCTTTTTCATACAAATACATCCTTTCCTTATATACTAAAAAATTAATCATCCTTATCCGAATTTGAAACTGTTCCGTCGCCGTACATTTCAGCCTGCCTTCTTCTTGCCTCGGCGATGATTTTTCGCTCATATTCCTTCGCCTGGGATTTTGAAAGCTTTATCTCCTCGCCTGTTTCCTCATCAATCATAACGGGTGCGGAGGAAATTCTTCTGTTATTTTCGTTAGAAACGTTCTGCTGTTTGAGCTGCTCCTGAAGAAGCTCGTTATACTTCTGCATAATGCCTGACTTCTTCTGATTTTTCTTTTTTAGCTTGTCCTTTTCAACAAGCTTTGCAACATATTCGGGGGTATACACCTTGTTAAGCACGAACATCTGAATAAGTCCCACTATCGAAGAGCATATCCAGTAAAATCCTATTCCTGCGGGATAGGAAAATGCGATCCACACAGAAAAAAGAGGCATTATATAAAGCATAAGGTTCATGCTGCCCATCTGAGCCGCTGCCTCAGGATTGAGCTTTTTCTGCTTTACTGTGCTGTAGATAGTCATGGCAAGCTGAATAACTCCCGAAATGATAGGGATAAGCAGCAGTCCTATCGCTGCGGCGTTCCACACCGTTCCCTCATTAAATATGGATTTCGGGATAGCGCCGAGATCAACAATTCCGAAAAGCTTATTGTTAAACTCTGTTATTTTCTGTATCATTTCGGCAGTAACGCCCTCAGCTCCGATAAAAGCATTGGGATTATCATTTACAGCCTGTACAATATAAAGCTCGGGACGGGCATTGAAGTAATTATTGCCCTCAAACATAGGCGCAGCCACAGTCTTGAGAGCCTCGATCCCGTCCTTGCCTATCTTCAGTATATGATAAAGAGGACGGTATACAACGTCAAACACACCGTAAAGGAAAATAAGCTGCAATATCATAGGCAGGCATGATGCCATAGGATTTATGCCCTCCTCCGAATACAGCTTCATCTGCTCTTCCTGAAGCTTGTTCGGGTTATTTGCATACTGCTTTTTCAGCTTGTCGAGCTTAGGCTGAAACGCCGCCATAGCCGCAGAGGATTTCTGCTGCTTTACCGAAATGGGAAACAGAATAAGACGGATAACAAAGGTAAAAATAAGAATTGCAATTCCGTAATTTTTAACTACGGAATAAATTGCCCACATTATCCAGCCGAGAGGTATACCTATCAATTCCGAAATAAAACCCATAGTCTGATTTTTCCTCCGTATTTACTTTAAGTTTTAATTTTTTCAAGGGTTCTCTATATATTCTCGCTTCATTCTTCCGACGAATGAGAGCTGTTGTTTTCTTTTTTAAACGGATAAAGCAGATCAAATTTATCCGGCACATGATCAATGCCGCCCTTTGAAAAAGGATTGCACCTTAAAATTCTCCATGCTCCGAGAATGATTCCCTTTATGACCCCATGCTTTTCTATAGCTTCCAGCGTATAATTCGAGCAGGTCGGATAATATCTGCACCTTGCGGGAAGATATGCCGAAATAAATCTTTTATAAAAATATACGGGCAGCTTTACGATTTTTTTTAGGAGCCATTCCAGTTTTTCAAGAGGAGTCATTTTTTTACATTCCTCTTCTGCCTTGCAGGGTCGTTCATTGAAGGAATGACCTTTTTTCTGAAAAACGTACTTATATGATAGGTCTTGCACTGAGTACTGCCTGCTCTTGCGGATACAACGATATCATATCCCTTCGGAAAATCCTTTTCGTTTTCCCTGTATGCCTGCCTGATAACTCTCCTTGCCCTGCTCCTCATAACGGCGTTTCCTATTTTCTTTCCCGTTGAAATGCCTATGCGGTTGATTTTTCTTCCGTTTTTCCTGTAATAAACGGTACACATTCCGCAGGACACAAAAGCGCCCTTTCCGTACAGCCTGACAAAATCCTTATTATCATTTATCTTTACAGTAAACAGCATTTGTCAGTCCTCCGTAAAAGAATGCGGCTAAGAACCTGTCTTAACAAGCAAATGCCACATATTGCATTATAAATACAGGTTCTAAAAAATATGACCACAAACAAAACATTTGTGGTCATAAGATACCTTTAGCCGTATACAGCTATACCCTTTTCGGCAAAGGGACAAAGCTCCGCAATGCAGAAAAAGGCATAATCGTAAATCAGTAAGAGAGCATCTTTCTGCCCTTTGCTCTTCTGCGGGACAGCACCTTACGGCCGTTTTTAGTAGACATTCTTTTCATAAAGCCGTGCTCTTTTTTTCTGTGGAGCTTCTTGGGCTGATATGTTCTTTTCATTATTTTCTCCTCCTTGTCTGCATGATTTTTCTGACGCACATATTATACGTCATCGGGGAATACCCCATCAATGATATAGTATAACTCAAATATATGCCTGCTGTCAAGTGTTTTTTTTAAATTTTAAAAATTTTTTCTCTTTTCTAACCTTTGACTTAAGGGGTTCTCTATAAACCGGGACACGAGCAAAGCCTCGTCCATTGGTTC
>CAZDJG010000035.1:0-14927 GCA_964505695.1 uncultured Ruminococcus sp.
GATATCGCCTGCGGGAACATCTGTGTCTGCGCCGATGTGCTTGCAAAGCTCAGTCATAAAGCTCTGGCAGAAACGCATGACCTCTCCGTCGCTCTTGCCCTTGGGATCAAAGTCGGAACCGCCCTTGCCGCCGCCCATAGGGAGTGTTGTAAGGCTGTTCTTAAATACCTGCTCAAAGCCGAGGAATTTGATGATACCGATATATACGGACGGATGAAGTCTGATACCGCCCTTGTAAGGACCGATAGCGGAGTTGAACTGTACTCTGAATCCGCGGTTTACCTGAACCTTGCCGTTGTCGTCAACCCAAGGTACACGGAAAATGATCTGTCTTTCGGGCTCAACGAGTCTGTCGAGAACTCCTGCGTCAACGAGATCCTGTCTCTTGTTGATTACGGGTTCGAGAGTCTCAATGACCTCTGTAACGGCCTGAATGAACTCAGGCTCGCCCTGATTACGCTTCTTTACATTTTCGAGCAAATTGATAAGATATGTGTTGGTTAACGCCATTGTTAACAACCTCCCTGTAGAATTTTCTCCATGCCTTTAAACGACCGACATAAAGACTGTTTTTATTATATCACCTTTATTCTGTTTTTGCAAGATTAAAGATGAAAATTTGCAAAAAAAATCCTGCATGATTTTTGAGCATTTTTACCAAAAATACTCCGGCTTGATTTACAAGCGGCAATTTTTACTTAAAAAAATGCGTATTTCTGCCGAAATTACAATATTGACGAGTAAATATCGCTTTTCTTGAATCCGGTAATACCTGCCGCTTCCTTGCAGGCATCGGAAGGCTTTTTGCCGTTTTCGATAAGTTTTCGTGCAATTTCGGCAGCCTCTTCTATCGAATATTCATTTTTTTCCGCTTTATCGCAGGCACCCTCCACGACAAGAACATATTCGCCTCTCGGTAAATTTTCTTCGTAATATCTTACCGCCTCGGAAAGTGTCGTCCGTCTTACCTCCTCATGGATTTTTGTAAGCTCTCTGCATACAGACACCCGCCTGTCGCCGAAATATTCAAGCATATCCTGCAAAGTTGATCTGAGCTTATGGGGCGCTTCATAAAAAATAAGCGTGTGAGTATCCGAGGAAACCGATTTTAGATGAGCAAATCTTTGCTTCTTTGTAACGGAAAGAAATCCCTCAAAGGAAAACCGTGCAGCAGGTATTCCGCATACAGCCGCCGCAGTAGCCATTGCGGTAGGTCCCGGCACAGCCTCAATGGGGATACCGAGATCTCTGCACATTCGTACAAGATCCTCTCCGGGGTCGGAAATGCATGGCATTCCCGCATCTGTAACAACAGCGCAGCTTTCGCCTCCCTGAAGCCTGCTTATAATATTTTCCGAAACATGAGATGCCGAATGTTCATGATAACTGAGCAGCGGCTTTTTTATACCGAAGTGATTAAGAAGCTTGACCGTGACCCTTGTATCCTCTGCGCAGATAAAATCCACCTCCGAAAGTATCCTCACTGCCCTATAGGTCATATCCTCCATATTTCCTATAGGCGTTCCCACAACATAAAGCTTTCCGGGCATATCAGATGTTCCCTTCATTTTTTTGTGATTTTCCGTAAATTTCCGATAACTCGGGACTTATCGCTCCCCCGCCGCTTATATAAAGCTGCGGCAAAACACGCATGAACGAATTGCCTCCTTTTCGTCCCTCAATAAGGAACAGCCACGGTGCGTCTGACGGAGTTTTTGAAACAAGCCTGAGCTTTTTCGGTTCAATGCCGTTTTCTCTCATAGCGCATACAACGTCTGCAAGCCTTTCGGGGCGGTTGCACAGACAAAGCCGTCCCCCATATTTAAGCAGCTTGTTTCCTGCGGAGCATACGTCGCCGATATTGCAGAGGATCTCATGCCGTGCGATCTTATGTGCGGAAAGCTCGCTTTCTATTCCCGCATTCGCTGCTTTGTATGGAGGATTGCAGGTAACAAGATCGCATTTTCCCAAAGGCACCTCCCCTGTCAGCTCCTTCAGATCCATAAGCAGCGGATAGGTTTCGTGCAGCCCCGAACGCTCCACGGTAATCCTGAACTGCTCAATGGCCTGCGGCTGAATATCGATTCCGTATACCTGCTCAGGCTCGTATCTGATCCTCATCAGCACTGCAATGATCCCGCAGCCTGTCCCCAGATCGCACACCGTATCCTTATGCCTTGCACGGGCGAAATCCGCCAGCAAAAAAGCGTCTGTTCCGAAGGTATGCTCTTTTGTCACGCAAATCTCACAGCTTTCGCCAAGCTTTTCAAAGGTGTCATAATCAGGCATATGATCTGTATCTCCCTGCAAATTATTTTTTCTTTTTTCTGAGCAGCATAAGCGATACACCCGAAACAGCCGCCGCTGCCGCCGCAATTCCTATAGGAAGTCCGAAGCTCCCTGCGGTATCGGGGCTTATGGTCTTAGCCGCAGCCTCCCGCATATTCTCGATATCCTCGGACATATATGTGGTCTGAATGTCTGTGGGAATAGTTTGGGTGAACTCCGTCGAAACTCCGTTTATGCTTTCCGATTCGGGGTCGGGCAGGTATACCCATGCCCAGTAATTATAACCGAAAAATATCCATTTATCTCCGTTTTCATCGGTGTAAACTTTATCAGCACTTTCGCCGAAAGAAAGGAAATAACCCGGATCTGTAAACCAGTTCTCGGCTTTGGAAATAAAGCTTATCTCCCCCGAACCCGGATATGTCCACAGAACCACCTGATTTTCAGGCTTATAATCGTCAAATTCTCCGCTATATTCCACATATTCCTCCGAATGATCCTCGTCAAAGGAATATCTGTCATATATAAGCTCGGTATCCGACATACGTACCCAGCCGTAAAAATCGTTATCAAAGTCAAAAAGATAGCTTCCCCACACATTTCCGTCCTTGTCGGTATATGAAAAATCAAGCGTAATGACTTCTCCCGCTTTAAGCTCCTTGATAACATCGCTGCCCAGAGGACTTTCAAGAAGCTCGCAGTCATTTATCACCGTATACCTGCGCCAATAAATATACTTGCAGTCCTCCATATTTTCACTGTAAAAATCATTTGAAAAAGGTTCCATTATCACATCCGCAGCCGCATAAGGAGAAAATGACATTATTACTGCCGCAGACAATGCACCGCATAAAAGCTTTTTCAACGATAATTTCATAATGAAACCGCCTTTCGTCATATAAATTTACCTATGATCAGTCCCAGACCGAACGAAAACATAT
The DNA here is from genome assembly GCA_964505695.1 of uncultured Ruminococcus sp. GTDB lineage: Bacteria > Bacillota > Clostridia > Oscillospirales > Ruminococcaceae > Huintestinicola. The sequence continues at coordinate 3,231 of CAZDJG010000035.1, forward strand.
TTGCGCCCAGCGAAAACAGCATTGGCTTTTTTATATCCGTCATATCTTTGTATATCAAGCCCTCGGTAATTACAGCGGCTATTTCAAGAACAGCCGTAACAGCAGCGAGCATTATTCCGTTTAAATCAGCGGCAACTGCGTTATAAATTGCATTTACAAGAGGATTTGTGAGCAGATTTACAAGACCTATCACAAGAAAACTGCGTTTATTCCTTATTTTGCACAGCAGAGAAAAAATCATCTCGAATATGAGCGTAAGCATAAGCGCCCTTACCATTGAACTAATTATCGCCGCCGTCATTTTTCCGGTTCCTTCGGCACAGAATAAAGCCTGCTGTCAGCATTGCTGCGGATAATATGCATAAAGCGCTCATTCCTCCGTGTGAAACATATGAATTTCCGTGAGAAACAAAGGTGGGAATATATCCGATAAAAAGCGCAAACGTAAGCAATCCGAAGGAAAATCCCCTGCCGCCCTTGAAAATGTCTGCCGCACACCTCAGCGTTACGGGCATTGACATATTAAAAAGCAGTATTGCCCCGATCCCTGCAATGATATTATCCGAAAAAAGATATAACAGAGCCGCAGACAGCATTGAAACAGCCGATGAGACCGTAATCCCCGCCTTATCTGCGGCAAAGCCTCCGAGAGCCTTTCCGCCTGCGGTGGCAAGAACTGCCGCTAAAGCTGTTATTCCTGCGGTTTTCCACGGAAAGACAACTGCAAAGCCCCCGTAGCTTCTGATGATGACCACAGCAAAAAACATTGCCGCCGCTGCCGCAGTCCTTATGTTTAATCCAAACATAAGGGGATCTTCGGCAGGCATTCCTCTCTTGCTTTCCGTATTAAGTATGTAAGGCATCGAAAAAATCGCCGCAGCGCAAACTATCATAGCTGTTACGGGCAAAGCAGATGAAACATTTCCTGCGCTCCACAGCGTTCCGAGATAAAGTCCTATTGCTCCGGGAGAAACAAATATGCCCAGTGCTCCCGAATTTTCATAGCTGTCAAGCACACTGACTCCTCCGCCCACATGAAACAGAGCGTTTCCGATTCCTGCAGTCACAGCGGCAAACAGCGACAATTCATCAGATCCGCAGGCTGCCGGGATATATGCCGCCGAAACAAGCAGACAGCCGATACCTGCGCTGTGATGACCTCCGCCGAACCGATCGATAAATATACCTATAGGCATTTGCAGGGCAAACGCACAGAAGTTATAGTACAAAAAAATGTCAGCGCCGCCTTTGTATGCATATCTGAGTATAAGAAATGCGCAGGCAAGGTCAACAAAGAAATGAGCCGCCGAATATACTGCAGTCATGATATTTCTTTTCAATTTGTCACCCCTCGGTAAAGAAATCCGCCCATATGGGAAAGTGTCATTCATCATAAGATCACCACCCGAAATCCAATTTTTTACCGAATATATGCTACATTATATCATTTTACGGTATAAAAGTCAAGAAATCGCAAAACAATAAAAGGTTACAAATGTGTATTTCAAGGAGTTTTGGTGCAATATGACGAAAAATCCGCAAGCAGATGTGCGGCAAAGACTTTTGCCGTTAATTGTTCGGCATTGCCTTGGTTTGACAAATTATCAGATGAACGGAAGCTTTCATTTTTTTGACACAAAGATATCACCATATTATGTTGAAAATTTACACATTGGATGTATAATATATAATTGAAGTATATATGCTTTTTGGAAAGAAAGATGAAAATGAAACCGACAAAAATTATCAAATCTGTTTTGTTTTTAGCCCCGCTTATTATGATAGCCCTGATGGCAGTAATATATTTCAAGGCATTCAGAAACCTTACCCTTGAGCAGGTGCTGAGCTATACTCCTGCCGAGCCTCTTGCAGCAGCGGCGGTAATACTTCTTATGTATGCCCTCAAATCACTGTCTTATTTCTTCCCAATGTTTATAATTGCTGCTGCGGCAGGAGCAGTTCTGCCGATATATGCGGCTGTTCCCGTGAATATGCTGGGGATAATCATTATGGCGAGCATACCCTACGCCGTGGGAAGATTTGCCGAAGGCGAAGCTGTTGACAGGCTTGCGAAAAAAAACAGCAAAATAGAGCTTATCCGCAGCTTTGGCAGCAAGCACCAGCTTTTCGGATCCTTTTTTCTGCGTATTATAAGCTGTCTGCCATATGATATTGTCAGTCTTGCTATGGGAAGTATGCGCTTTGATTATAAAAAGTACATTTCAGGCACTTTTTTCGGAACTGCTCCCGGCATAATACTGACGACCGTGATGGGGTCGGCGATAACCGAACCTTTTTCACCGGAATTTATTATCTGTGCGGCAATAGAGGCGATACTGGCAGTGACCTCCGCAATGATATACAGAATTTACAGAAAGAAAAATCCTGTCTGAATATTATTCAGTGCCTTCAAGGGCAGAGGGTTCGCCGTTCAGAAAACGTGCTGCTTCTGAAAGAAAAGCGCTTCTTTGATGGGCAAGAGCGTCAGAGCAGTCGTTTTCCGAAAGATATGCCGCAAGCTCTTTTGCCGTTTCCCGCCTGACCTCACAGTCAATATCGGAAAAACACTGAAAAAGAGTGAAGAAACAGTATCTTTGCCGTCCGATGCATATCCTTTCCGCAATTTTCAGGCAAAGAGCCTTAAAGTCGCAGCCGCTTTGTATAAGACCGCATCTTCTCAGACCGATAAAATCGGCTTTGTTTGCGGCGATCACTGCCGACTCGGAAAAATATTCCCTGTAAAGCTGCATCACATATTCATTCTCATCGTTGAACATATTCAGCAACTGAACAGAGAATTTGGCGCAGAACTGGGATATCGCATATGGGTCGACTGTCGTAAAGTGCTTGGCATCCGAAATAATTTTTTTCGTGAGAAATTCGTACCACCTTATGTCCAGGCTGTCAAGACGCATGGAAAAATGAATCTTTTCGTTATCCTTTCCTGCAAAAGCTGTGGGAGATCCCTGATCGAATGTTTTGCCGTCAAAGCTCAGACCGTCTATGACCCACATGATATCAGGATAATTTACAGGGTCGTCAAGATATTCCGCAAATCTGTCATATGCCGCAGAGTTATCCTTGATAAAATAAGCAAAAAATCCTGCAGATTTATAAATGCGGGGATATTTTTCAAAAAGCTCCTTTACCCTGTCCGTAACCGTTTCATTATCACCGTCAAGTGTTATCTCATTGCACATTGTCATTATAAGAGTATCGGTAAGAAAGGAAAAAAAACTCGTTTCGCAGCCGAAGCTTTCTTCAAGGCGATGTCTTTGATAAAGAAAATCAGGCTGGCTGCTTTCGGAAATAACATCTCCGTCAACCCACCCCAATGCATGGATCTTCATTTTTTTATAATTATCCGCAAGCTTTGCATACACTCCGAAAAGCTTGTCAGACTCTTTAAAAAGGCAGATGTGCAGCAAAAAATACGCTTCGTTTACGGCATCGGAAATATTCATTCCGTCAAGCAGCCTGTCAAGGAAATCACTCAGGCGGTTTGCAAGGAAATCGGAAAATTCTCTGCTGCGGCACATCATTATGTAAGGCAGATACTTTTCGTTTTGTATCCGTTCGCGCCAGAAACAGTCTGCCGACTCTGTTTTAAATTTGCATAGCTCCTTGAGCAGTCTGTCACGCTTGCTGCCGATTGATACGGCTATATCCGATATCAGGCTGCCACACAGATTTTCGTCCTCGTAATACCCAACCATTTTTTGACCTCCGTTAATCTCTTTTGTATAATTATATAATAATCCGTTCTATCCGTCAATATATCGGAAGATAAAATGTTCATGTATCCCGAATATGTGTTACAAAATGGTGACAAATACTAAAAATCACTAAAAACACTTTAAAAATAATGTAATGTATGCTATAATAAAAGTGATGTGTTCATTTTTGCATCAGTCCTTTAAAGGAGGAAATGATTTTGAGCAAGGAAAATAAAGCTTCATCACAGCATGAAGAGATCAATACAGGCTCCCCTAATTCCGCAAAGGCTGCTCCCGCCAAAAAAAAGAGGAAAAGAAAAAAGGCGGGACCTGTAAAAAAGACCCTTACGGTAATAGGCACAGTGCTGCTGTCGCTTATCCTTATTGCTGTAATAAGCGTATCCATCGTTGCTGCAGCTCTTACGGTATATGTAATGCAGTTTCGGGAAAATACACCTATTGACATTGACCTTGACAGCCTGAATCTCGCATATACGACCTTTATCTACGGAAATGACAAGGATGGAAACGAGGTAGAGCTTGCAAGCATCAGCCGCGGCGCAGACCGTATACCTGTTTCCATAGACCGTATCCCACAGCACGTAAGGGACGCTTTTGTTTATATTGAAGACGAGCGTTTTTACGAACACGCGGGAGTAGACTGGAAACGTACCTTTGGTGCATTCCTTAACGAGCTCACCCATAATATGCTGTACGGAGGACGTCAGGGCGGTTCAACAATAACCCAACAGCTTGTAAAGAACATTTCGGGAGATGACGATGAAAGCTGGGACAGAAAAATGCGCGAGATATTTCGTGCCTCTGACCTTGAACGCTACCGTTCCAAGGACGAGATACTTGAGGCCTATCTTAACTGCGTAGGTATGGGCGGAAGCTGCGCAGGGATACAGGCGGCGTCTCTGAAGTATTTCGGCAAGGACGTATCCGAGCTTGATCTTGCCGAGGCGGCTTGTCTTGCGGCCATACCCAAAAATCCCAATAAGCTCAATCCCTTTGCGGACGCCGAAGCAAACCGCGAACGTCAGTTGCTTGTACTGAAGGCGATGTACAATAATGCTGCAATATCCAAGCAGGAATATGAAAACGCAGTGAACGAGGAGCTTAAATTCAGGGATACTTCCCAGGAAACAAATTCCGATAATATACAGAACTGGTATGTTGATATGGTCATCAGAGATGTTACACTTGATCTTATGGAGCTTTACGGCGTTGAATTTGATGAGGCAAGCGATATGCTTTATAACGGCGGATATACTATTTATACTCCTATCGATATAGAGATGCAGGAGGAAATCGAGGCTAAGTACAGAGATTATTCAACCTTTTCAAGCACTGTTCTGAACGACCCACCCCAGTCGGCATTCATATGTATGGACTACACCGGTAATATTCTTGCTGTTGCAGGCGGAATAGGCGATAAGGCAGGCTCGAATATCTTCAACCGTGCAACGATGGCAAAAAGGCAGGCAGGTTCAAGCTTCAAGCCCCTTGCAGCATATTCGTATTCAATCGAAAACAATCTTGCCACATGGTCCTCAATATACATTGATCTTCCTATTGATATACCCGACGAGAACAATCCCGGACAAACCAGAAAATGGCCTACAAACTACAGCTCCACAGGCGCAAGCAACGTCTGGAGCGGACAATCATACTTTACCTTTCAGGCTCTTATGCGCTCGCTCAATACCGTTTCCGCACGTCTTGTCGAAGCGGCGGGACCGTCAAATGTATTTGATTTTGTAATGAACAGATTTCAACTTTCCACTCTTACCGCATATGACGCGGATCTTTCGCCTATGTCGGTAGGAGCGCTCACGGAGGGCGTATATCTCAGAGAGCTTGTTGCAGCATATCAGGTGTTCGGCAACGGCGGAAAGTATTTTGCCCCCACTTCCTATACCTATGTTCTCGACCCGTCGGGAGAAACCATACTCCAGCACAGGTACACTCCCATTCAGTCTATAAGCGAAGAATCGGCATATGTAATGAATAAGCTGCTGGAACAGGTAATAATCGGCTCCAACGGTACAGGTAAGGCGGCAAAGCTGGATAATGTGCCCGTTGTCGGAAAAACAGGTACTTCGCAGGAATGGAGAGATAATCTGTTCGTGGGCTGCACTCCCGATTATGTAAGCGGTGTATGGTACGGCTATGACGATAACAGAACCGTTAAATCGGGTACTTATTACGGAACAGCGCAGCTTTGGAAAAATATTTTCGGAGATATTGCCGATGCGGGAACAAAAACAGAGTTTCCCAAATGCGAAACCGTAAAGGAGCTTTACTACTGTTCCAATACCGGGCTTATTGCAAGCGGAAACTGCCCTACGGGAGCGGTCGGATACTACAAATCCACAAACGTTCCTGCGATCTGCACAAAATGCGGCGGTTCTGCATTGAATATTAACAATGCCGAAACAGCACAAATCAGCACTGAGGCGGCAAATTCCATTGACATTGACGCTCTGACAGATGAACTGCTGAGCAATATGCCGCAGTGATCATATGTAATAGCTCTGTTAAATTACAGTTTTGAAGCAATAAAAACAGGAACGGTAAGTGCAAATAAAACAGTCGGTTTATCTGTGCTTATCTAACCGAAAGATGGTTGAAAAATGGATAAAATAACTCTTAGCTGCCCATGTCATTTCGGTCTGGAGAGCGTGCTTAAGTTTGAAATCAGACGTATAGGCGGAGAAAATATCACCGTTACGGACGGACGAGTTTCCTTTGAAGGCGGCTTTGATATTCTTGCCCGTGCAAATCTATGTCTTGCAACCGCAGAAAGGGTGCAGATAAAGCTTGCGGAGTTTTATGCCGACACATTTGATGCTCTTTTTGATGGAGTGAAATCAATATCTCTTGAGAACCTTATAGGCAAAAATGACGCATTTCCCGTTAAGGGGCATAGCCTTAGTTCAAAGCTTTCAAGCGTTCCCGCCTGTCAGTCAGTAATAAAAAAGGCTGCTGTTGACAGGCTTTCCTCGGTTTATCATGTCGGATATTTCGAAGAAACCGGTGCGGTCCATCAGCTCCAGTTCAATATATTAAAGGATAACGTCACCGTTTACCTTGATACATCGGGAGCAGGACTTCACAAAAGAGGTTACCGCAAAAATTCCAATGCCGCCCCTATCAAGGAAACCCTTGCGGCGGGAATTATAGATATTGCAAAGGTCGGAAAAGACACCGTTTTCTGCGATCCTTTCTGCGGAAGCGGTACATTCCTTATCGAAGCGGCATATAAGGCACTGAACATTGCCCCCGGACTTAAAAGGACCTTTTCTGCTGAAAAATGGGACTGCATTCCCGAAAAAGTATGGCGTGACGAGCGCAGCCGTGCAATGGATGCTATTATCCGTGACAGTGATTTTTTTGCTTTCGGGTATGATATCGATCCGGAATGCGTGCGGCTTTCTGCAGACAACTGCGTAAAGGCAGGGATAAAAAAGCGTATCAGGGTAGAAAAGGCGGATATCAAAGATTATGAAAACAAGGCTGGAGAGATAACCGTATGCAATCCGCCCTACGGTGAACGTCTTCTTGAGATTAAGGAGGCGGAAAAGCTTTATACAGAAATGGGTAAGGTCTTTTTTGCCGACAGGGATCACCCGTGCGCCGTTATTTCTCCTCACGAGGATTTTGAAAGATTCTTCGGAAAAAGGGCTGATAAGCGCAGAAAGCTTTATAACGGCATGATAAAGTGCAGTCTGTATTCATATTTCAGATAAAAGCGCTTTAAATGAATATTTTTCTTTCCGAATGGAGGAGTATAGCTTGTTTGATTATACCGGATATGAATGCAAATCCTGCGGCAAAAAATTTGCCGAAAATGACGATATCGTTGTCTGCCCTGAGTGCGGCACTCCCTATCACAGGGACTGCTACAAAAGCGAGGGCAGATGTATTAACGATGAACTTCATAAACGACACATAAGCTGGAAGGCAGATAACGAGGAAAAGGAGCAGGCGTCCGTCACATTAAAATGCTCTGTCTGCGCAAGTCCCCTTAGAGATGATCAGCTTTTTTGCGATAATTGCGGTGCGCCTACCGAATATTACCTTAAATCAAATAATCTTGAAGGTAACAAAAATCCATACCATCAGAACAGGAGCTTTTCGGGCGGCTCGGAACCTCAGGGACGCAACGAGGGCGGAGCTATGGAAAATATGTACCCGTATATGGTAAATTTTTCCGATCCCCTTTGCGGCTTTAATCCTGAGGAGAAGTACGGCGATGAGCTTAATACCTGTGATATTGCAGATTATGTGGGTACAAATACGCATTATTATCTCCCGAAATTCAAAGTCATGAAGGATACGGGATTTAAGCTGAGCCTTAATATCCCTGCTATGTTTTTCCCTGAATTCTACCTTTCATACAGAAAAATGCCCCTGCTTGCTTTGCTTGCCCTGGTGATCAAGACTATAATCTCGATTCCCTCTGCTGCTGTGAGCTTGGCAACTATGCTTAATGAGAACGGTTTAAAGGATATTATGATAAATATGTATCCGGCTTACGAAAGCGTTATAGAAAGGATTGCATCGATTGATCTGTCAAGCGGCTCCTTGGTAGCTGTATACAATATATGCTCGATTCTCAGTATGCTTGTAATTTTTGCTTTTGCAGCATTTTCCAACTATTTTTATTACAAAACCGTAATTTCAAAGGCAGGACAGATCAAAAGGCTTTCCGCAGAAAACGGCATGAACTGCTCCATGCTTTTAAAGACTTCGGGGGGAACATCCATAGGAGCGATGATTTTATTTATCATACTGTGGATAGTATCCCGTTACGCTGTAATAGCAGGAGTATTTTTGATCATGTGAATAAGATGCAGAAAGCCTGAATGGTATTGTTATTCGTTCCCTACACCGACGAATTATTTCCGCCGCAGTGTGAGATATCACCTCCGGCGGAAAAGAATTTGACCGACATACGACGAAAGATATGATCAAAAATCAAAGCAATTTTTGAGTATGAAGCAAAATCAATAAAAATAGTTGACAAGCCGGCTTTTTTGTGGTAATATTATCAAGGTATTTAAGGCATATCCGCTGGCTTCATGAACTTATAGGCTTGATACTCAGAAAGGAATGATCATATAAAATGATATGGGCAAAGGAAGAAACTCTTTCAAGAGAGGAAATTGAATCCATTCAGCTTGAGAAGCTGAAAAAAACCGTGGCAAGAGTATACGAAAGGGTCGAACCCTACCGTAAAAAAATGGATGCCGCAGAAATAAAGCCCGAGGATATCAAAACACTTGAAGACCTTAAACGTCTGCCATTTACCTCAAAGCAGGACATGAGGGATAATTATCCATTTGGTCTTTTTGCAGTGGATAAAAGTAAGCTTGCAAGAATACATGCATCATCGGGAACTACCGGAAAGCCTACCGTTGTGGGATATACAAAAAAGGATCTCGAAACGTGGGCTGAATGCGTCGCACGTCTTGCTTCGGCAGGCGGTGCGGAAAGCAGCGATATATGCCAGATATGCTTCGGCTATGGTATGTTCACAGGCGCTCTCGGATTACATAACGGTCTTGAAAGAATAGGAGCGTGTATTATACCGTCGTCTACGGGAAATACGGAAAAGCAGATAATGTACATGAAGGACTACGGCTCTACTCTGCTCGTTGCGACCCCATCATATGCTCTGAGGATCGGAGAGGTCGCAACTCAGATGGGACTTAATCCCAAAACCGACCTGAAGCTGAAAACAGCGCTTGTAGGCAGCGAACTGCTTACCGAAGCAATGCGTGATGAGATGAAAAAGCTTTTCGGCGATAACCTTACCATTACTCAGAATTACGGAATGAGCGAGCTTATAGGTCCCGGCGTTTCGGGAGAATGCACCGAACTTTGCGGTATGCACATAAACGAGGATCACTTTATTGCCGAGGTAATAAACCCCGAAACAGGCGAAGTCCTCCCCGCAGGAGAAAAGGGCGAGCTTGTTGTTACCTGCCTTTCCAAGGAGGCTCTCCCTCTTATCAGATACCGCACAAGAGATATTACAAGGCTTATGTATGAGCCGTGCAAGTGCGGAAGAACCACCGCACGTATGGAAAATCTCAGCGGCAGAACGGATGATATGCTTAAAATCAGGGGCGTAAATGTATTCCCCAGCCAGATTGAGGAGGTTCTTCTTAAAACAGACGAGATAGGTCCTCACTATGAAATAATCATTGACAGGAAAAATCATTCAGATATCCTTACGATCAGGGTAGAGCTTTCGCCCGACAGCATGACCGACGATTTTGCCGAGCTTGAAAGAATACGGGCAAAGCTGAAATCCTCGCTGCGTGTAATGCTAGGACTTGACGCTGTGATACAGCTTGAATCCCCCAATACTCTCAAACGCTTTGAGGGCAAAGCAAAGCGCGTCACCGACAACCGCAAAAATTTATTATGAAAGGAGCCGACCGCAAATGAAACAGCTTACGGTTTTTATCGAAAACAGACTGGGCAGGCTTGAGGAAGTAACCGAAATACTGTCCGCAGCAAATATCAATATAATATGTATCAGCCTTTCGGATACGGGCGAATATGGTATGCTCAGAATGATAGTTTCCCAGCCCGCCGCTGCCTGCGATGAGCTTTCGGCGTCAGGATTTTCGGCAACACTCAGCGATGTTATCGCAGTAAAGCTCCCCCACCATTTCGGCTCGCTCAAAAAACTCAGCGGTCAGCTTTCCGAAAGCAATATCGACATAAAATATATGTATGCCCTTACTTCTGGAGAAAATGCTGCGATAGTTATCAGAACATCGGATAATGAAAAAGCCGAAGAGCTGCTTTCGAGAGAACACACCCTGCTTTCCGCAGTTGACGTTTACAATATGTGATATTCACAAAACATAGACAATGAGCGGCATTATGAACATAACAAGGGTAGATTATTATACGCCTGACCGCAGATGAGCTTGACGGCAACGGAAAGGTCATAGGCAAGAAAAGCTTCAAGGCTGAATTTGGACAAGCTGAGCCGAAAAAATATGACCGCAATGAGTTCTTGAAATGGAAATCGGAGATGGAAGCACAGAGGTATCAGGTAGCTGACCTCAGCAATTTGAAATCTATTGAGGACTATTACGCCTCCGAGGATATGATCGAAAATGCAGCTCAAAAGCCGAGAAATACAATGCAATAAGGGAATCCATTTACGGCAAAATGGACGAAACAGCCGTAAGAAATGAGATAATTGCAAAATACAAGGAAAAGAAGACCGATACTCTGACCTTCCGTGATCTTTATGATATGTCATATGAAATGTCGCTGTGCGGTGTAGATCACGGAAGGTCGGGAGCCATTGACGAAATTTTTGATTTCTACGGCGGAAATTATATGCAGCAGCCCGGTGAACACGGTGAACTTCTTCGTGAACAGATGCTTGACGAACCGGTGACTCCCGACCATTTCAAATACATGACCGATGTGCAAAGCTCAAAGCTTTATTTCGGAAATGCCACCGATCCTCAAAAAGGAATAGTCATAGGTCATAGGTCAGATACAGTCTGCGTTTTCCGATAAATTGAAGGCTGGCGGCAGGAGCAGTACACTTTCCTCACTTGCGGAAAGAATGGGTATGTTGCAGATGGCATCGAAAAAGTCGTCTGCCGCAGCATTAAGAGCATACGAGAACACAGCTTCGATTCTTAATAAATAGCATAATCGTAAGACCTTAATATTCGTGAATATCTATATTTTCAGCAAGATATTCCCGTGTATTTTAATCATTTCGACTTTATTGATTTAAAGTCAAGCAAATTTAAGACAATACCGAATAAAGATTGCGCTGAAGATGCGCAGTCAGATTTTTTCGTCAGGTTGCACAAAAAATTCGCAGGCAGGCTGGGTAGTCTGCGGACAGCGCCTGTCAAGGATTTTTTGTGCAAGATGACGAAAAATCTGCAAGCAGATTCGGTGCAAAGACGCAAGTCACTCTTTG
>CAZDJG010000036.1:0-14532 GCA_964505695.1 uncultured Ruminococcus sp.
GAACCAATGGACGAGGCTTTGCTCGTGTCCCGGTTTATAGAGAACCCCTATAGTAATACTAAGAGCCTATCCAACAATAGGACGTGCGCATATTGCGCAGTCAGATTTTTCGTAAGATTGTGCCATAATTTCGCAGGCATACTGGCGTATGTCAAGAAATTTCGGTAAAATATGACGGAAATATGCAAGCAAGATGTGTGCGGACTATTGTTGGATAGGCTCTAAAAACCGTTTTATACGAAAGGATGTTTTATAATGAAGATCAAAGCGCTTTTATCCGCTGCGGCGGCTTCGGTTATTTCAGCTTTAATGCTTACAGGCTGTGCAAGTGTTCCGGCAAATTCGGTCTTTTCCGTTGACGACCTGAACGGAAAATCCATCGGAGTGCAGCTCGGAACTACGGGAGATATTTATGCGTCGTCAGATGTTCCCGATGCAACTGTTGAACGCTTCAACAAGGGTGCAGACGCTGTTCAGGCACTCAAGCAGGGAAAGGTTGACGCCGTGCTTATAGATGTTGAGCCTGCAAAGGTGTTTGTTGCAAATAATGATGATCTTATGATACTTGACGATGCATTTGCGGTTGAGGAATACGCTGTTGCAATAAAGAAGGGCAACGATGAGCTTACCGAAAAAATAAACGGCGCTCTTGCTCAGATTGCTTCCGACGGTACTCTTGATGCCATCAAGTCTAACTGGATCGGTGAGAAAACAGGAAAGCACCCTTATACCTCTCCGGAAAATGTTCAGTACACTAACGGTACTATCGTTATGGCAACAAATGCCGAGTTTCCACCATATGAAAGCATGAGCGGCGAAGAAGTAGTCGGATTTGACGTTGACATGATGAAGGCTGTGTGCGATGTTCTTGGAATGGAGCTGAAGATTGATAATATGGAGTTTGACTCAATCATTGCTGCCGTTGATTCCGGAAAGGCTGATGTGGGAGCAGCGGGAATGACGATCACCAAGGAACGGCTGGAAAACGTTAATTTTTCCGATCCTTACACTACTGCAACGCAGGTGGTCATAGTTAGGAAAAAATAATCCGAACCTAACGGCTGTCCGCAGCTTTACGGACAGCCGTTTTTATTAAATCGGGATGTGATGCTTTGAACATATTTGAGGAATTATTTAATAAATTTTATAAGACATTTATTGCGGACGACCGCTGGCAGTACCTCACCAATGGCTTAAAAAATACGCTGACCATAACCTTCTTTGCTGTGATTATGGGAATGGTCCTCGGATTTATTATTGCTATTATAAGGGCGACTCACGACAAAACAGGCAAATTAAGGCTTCTCAATGCTTTGGCTAAGATATACCTTACCGTTATCAGAGGAACTCCTGTTGTGGTTCAGCTTCTTATCATTTATTTTGTTATATTTGCTTCTGTCCAGGTGGACAAGCTATTTGCGGCAGTTCTTGCATTCGGCTTTAATTCGGCGGCATATGTTGCGGAGATCGTGCGTTCGGGAATAATGTCAGTGGATAACGGTCAGTTTGAGGCAGGCTCAAGCCTTGGACTTAATTATTCACAGACAATGCTCTGTGTGGTTCTTCCGCAGGCATTTAAAAATGTGCTTCCGTCGCTTGCAAATGAATGCATAGTCCTGCTGAAGGAAACTTCGGTTGCGGGATATATTGCCGTTCAGGATCTTACAAAGGGCGGGGATACCATTCGTTCGGTTACATATGAACCGTTTTTGCCGCTCATTGCAGTTGCGCTGATCTATCTTGTGATAGTAATGGTTCTCGCTCATTTCGTATCAAGGCTTGAAAGGAGGCTTGCGGTAAATGATAAGCGTTGAAAAGCTGTGCAAATCCTTCGGCAGTCTTGAAATTTTAAAGGGGATCACCGAAAATATCGAAAAAGGCGAAAAGGTGGTTATTATCGGTCCTTCGGGGTCGGGAAAAAGCACATTTCTGCGCTGTCTTAATCTTCTTGAAAAACCAACTTCGGGAAAAATAATATTTGAGGGAACGGATATAACTCATTCAGGCGAGAAGGAGCTTAATCTTCTCAGAAGAAAAATGGGAATGGTTTTTCAGCATTTCAATCTATTTTCAAATCTTACAATAAGGGGCAATATTACTCTTGCTCCCGTAAGGCTTGGGCTTATGACAAAGGACGAGGCAAACGCAAAGGCAGAGGAGCTGCTCAGAAAGGTGGGGCTTCTTGATAAGGCGGAATGCTATCCATCCCAGCTTTCAGGCGGACAAAAGCAAAGGATCGCCATTGCCCGTTCCCTTGTAATGAATCCCGATGTAATGCTGTTTGACGAACCAACCTCTGCCCTTGATCCTGAAATGGTAGGCGAGGTTCTGGGTATTATGCGTGAGCTTGCCGAGGACGGAATGACAATGATCGTAGTTACTCATGAAATGGGATTTGCCCGGGAGGTAGCCTCAAGGGTGATGTTCATGGCTGAGGGAAATGTTATGGAACAAAATCCGCCGTATGAGTTTTTCTCAAATCCGCAGAATTCCCGCCTTAAAGAATTTCTTTCAAAGGTACTTTGAACATGGAAAACGTTTATTCAAGCAGGATTTGCAGGGGACTTGACAATATCCCCGAAGCGGCAATGATAAGAACTGCTGTATTTATCGAAGAACAGGGCTTTGAAAACGAGTTTGACGAAGCGGACAAATATGCTTATCATGCCGTTATTTTTTGCGGCGGAATTCCTGCCGCTGCGGGAAGAATGTATTCGGACAAAAACGGCTGCTTCCATATAGGACGCATTGCCGTAATGCAGGAGTTTCGCAGGAACGGTCTTGGCAGAATGATCGTCGGACTTTCGGAGGATAAGATCGCAGAGCTTGGCGGCAGCACTATTGTTCTTTCCGCTCAGACAAGAGTCAAGGGCTTTTACGAGGCGATGGGATATGTCGCCTGCGGCGATGAGTATCTTGATGAATTTTGTCCGCATATTTTAATGAAAAAAACAATAAACCCGGCTGTTAAGCATTGCTGAACGCTTAACAGCCGGGTTTTTATTCGTTTTCCACGTTTGTTATGATCCATTTGCCGCCGGAAAAACGCATATCAAAGTATAGATTCTCGGTAATGCTCATGCCGTCGCAGAAAAAATCCGTCCTTGCTGCACATTGCCAGTCATTCAGACCGTTTATCCGCTTATGGTAAATGATATCCACATCGGAGCTGATAATATCGGTATCATCAAGGTCGGAAAACTGGGGAAGTGACCTGAAATATTCTCTTTGCTGTTCTTTATAAGCATCGGTATCGGGTGAATGATAATCTCTTAAAATTTTTGCAAGCGTCTTTGCATCTCCCGAAGCAAAGGCGGCGCAGTATTTTTCAACAGCCTTGGTCTGTCCGCCGATAAAGCAGTATGCCGCAAGGACTGCCGCAAATACAATTATTATAACAGCCGATACAGCCTTTCCGATTGTTTTGGATACTATATTTTTATTCATATTGCAGCTCCGATGGAAAATTTATTCGTTTTTGAGAATAGCGCCCTGTGCGCCTGAGGTAACAAGAGCCGCATATCTTTTGAGATAGCCTTTAAGCTCTTTCTTTTTGGGGGTGAATCCGGCAAGGCGGCGATTTATTTCGTCCTCGTCAACATCAAGGCTAAGCGTATAGTTTGGAATATCAACGGTTATCATATCGCCGTCCCTAACTATTCCGATAATACCTCCCACAGCAGCCTCGGGTGAAACGTGACCGATAGCAGCGCCTCTTGAGGCTCCCGAAAAACGTCCGTCCGTGATAAGTGCAACATCGCTGCCAAGACCCATTCCCATTATAGCGGAGGTAGGATTGAGCATTTCTCTCATGCCGGGGCCTCCCTTAGGACCCTCGTATCGGATAACAACAACGTCGCCTTTTACTATCTTACCGCCGAGAATAGCTGCCTGAGCGTCTTCCTCGCAGTCAAATACTTTGGCGGGTCCTGTATGTCTGAGCATTTCGGGAGCGACCGCACTGCGCTTTACAACGCAGCCGTCCTTTGCAAGATTTCCTCTGAGGACTGCAATACCGCCTGTTTCGCTGTATGGGTTGTCTATCGGGCGGATAATATCGGGATTTTTATTTATGCAGCCGGCAATGTTTTCTCCGACAGTTTTTCCCGTTACGGTGGGAATATCGGTATAAAGGAGATTTTTCTTATTAAGCTCGTTCATAACTGCATAAACTCCGCCTGCCTCGTTAAGATCCTCCATATACGCATGACCTGCGGGAGCAAGATGGCAAAGGTTGGGCGTTTTTGCACTGATCTCATTTGCAATGTCAAGGTTTATTTCGATTCCGCACTCATGGGCAATGGCAGGAAGATGGAGCATACTGTTTGTGGAGCAGCCCAGAGCCATATCAACGGTCAGAGCGTTATGAAAAGCCTTTTCGGTCATAATATCGAGGGGTCTGATATTTTTCCTGTAAAGCTCCATTACCTGCATACCCGCCATTTTTGCAAGGCGTATCCTTTCGGAATAGACCGCGGGAATTGTTCCGTTTCCTTTAAGACCCATGCCGAGAACCTCGGTAAGGCAGTTCATGGAGTTAGCGGTGTACATACCGGAGCAACTTCCGCAGGTGGGACAAGCCTTGTTCTCGTATTCCTCAAACTCGTCCTCGGTAATTCTGCCCGAGGTATATGCGCCCACAGCCTCAAACATACTTGAAAGCGATGTTTTGCTGCCCTTAACGTGACCTGCCAGCATAGGCCCTCCCGAAACAAAGATCGTGGGAACATTTACTCGGGCAGCCGCCATAAGCAGACCGGGAACGTTCTTGTCGCAGTTGGGTATCATAACGAGAGCGTCGAAATGGTGAGCCAAAGCCATACATTCGGTCGAATCTGCAATAAGGTCACGGGTAACGAGCGAATATTTCATGCCCTCGTGACCCATGGCGATACCGTCGCAAACGGCGATAGCGGGGAAAACAACGGGAGTTCCGCCTGCCATTGCAACGCCTGTTTTGACAGCTTCGGTTATCTTGTCGATATTCATGTGACCGGGAACGATCTCGTTATAAGAGGAAACAATGCCGACCAGCGGCCTGTTCATTTCCTCTTTAGTCATGCCGAGAGCGTTAAAAAGGGAACGTTGGGGAGCTTTATCGGCTCCCTCACAGAAAAAGTTACATTCATTGCAGGACATATTATATTACCTCTTTTTTAATTTAAATTTGATTCCTTATATGTATCCGCCGCATGGTCAACGGCAGCAATAAGCTTTTTTTCAAGGGCGGTTCCGCATATCGCGGGGCTGTACTGAACGCAAAGCATTTCATACTCTCTTGCCGTACCGCCTGCAAATGCATAGGCATAATTTATCAGATCATGACTTTTAAAGCTTGTACTGAAAAGGAAGCACGGATTGCCGCACTTTGCGGTTTTTATTCCCAAGTCCGAAACCGATCCGTCTTTTTCATAGCTTTCTGCGGCACTGTATATGGTATCGTCGGGACCGATTGAGATAATTGGGAGATTACCGTCATAATCCGTATATTCCTCATTGCTGAACGGTTCATACTGATATGACGGGTCAAACTCGCAGTGACTGTTGAACTCTATGAAATCTCCCGAAAGCTCAAAGGAATATTCTTTATCGCCGTATTCATCGCTGACTGTAAAGCATGGCTTAGGAGGAATGTTTCCCGATGCGGCAATATCCTTTAAGGGAGTCTTGCGGGTATTTTCCGCAGGAGCCTTTGCAGAATTGTCCGAACGGCTCTTTCCGGAGCTGTCATTATTTTTATCCAAAAATTTTGCCCGTTTGACAACCGCAGAGATAAGCTTGCCGATCAGTCTGATCATTTCGTTCATATCCGTATGATCGCTTCAAATCCGCGTCATGCACTGAGTCCCAGGAAAGCGGCGCCTATAATTCCCGCATCGTTTCCGAGCTTTGCGATAACTATTTTGGTATTATTTGAAAGCATTCTTGTATAAACCTCTTTCTTAACAAGCTCTCTGACAGGGAGGAGCAGGGGATCGCCCTCATTGCAGACTCCGCCGCCTATGCAGAGGATATCGGGCTGAAAAATATTGACAGCGTTCGTAATTCCCGCAGCAAGGTATTTGCAGTATTTTTCAACGACCTCCGCACCTGCTTTGTCGCCCTCTCTCATTGCCATGAATGCATGACGTGCGGAAAATTTTCCGTCATCTGCAAAGTATTTGTTAAGGACGGAGGATCTATCATTTTCCGCTGCTTCTTTAGTCATGCGGATAAGTCCCGTTGCAGAGGAGAACACCTCAAAGCAGCCCTTCCTTCCGCAGGTACACTGAGGTCCGTCAACCTCGATGACCATGTGACCCAGCTCCGCTCCAGCAAGATTAGAGCCTGTAAGTATCTTTCCGTCAACAATGATACCTGCGCCTACGCCTGTTCCGAGAGTAATGCACACGGCATTTTTTGCGCCCTTTGCAGCGCCTGCGACAAATTCGCCGTAGGCTGCCGCGTTAGCGTCGTTTGCGACATAAACGGGCTTGTCTATATGCTCCTGAATGTATTTTCTTACAGGAACGTCATGGAAATCGAGGTTGTTGGAGTAGGGGATAGTGCCGTTTACATTGTCGGCGATGCCCGGAGTGCCTACGCCTATCCATTCAACATCGTCAACTGAGATTCCCGCAAGTCTGCACGCCTCTGCGGACACCTTTGCCATATCGTCGCAGATATCCTTTGCGGGACGGGGACAGAGGGTTTTTACGGAAGCCTTTGCAATAATTTCAAAGCTTTCGTTTACCACTCCCGCCTTGATATTGGTTCCGCCCAGATCAATTCCGATATAGTATTTCATGTTATATCATTCCTTTCATTAAGATGCTGAAACTATATTTTTGAGCCAAACGCCTTTTTTTACAAGAATAAAGCCGATCGTGACCTTGATTATATCTATTGCCTGACAGCAGAAATATACGGCTGTGATGTGCAGATCGGTAAAGTATACCAGTATCAGAGCGGTGGGAATGGTTATCACCCACATATAAACGCTGTCAAAGAGAAAGGTTATAAAGGTCCTGCCTCCCGAACGCAGTGTAAAATATGCGGCGTGCATGAATGCGGAAAGGGGCATCAGCATTCCCGAAATGATTATAAGAGCCGAAGCAAGGCTTCTGACGCTTTGAGTTGTATTGTACAGCAGCGGAAACGTCCCTGAAAATGCAGCCATCAGCGCTCCCGTAAATATGCCTGCGACAGTAGTAAACGCAATAAGCCTGGTGTCGGTTTCCTTTGCTTTTTTCATGTCACCCGACCCTAAGATCTGTCCCACGATAATTCCCACTGAATTGCCCAAAGCAATGAATATGACCGAGAAAAGGCTGAAAATCGTTGAAGAGATGTTTGTTGCCGCAACAACGTCAAGTCCTCTTACCGAATAGCAGCGGTTGAGTATTGCCATTCCTGAGGACCACAGCCCCTCATTTACAGCCAGCGGCAGACCGTTTATAACTATTTTTTTCACGAGATCGGCAGGTATTTTAAAGCTTTTATATGCTCCGCAGACAAATTCGTTTGCGCCGCTGTTTGCGTGAGTCCATATCACCACGATAAGACATTCGGCAAATCTTGCGATCACCGTAGCCGCCGCAGCTCCCTTAACGCCCATTGCAGGCATGCCGAGGTTTCCGAATATGAGCGCCCAGTCAAGCAGAAGATTAAGAAGCATCGCTGCAAGACCCGCAAACATGGGCGGCATGGTTTTGTTTGTTTCTCTGAGCGTTGAGGCGTATATCTGGGTAACGGTAAACGGTATAAGCCCCACAAGCATAATACTCAGCTAGTCAAGTCCCGACAGCAGGATAAGCTCCTTATTGCCATCCTCACCGCTGCCTGTAAGGTAAGCTGGTCAAATACCTTAAAAACGACTGTTCCGAGAGCAAGGACAATGATACCCGCTATAAGCTTGAATCTGAAGGTATGTCTGACGCCTTCGCTGCTGCCCTTTCCGAAATACTGCGCTCCGTATATGCCCGGACCCGCAAGGATACCGAAAATACAGAGGTTAAAAACAAACATAAGCTGGTTTACGACTGCCGTACCCGACATTTGCTCTGTTCCGAGCTGTCCTACCATAATATTGTCAAGAAGTGCAACAAAATTCGTTATACCGTTCTGTATCATTATCGGAACGGCAATGGTGAAAACCTTTTTATAAAAGCTTTTATCGCCAATAAATGTGCGGATATCCATAAAAATGCGGAGCCTCTTTTAACAATCAGTCAATATGTGTCATAACGGCAGAGCATTTTCCTGTGATCTCAAATTTACCTGTTCCTGCGGGAATAAACACGCTGTCGCCCTTTTTAAGATCTATGGGAGAGCTGTCCGGTGAGGAAAGCACGCAGCCTCCGTCAAGCACAAGTATATTTACAAAGGATGAATCATCTGCCTCAAGAGAAGCTGAAGTATCCACCTCTATTTCGTCCACGGTAAAGTATTCGCATTTTGCAAGCCGTTTTTGGCTCCAGCCGCCCATATTTTCTGATTCTGACTGAGGATAAGGCTTTGCGGGACAAAGATTTGTAACGTCAACAGCCTTGTCGATATGGAGTTGTCTGGGCTTGCCGTCTGCGCCGACCCTGCCGTAATCGTATATCCTGTATGTGGTGTTGGAATTTTGCTGTATTTCGGCAATAAGTATGCCCTTTCCGATAGCGTGGAGAGTTCCCGCCTCAATAAAGAATACGTCACCCTTTTTAACCGGAACGGAATTTGTTACTTCAAGAAGAGTGTTGTTTTCTATCCTGCTGCGGAATTCCTCCTTGGAAATATCGTGCTTGAAGCCATAGAGAAGAGATGCGCCCTCGTCACAGTCAACGATATACCACATCTCCGTTTTGCCGTATTCCCCCTCGACTCTCTGCGCATACTCATTATTCGGGTGAACCTGAACTGAGAGATTATCCTTTGCGTCAATAAGCTTGATAAGAATGGGAAAATTCTCAAATTTTCCGCAGTTTTTGCCGAGAACGGATTTTCCCTGCTTTTCAATATATTCTGCAAGGGTCATACCTGCAAATTCGCCGTCGGCAACGACCGAATTTCCGTCCTTATGGCAGGAAAGCTCCCAGCTTTCGGCAACCTTGTCAAAATTGCAGTCCTTTCCGAAATCGTCTCTCAGTCTTGTACCCCCCCAGAGGTAATCCTTGAATGCAGGCTTGAGCTTGATAGGTCGCATAATTTCAGATACTCCTTTACGATGAATATAGCTTCTTATGCAATAGTTTCACACAAGAATTTGTATACCATATAATCATATCATAATATCCCGATTTTGTCAATTAAATAAAGAAAATTCCGCAGAGAAACACTCTGCGGAATTTAAAAATCCTTATACGGTACCGTATGAAAGTGTCAGCCGATCTTTAAGCAGAGCTGCCTTAATACGGCAGCTCCGAGGCTCCGTACATAAATGCCAGAGTTTTTGATATGCTGACAGGATCGGTTACGGGAACTGGCTGCCAGTTGTTATGACTGCCTCCGTAAACATAAAAGGGAGTAAATTCCTCGTCCTGAGATATGTAGTTGCCGTTTTCGTCAAAGGAGAACGTTTCTGTAAGAATAACCGTTCTGTTTTCGGGAAGCCTGTTGCCTCCGTAGCAAAAATTGCCCAGTGAATAGATTATATCCACTCCATTATATTCTTCCATAGGTCTGAGAACATGAGGGTGCGCTCCTACAATAAGATCAACGCCCATATCGGCATATTTGTGGCAAAGCTCCACCAGCCAATCATCAGGCTTATGTTCGTTTTCAGTTCCTCCGTGGAAGAAAAGGATCTGTATGTCGCTTTTGGTTTTAACGTCCTCTATGACAGGCGTAACAAGCTGATCGTAATTTACATTGAAAAGACCTGTGCAGATCAGCCCGAACCTTACTCCGTCCTTTTCTATGTAAACAGGGTTTTGAAGATCGCCCCACATGATCCCTGCGGATTCAAGTGCGGACTGAGTATCCTTATAGCCTTTATCTCCGTAATCGCCCGTATGGTTGTTAGCCACGGAAACTATATCTATCCCGCCCGATTTAAGTATGCTTGTGTATGAAGAGGGGGATTTAAACCAAAAAGCCTTGCCGCTTTTTGCAGTTTTCGGCAAATCCCTGTCGGTAAGCACAAACTCATTGTTTGCGACTACAAAGTCACTGTCACTGTAGCAGGGTACAGCCTTTTCAAAGAAATAGGAGGAGGGATTGCTTTGGGCATATTTTGCAAAAGTATCGGGACGGACGTCTCCGGCGTTCGTTGCAAGCAGACAGTCTCCCAAAAATGTAAATGAAACGGTTTTTCCTTCGGAAAGGGAAAGCTCTTTATCGGCAGACGGCTCGGTTACAGCTTCCGGTGCCTGCTCTGTGTCATGCTCCGTATATAGAACCTCGGAAAATTCCTCAGCCGAGATGTCTGCGCCTGCCGAAACCTCCGCAGAACCGTCATACAGACGGGAACAGCCGAAGATCAGCACGGCAGCAACGGCAGCAAATCCGAAAACCGCTTTTAATATTTTCAATCAAAGCATCTCCGTTCGGTTATCTTTTGTTCTGTTAGCAATAGCTTTATTTTTCTTGAGGGTTATTCTTTACCTATAATTATAGGATAGATATAGTTAAAAATCAAGTTAAAAAACGGTTACATTTTGGAGTGCCTGTGAAAAGCGCTGTTAAATTTTCTTGACAAATCTGTCCGCTGTGGTATAATAATTGAGTGTGCTGTAAATTTACTGAACGG
Organism: uncultured Ruminococcus sp.; assembly: GCA_964505695.1. Classification (GTDB taxonomy): domain Bacteria; phylum Bacillota; class Clostridia; order Oscillospirales; family Ruminococcaceae; genus Huintestinicola. The sequence continues at coordinate 10,715 of CAZDJG010000036.1, forward strand.
AGGATCTCAATGGCGAGCAATGTTACCTATAAATACATCAGGCAAAATCCAGACATTCATACTTATATAAAAAATGCCGATGCCGCAGTAAAAGCTCAGGGATATACAGAGCATTCCTTTGCACACGTTGAAAAGGTCGCAGATACCGTTAAAATGATACTTGAAGGCTTAGGCTGCGACGAGCGCAAGGTAGAGCTGGGAATGATCGCTGCGTACCTTCACGATATCGGAAACGTGATCAACCGTATAGATCATGCTCAGAGCGGTGCGGTAATGGCATTTCGTCTGCTTGACAACCTTAATATGCCTGCTGAGGAAATATGCGATATTATTTCCGCTATAGGCAATCATGATGAAAATACGGCTCAGCCGCTCAATGCAATAACCGCCGCTCTCATTATTGCCGACAAGACCGATGTAAGGCGCAGCAGGGTGCGCAATATCCGCGATATTGCGGAGGATATCCATGACAGGGTGAATTTTGCCGTGGAGGAATCCGAGCTTTATTTCAGCGATGACAAAACGGAGCTTATTCTTGATCTTACGATAGATAAGCGAATATCATCGGTAATGGAGTATTTTGAAATATTTATGCAGCGAATGATACTTTGCAAAAAATCCGCCGAATTTCTCGGAGTTAAATTCCATATCAGAGCAAACGGATCGGATATGGTATGATACTAAAAACCATTTAAACTCAGGATATCTTTAACGAAAATCCGCACCGTTTTCTGCGTCAAAGAACCTTGCCAGGCACCAAGCCTGCCTGCGGTTCTTTTCCTTGAAACCGGAACGGCTTTTCGTCAAATCTTATCCTTCGTTCAAACGGTTTTTAGTATGAGACGTGCTTTCTGACATGAAAGGAGAACATATTTTTATGCAGACAATACCTTTTGCGGGTCTTAGCCTGTATCAGATGTTTCTGATGTTTTGTTTCTGGAGCTTTATCGGCTGGTGCATAGAGGTCATTGACATGACCTATGAAACAGGGGAGTACCAGAACAGGGGATTTCTGAATATGCCTATATGTCCTATTGAGGGACTCGGCGTCATTATGGTCACGGTTTTTTTCCGTCCCATTGAGCATACCGTAATACCTCTTTTTATTGCATCGACAGTTCTGTGTACTTCATTTGAGCTGTTTGTTGGCTGGGGAATGGAAAAGCTTTTTAATGCGAGATGGTGGGACTATTCTCATATGAAATTCAATTACAAGGGCTACATATGTCTCAGAAATTCCCTGTTTTTCGGCTTCGGCTGCGTGATATGCGTAAGATATGTGCAGCCGATGGTGCTGCGAGCAATTGATGCAATTCCCGTTAAGGTCGGATTAGGCATTGTAATTATCATGTCGGTGCTTATAGTGCTTGATACAATAGCATCTCTGATGGCGGTGCGAAAGCTCAATAATAAGATCAGACGGCTTGACGAGCTTTCAAGACTTATGCTTTCGGTTTCGGTAAAAACAGGGAAAAAGCTTGCCTCCGGTACTCTTAAAGTAAAAAGCAACGTAGATAAGATTAAGGATGTCAAGGATAATGTTGCCGAAAAGATGCAGGACGTCAAGGATAACGTTGTCGAAAAAGTGCAGGATATGAACGAAAACAGTATGGAAAAGCTCAGGAGCGAGTATGAGCGTCTTATTTCCGAAAGGGACGCCGCAACCGAGAGACTTGTCAAAGCGTTTCCGAAGATGCGTTCAATACGTTATTCCGAGGCACTTCAGCTTATAAAGGATAAGATCCTTGCCAGGGGACGAAGCAACGAAAGCGAAATTGGAGAGACGGAAAAAACAGAGGAGAGTGAAAACTGATTTACAGTGCATCAGTTCCGAAAAGTGCTTGTATAATAAAAAATTATAAAAACAGTCACATATCGCTTGTTTTCCGAATAAAATGTATCAAAACGATATCGGAGGATGATTTTTTATGTATGACGACTATAATTTTTCGGGCAGACATACTGATGCTTTTAAGGAAGCGGTTTCGATCGAGGCTCAAAGAATTTTTGATACCTACTCCGAAAGGGATCTCATATGCGACCTGACCGTTGTTCCCGATGACGGCTGCACGATCCCTGAGGGGATAACCGCCGTCAAGACCCGGTGCGCCGAGGTTTTAAACATATGCGTATCGGTCGACAGCGTTCCTTTTAAGGACGGATATTATGCGGTCGATATAACCTACACCTTTGGTATTGTCATGGACGCATATAAATACGCCTGCACTGAAGAATCCATTCCCATAAGCGGAAAGGCTGTGTGGAACAAACGTGTGATACTTTACGGCAGCAAGTCGAGTATAAAAACCTTCAGCAGCGACGGCAAAACAAACGGTGACACAGACAACTGCTGTAAGACCGTAAATCTTCCGAAGGTCACCGTAAGCATTGTTGAGCCTGTTGCTCTTGAAGCCCGGATCGACTGTGCGCCGTCAAGAGAGATTAGGATAACTCTCGGACTTTTCAGCGTGATAAGGCTTACCAGACCGGTTTCCCTGCTTATACCCACATACGACTACTGCATACCCGACAGAGAGTCCGCTGCTGCACAAACGCCTCAGGATGTATTCGGGCGGCTGGATTTTCCGACCGAGGAATTTTTCCCCGTTTCATGCCCGCTGCCTGAGGCGGATATTCCTCCGGTAAAAGCAAAGGGAGCGGAAGATGATGATCCCTCGGATAATTCCGATATCTGATTTTTTTTATAATACTAAAAACTGCGATTCGGAAAAAAGGCAGTCACTAATAAGGAAGCTTTCGCCATAGCACTTTTGATTTCCTGTCAAAAGTGCTATGGCTTTTTATTGACAATGTTACGGATTTGATGTATAATTATTACTAAGATAAATCAAATCGAAATTTGCGGGTGGCGACCCGCAGCGACCTCGTTGGAGATTTTTGAGGGAATTATCTTAATTGCAACTCGGTAACGTTAGTTTTGTAAGAACTATAAATCGAAATTTGATTGAGGTATAAATATCATGGATAAAAAAGTCAAATGGATTTTTTTTGATGTTGGCACAACGCTTGTTGACGAGACGGAGGCATATGATCATCGTATTAGGGATGTGATTGTCGGTACGAACATCACGTTTGAGCAGTTTCAGGAAAAGAGACGTTTTTTTGCCAAACAGAATCTGAAAGGTGATTTGGAGGCAATCAAGTATTTCGGATTGACGAAAACACCTTGGCATAAAGAAGATGAAATTCCATATCCGGATGCCGAAGATATATTGCAGTATCTATGCGGTAAAGGATATAAGATTGGAGTCATTGCCAATCAATCGGCGGGTACTGCCAAACGGCTCAAAGAGTGGGGACTTCTGAAGTACATAGATGTTGTTGCGGCATCTGCTGAACTCGGAGTTGCAAAACCCGACAGGGGAATTTTCGATAAAGCATTTGAAATAGCCGGGTGTACGGCGCAGGAAGCCGTAATGGTCGGGGACAGACTTGACAATGATATCAGCCCTGCAAAGGAACTGGGAATGAAGACCGTATGGATCAGGCAGGGCTTTGCAATTTATCAGAATCCTCAAAGAGCTGAAGAACAGCCGGATTACATTGTAGATAATCTTTCAGAATTAAAAGAAATATTTTAAAAAATTAAATTACAACTTCCGATTTATCTGCCCTACAAACTCTGATTTATAGTTCTGACAAACTAAGGAACCACTGATTAAATCACGCCTGACGGCTTGGCACGCATCTTGCTTGCATAATTTCCGTCATATTGCACTAAAATTTCTTGACAGGCGACAGACTGCCTGCGAAATTTTTGCACAATCTGACGAAAATTCTGTCTGCGCAATCTGCGC
>CAZDJG010000037.1:0-14357 GCA_964505695.1 uncultured Ruminococcus sp.
TGACCGAACCAATGGACGAGGCTTTGCTCGTGTCCCGGTTTATAGAGAACCCCCTAAGATTTTTATGCCTGTGCAGTTGATATTTTCCGCCCGATATGGTATAATAAACAATACATTCGGAAATTCCGCTGCGAGGAGGACATTCGGATAAATCATTACATAACCCATGAAAGGCGGCTTAATAATGACCGACGGATTTATAAGATGCGGCTGCGCCGTTCCCGAAATAAAAACGGCTGACTGTGAATACAATGCCGATAAGATAATAGAAGCTGTAAAGGCGGCGGCGGATAACGGCTGCTCACTGCTGGTATTTCCCGAGCTTTGCATTACGGGATATACCTGCGGCGACCTGTTTTTGTCAAGTACGCTTTTAAAAGGCGCAGAAAAAGCCTTGAAAAAAATACTCCGCTGCACCGCAGACTGTGAGATAGTTTTTATTGCAGGTCTGCCCGTTGCCTTTTCGGGCAAGCTTTATAACTGCGCCGCTGTATGCTGCAAGGGGGAGATACTCGGTCTTGTGCCGAAAAAAAATATCCCGAGCTATTCGGAATTTTACGAAACAAGGCATTTTACGCCGTGGGACGGGCGCAGCTCGTTTGTATGCATTGACAGCCTTGACGCCGTAATGGGCGATATGTGCTTCTGCGGACGTGATATCCCCGGATTTGTATTCGGCGTGGAGATATGCGAGGATCTGTGGGTGCCAAGCTCTCCCTCCGAGGATCTTGCAAAAAGAGGCGCTCTTATTATATGCAACCCTTCCGCGTCCGATGAAGTCATCGGAAAGAAGGAATACCGCCGCAGGCTTGTGGAAATGCAGAGCGCAAAGCTTGTCTGCGGCTACATCTATACCGACTGCGGCTTCGGCGAGTCCACTCAGGATATGGTGTTTTCGGGTCATTCCATGATATATGAAAACGGCTCAAGGCTTGCGGAAAGCATACCCTTTACAAGCGGCATTATTTATGCCGATATGGATCTTGAAAGGCTTGCGGGGGAGCGGCGCAGAATGAACACATACCCTCAGACACCAGAGGATAACTCCGTCTATGACCGTATGCGGGTGTTTGAGCTTAAAACGGACTGCAAGCTTAGAATAAACAGATATTTCCCGAAAACGCCCTTTGTTCCGGAGGACAAGTCCGATCTTGAGGCTCGCTGCGAGGAGATACTTACCATGCAGGCGGCGGGTCTTGCGGGCAGGCTCAGGCATATCGGCTGCAAAACAGCCGTTATCGGGCTTTCGGGCGGGCTTGATTCAACGCTTGCGCTTATTGTTACAGTTCACGCATTCGATATGCTGACTGCTGACAGAAAGGGAATAATCGCCGTGACTATGCCCTGCTTCGGAACGACTGTGCGCACTAAGAGCAATGCCCTTATCCTTGCACAGGCTTACGGTGCTTCGGTAAGACAGGTGGATATCACAAAAGCGGTAAGGCAGCATTTTGAGGATATCGGTCAGGACGAAGGCGTTCACGACGTTACCTATGAGAACAGTCAGGCAAGGGAACGCACTCAGGTGATCATGGATATCGCCAATAAGGAGGGCGGCATCGTTATCGGAACAGGCGATCTTTCCGAGTTGGCTCTGGGGTGGGCGACATACAACGGCGACCATATGTCGATGTACGGAGTAAACTGTTCCATACCCAAGACCCTTGTGCGCCATCTCGTTTCTTATGAGGCTGACAGTAACGGGGGAAGATTGTCGGAGGTGCTGCGTGATGTTCTCGACACTCCCGTTTCCCCCGAGCTGCTCCCGCCCTCTGAGGACGGAACGATCTCCCAGAAGACCGAGGATATTGTGGGACCCTACGAGCTGCACGATTTTTTCCTTTACTACACCGTAAGATGCGGATTTTCTCCGAAAAAGATATATCATATCGCCCGTATTGCCTTTGAAGGCTTATACAGCAGCAAGACAATACTTAAATGGCTCAGGATATTTATCAAAAGATTTTTCTCACAGCAGTTCAAGCGCTCCTGTCTTCCCGACGGACCCAAGGTGGGAACGGTCACACTGTCGCCAAGGGGAGACTGGCGAATGCCCTCCGACGCTTCGGCGGCGCTGTGGCTTTCAGAGCTTGACGAAATTGAAAAGGAGGATATTGTATGAAGCTTCGGAACATAACTTTGCGTTATCTTAAAGGACAGAAAAAGCACACGGTCATGACTGTGCTTGCAATAACCGTTTCCGTTGCGTTTATGACCGTTCTGCTTTCGGGCATATCCGTTTACCGCACTGCCGCCCTGAATATCTGCAGGGAAACGGGCGGTACATATCATATTATATTCAACGGTCTTGACAAGGAGCAGCTTGTAAATATCCGCAGCATGGATATTTTCAGTCAGACGCAGATATACGGGATATCAGCCTATTCAAGCAGCGTTGACGTCGATATGGTAAGGCTTGCCGAGGATAATGCTAAGGTGGAATATCTTCTGGTGAACGGTATGCCGGTGGACGATACCTTTTTGCGTATAGACCCCGAAAACTGCTCGCTGCTCCCTCCCGCCATGCGCTCCGTAAGTTCCGGACGCCTGCCCGAAAAGGACGGGGAGATAGTTATCAGCAGCGCTAATGCGGAGCAGTGGGGATATCCCGAAATAGGCAGCACCGTAAAAGCCGAGCTGTACGTATGCGGAGCGAAAACAGACGCTCCCGTTCCCGATAATATACCCTATATTCTGGGTGAGAGCTTTGACATTCTGGAAGTTAAAGAGCCTGAATTTACGGTGGTCGGCTACAGCGATGAAACAAACATCGTACACTACAACGAAACAAGGCTCAAGTCCTACAGCTATCTTACGGATAATCTTCTTGCACGCTTTTCCGACAGCGCATACAGCTATTACTGGGATATGGACGGCGCCTTTAAGGAGGCAGGCTATGAGATAGATGATTTTAACTACGGTCTTAATCAGGAGCTTCTGGATCTTGAGGGCAGCGGAGTTGACGCGAAATTCTCACAGGCGCTGTTTTTTGCCGTGGCATATCTTATCATAATTTTCTTCATGTTCTTTATCAGAATGATAATCGACAATTCCTTTGAGCTTTCCTCAAAGGAAAGGATAAAGCAGTTCGGTCTGCTTAAGGCTGTGGGCGCGTCAAAAAAGCAGGTTTTCTCCATGATCATGTGGGAGGCCTTTTTCCTTGCGCTGCCCGGAGTTATCCTCGGAACGGCGGCAGGCGTAGGCTGTGCGGCAGTGATATTCGGCATTGTGAAAAATCTTCCCTATCTTCACAATGTTTCTCTCAGCTACGATCTTGCGGCAATGCTGGAATTTGATATAAAGCCTTACGTTTATATTTCCGCGGTAATTATCGGATTTCTGTGGGTGTTCGTTTCGGCGATATCAACGGGAATGAGGTCGATAAAGGCGTCCCCTGTGGAGGCTGTCCGTGCGGCTGCAAAAAAGGAAAAGATACGTCCTTCCCGCTTTCCGTCGGGAATTGAAAAGGGCAGGGGCTTTATCGGGGCATACTCTGCTCTGAGCGTTAAAAGAAACAAAAAAAGATATATCATAACCCTTGTTTCAATGGTAATGAGCATAATCCTTTTCACAGTATTTTCCTATGCCATTGAAATTGCATCGGGTAATCTTGATTATGAATACAATGTAAAGCGCACGCCCTATGACTATACCGTAAACCTTACTGTTACCGATCCTCAGACAGTTATTCAGAGGGCGGAGGCTATGAAGGCTTCGGGATATTTCACCGATGTTCAGTATGATACTTACTTTTCGCTGTTTATTTCGGCAGATTCCATGGGAATAGACCCTCAGAGCGAGATTGGCGGACGGACTGTTTACACGGATGTTCACCCCATAAACCGCGAGACTTTTGAGAAAAATATATCCTCGGATATTTCCTATGACGAGCTGCTGGAATCGGGAGGCATAATGTTCTGCTCGGATATGTATTCGGAAAGCGGCAAGCTGCTGTACTCTCCCTTTGAGGATACCCCGGACGCATTTACTGCCTCGCCCTTTATAACCTATAAGGTCATGCTTCTCGATGAGGAGGAGTTTGTCTGCAAGGGAACGTATTCCACCGAAAACAGGGTCTACCGCTCGGTAAACGATCGTGTTGCCGCAGTTACCGCCGAGGAAAGCTACAGCGCATTCCTTGAAAAGTGGGGAGCGGACAGCGGTGTCAGCGCTGTGGCTCTTACTGACGGTACCGAATTTACGGTCTATAGCAGGACTGTTTCCGCAAATGCCGCAGAGGGAATGGATGAGCAGGCAAAAAATTATATGCGCACTCATTTCTATGATTCCTATTCCGACAATACCTCGGACATGAATCTGTCCTATGCATTGCTTAGCATGATAAAGACCGCAGGCTATTTTATTATTGCCATAATTTCCGTAATGGCGGTGATAAATGTGGCAAATATCATTTCCTCGAATATTCTCGGCAGAAAAAGCGAGCTTGCCATGCTCAGAGCCTGCGGAATGTCAGACAGGCAGCTTTACAAAATGGATATTGCGGAAAGCTTCTTTTATGCGGCAATGTCGGGATTGGTTTCGCTTATTGTTACCGAGCTTACCATCTTCGTGATACAGATCCCCTTTAATGTTCATTGGCATGACCTTTATCTTGACGACCTGAGCTTTGAGTTTTCCTACATTGCTCCCGTAAAGTATCTGCTTATAGCTTCAGCGGCAGCCTTTGCCGCCGCCGCAGTATCATCGGTGATTCCCATAAGAAAAATAATACGCTCCCCCATTGTGGAAAGCATAGAGAGCAGCGAGTGATATGAACGAATTTGAAAACATTTATTTCACGGACAAGTATCAAAATTCCCTTAACGACTGTATTGCTGCGATTTCGGGGAAATGCGCCGCCGAAAATGTTCTTGACGTCGGCTTCGGATATTCTCTCCGGTGCGGCGAATACAGCGGCAGGGAAAAGACCTATTTGAAATGCAGGCTGTTTTCGCCCGAGGGCAAAGCGGTTTTTGGCTATAATGTAAACTATGACGATGTTTTTCCGTATTTCACGCAGATATTTGACAGCGGAAAAGGTGAAAAATATTTCATCTTCAAGGAGGACCTTTACGGCTATAGTATGGTGCGTTTGTCTGATATGCAGTCGGTGCGCTATGTGCCGAGGGGCGATGAAAAGATGGGAGAATCCTTTATTTTCACCGATTTTCATTACTGCGCCCAAACGAAAATTGCCGCTGCGGGCGGCTGCTTTTGGGCAGCGCCTTATGATATTGCTCTGCTCGATCTGACAGAGCCGCTGAAAACGCCCGAAAAGCTTACCCTGCTTTTCCCTCTTATAAATCCCGAATGCGATTATGACCTTTTTCCGATATTGGGAACCTCTATTGATTTTCTCAGGTGGGAAGACGGAGGCAGGCTCATTGTCGGGGGCATGGGAAAAACGGGAAGAGAACAGCTTGCCTTTTCCGCAGAGGATATCAGGCGGTTTACGGAGCTTTGATATTGTCTCCGATGTTTTTTAAGAACCATATTTTTAAAAGGAATGATGATGTAAAATGGAATTTTCACAAATGAAGTATATCCGTCCCGATATGGATATGATAAAAGCCGCTGCCGAAAAAGCGGCGCATGATATCATAAACGCTAAGTGTGCGGACGATGCGGCGCAGGCTTATCTTGAATGGGACAAGGCGGCAGCCTCCTTTTCGACTATGAACAGCCTGTGCTATATCAGGCACACGATCAATACCGAGGATAAATTCTACGATGCCGAAAACGAATTTTTCGACAGCGCAGGTCCCGATTTTACTCAGTATAATCAGACGGTTGCAGAGGTAATTGCAAAAAGCGAATTTCGCAGCGAGCTTGAAAAGAAATTCGGCAGTGTAATGTTTGTAAATACGGAAATTTTCCTTAAAAGCTTTTCGCCTGAGATTGTTCCCGATATGCAGGAGGATAATAAGCTTTCCACCGAATATGAAAAGCTTATCGCCTCCGCTCAGATAGAATTTGACGGAAAAGTCCTTACCCTTTCCCAGCTCACGCCCTACAAGCAGTCCCCGGACGACAATATCCGCCGTGCCGCATGGAAAGCCGAAAGCGGATTTTACAAGGAGCATGAGGAGCAGCTTGACCACATTTACGATGATATGGTAAAGTGCCGCACAAGCGCCGCAAAAAAGCTTGGCTTTGAAAACTATGTTCCCCTGGGATATCTCAATATGTGCCGTAACTGCTATACGGCAAAGGATGTGGAAAGGTTCAGGAACGCCGCAGTAAAATATATTGTTCCCGTTGCCGACAGGCTCTACCGCAGGCAGGCGGAAAGACTGGGAGTGCCGTATCCCATGAAATATGCGGACACAGGCATTACCTACCGTGACGGAAACGCCGTTCCCAAAGGCTCTCCGGAGGATATCCTTGAGGCGGGCAGACGCTTTTATCATAAGCTTTCTCCACAAACGGCGGAGTTTTTCGACTTTATGATGGATAATAAGCTTATGGACGTTCTCAGCCGAAAGGGCAAGGCGGCAGGAGGCTACTGCACTGAGCTGCCCGATTTCGGTTCACCCTTTATCTTTGCGAATTTCAACGGCACACAGGGAGATGTGGAGGTCATTACCCACGAGGCGGGACACGCCTTTGCGGCATATGTTTCAAGAAATATTTATCCCACGGACAACAGACTTCCCACTCTCGAATCCTGCGAGATACATTCCATGACCATGGAGTTTTTCGGCTGGGAAAGTGCAAAGGATTTCTTCGGCAGCGACGCGGACAAATTCTGCTATAAGCACCTTGCGGACGCTATTGAGTTCATTCCCTACGGCGCAATGGTCGATCATTTCCAGCACTCGGTGTACGAGCACCCCGAATACACTCCCGCAGACAGGATAGCAGAGTGGAAAAGGCTTACCGCAATATATATGCCATGGATAGACCTTGACGGCTCACCCTTCTACGGCGAGGGCAGGGCATGGCAAAGACAGACACACATTTATGAAAGACCCTTCTATTATATCGACTACTGCCTTGCGCAGACTGTGGCGCTTGAATTCTGGGCGATAATGCAGAAGGACAGAAACGATGCTCTCCAAAGATATATGCGCCTTGTTTCTCTCGGAGGAACAGAAACCTTTGACGGACTTGTTGCCGCAGCAGGTCTTGAAACTCCTTTCGGTGACAGTGCGCTTAAAACCGTTGCCGAGGCTGCGGAAAAATGGCTTGACAGCTCTCCCGTAAAATAATCGGCATTTATTTACAAAGGAAACGATAAATATATGATAAATGATATTTCAAAAAAAGCCCATGAATATATGCCCTATGCCGTGGAGCTTTTGTGTGCGCTTATCTCACACAAAAGCGCTGCGGGAGAGCCTCTGGAGGGTATGCCCTACGGAAAGGACTGTGCGCAGTGCCTTGCGTTTGCCCATGATTTCCTTGAAAAGGAGGGTTATACAGTCCGCAATTTCGCTAACCATGCCATAACCGCCGATTTCGGCGGGGGAGAAGCGGAGCTTGGCATTCTTTGTCATCTTGACGTTGTTCCCGCAGAGGGGCAAAGCTGGTCAGGCGATCCCTTTACCCCCGTTATAAAAGACGGCAGGATATACGGCAGAGGAGCTATTGACGACAAAGGTCCTGCGGCGGCTGTCATTACCGCAATGAAAATGATAAAGGACAGCGGCATAAGGCTTTCAAAGGGCTTGCGCCTTATTCTCGGCAGCAACGAGGAAAACGGCTCGTCGGACATGGAATATTACACGTCATTGGAAAAATTTCCTCCCATGCTTTTCACTCCCGACGGCAGCTTTCCCGTCATAAGCGTTGAAAAGGGAATGGTGCGTTATGACATGAGCGCGGATATTTCGGATAAAAGCATAATATTCGTAAAGGGAGGCAGCGTTTATAATGCCGTTCCCGAAACGGCTTCGGCGGTCATAAGGGGAATTTGTGCAGATGATATAAGAAAAGCCTGTGAAACCTCCGTATGCGAAAACATTATTTTCAGCGTATCGGAGGAGGGGGAAAATGTCCGTATTTCCGTAAAGGGAGCAGGCGCGCACGCATCTGCTCCCGAGGACGGAAGAAATGCCGTAACCGCACTTATTGCTGTGCTTTCCGAGCTTCCTTTAGGTGAAAAAGCAAGGGCGGTTTTCGGCGGACTGAGAAAGCATTTCCCCTTCGGCGAGCATGACGGAAGATCGGCGGGACTTATGCTCAGCGACAGCAGATCGGGAGCGCTCACTCTTGTTATGAGCAGGCTTTTCGTTGAAAACGGCACCCTTACCGCAGGCTTTGACTGCCGCTTTCCTGTTTCCGCAGCGGGAGCGGAAGTAACAAAAACGCTGGGAGAAATTGCGGAACAATGCGGCATGGCGGGAAAAACCGTCATGCTGAGCGAGCCTCACTGTGCAGACGAAAACAGCGAAATGGTGCGCATTCTTCTTTCGGTATATTCCGACTGTACGGGAAAAGAGGGAAAATGCCTTGCCATCGGCGGCGGAACATACGTTCATGACACGGAAAACGGCGTTGCATTCGGCGCAGAGTGGTCGGACGAAAACAATATGCACGGCGCAGACGAATTTATAGGTCTGGACGAGCTTGAAAAGGACATTGAGATATACTGCGAGGCGATACTGCGGCTTTGCTCAGAGAAAGGAACTGAAATATAATATGGGTTCATCTGCATCAGAATATTTTGAGATACCCAAATTTTTCGTATTCGGCGAAAAGGGTATATTTTCCGGCAGCGCATCGGAAAAGGATTTTAACTACAAGGTCGTTCCCAACTGCCCTAAGGAGGGCGAAAGGACGCTCAGAGCATATATCTGGTCGGGACAGATGTGCATTGACAAAAGCGAAAACGTACAGATGAGGGAGTTCCCGCTGAGCGAAGAAGGACACGGAGAAATGCTCCGCTGGCTTGAGGAGGAATATCTCAGCCGTGAGGACGCAATACCGCCCTATGCTATGAAAATGGCGCAGGTAAAGAAAATATGCGAAACCTACGTCAGTCTTGAGGATTATATCGAAAGAGGCTTGAAAACCGGGTCGTGCAGAAAAGACGGCTGACGGACGCTGCTTTTTGAAGGGAAATGATAACAGCTATGAACGCATCGGAAATACTTTCGGATATCGACGGTCTGCTCAAGGAAAGCAGGCTTGACGAGGCGAAAAAATACATGACGGATACTCTCGCTGCTGCGCAGAGGGAAAACCGCTCTGATATCATGCTTACCGTTCTGGGTGAGCTGGCGGGCTTTTACCGCGACTGCGGGGATTTTGCCAGTTCTCTTGACTGCTGCCGCCGTTCGGAGGAGCTTATGGAGAAAATGGGCATAACAGGCTCGGAGCAGTATATTTCCGCTTTGCTCAACTCCGCAAACGCCTGCCGTGCGGCGGGACTTCGGGAGGAAAGCCTTAAATATTACGGCAAAATAAGATCGGAGCTTGAAGCAGGTCACGGGAACGACGTCCTTTATGCAAGCTATTACAATAACCTTGCGCTTCTTTATCAGGACGCAGGGGATTTCGGTATGGCCGCCCGGTGCCTTGAAAGCGCACTTTCGCTTACCTCGGAGGGTGAGAGCCGCCGTGCGATAACCCGTACAAATCTTGCGGTGTGTCTTGTCAAAACGGGAGATATTGCTCGGGCGAGGGAAATTCTTGCCCCTGCAATGAAATTCTTTACGGGAATGAGTCCCTCCGATTTCCATTACAGCGCAGCGCTTGCGGCAATGGGTGATATATGCTTTGCAGAGGAGAATTTTACTTCGGCGGCGGAGCATTATGAGGCTGCTCTTTCCGAAATAGAGCTGCATATGGGCAGAAACAACTTTTTTGATATAGTTTCCGAAAACCTTTCCGCCGCATATGAAAGGCTCGGCGGAAAACCGCATTTAAGCGGCATGGAGCTTTGCGAAAGGTATTTCAACGCATTCGGCAGACCGATGCTCAAAAGAAATTTCTCCGGATATCTGGACAGTATTGCCTGCGGTCTTGCGGGAGAGGGGTCGGAATGTCTGGGCTTTGACGACAATCTTTCCGCCGACCATGATTACGGTCCGTCCTTTTGTATTTGGACAGACCTTCCCGATGATATCTGCCAAAGTCTGCAAAAGGCTTACGACCTGCTGCCGAAAACCTATATGGGCATGAAAAGGCTTGAAACTCCCACAGGCAAGGGACGAACGGGAGTGGTGAAGACTTCTGACTTTCTGAAAAAATTTACCGGCTTCGACCATGTTCCCGCAGGCTCGGAGGAATGGCAGTATACCTCCGATGAGCTGCTTGCCTGCGCTGTAAACGGCAGGGTATTTATGGAAAACTCCGGTGAATTTTCAGATATGCGCCGCAGACTGCTTGTGGGAGAGCCTGAGGATATAAGGCTCAGAAAGCTTGCCGCAGAGCTTGAAAAAATGGCGCAGAGCGGTCAGTACAACTATCCGAGGGCAATTAAAAGAGGAGATAAGGCGGCGGCTCATTTCGCCCTTTCCGCTTTCATGGAAAGCGCTATGAAGGCGGCGCATATTCTTTCAAGAAAATATGCTCCTTATTCAAAATGGCTCTTAAGAAGCACGGCGGAGATGCCCCGTTTTGACGGTCTTGCCCGTGAGATCGAAAATACAGCGTCGGGAAAGGATATCTCCGAAAGCATTGAAAATGCCTGCCGTATAATACGGACAGAGCTTAAAAATCAGCTTATCTGTCACACTGAGGAAGCATATCTTGCAGTGTGCGCAGACGAAGTAAAATCGTTTGCGGACGCTGTTTACATCGCCGAGGAGATAATCTCTATGGAATGGGCGTTTTTTGACAAGGTGGAAAATATGGGAGGAAGAGCCGACTGCCAGGACGATTGGGAAACATTTTCCATTATGCGCCGAAGCCAGTATTACACATGGCCCTGCGCTCTGCTTTACTCGCTCAGAGAGGACTTCAGAACGTCCGCAGAGGAGGGCAGAAATCCCATAACCGAAAAATACGGCTATATGATGGAAAGCACCGTTCCCGATGAATTTGAGAGGATAAAAGGTATGCTGCCTCCCGTTCCGGACGAAAAAAGAAAGCTGTGCGATGCCATATGTGAAATACAGGTCGGCTGGATGGAGGATTTTGCGCAGAAATATCCAAAGCTTGCCGCAAGGTCAAGAGCAATACACACTTACGAGGACACGCCATTTCTTACCTCCTATGAAACCTATCTCAGAGGAGAGCTTTTCACATATTCGGATGTCACTCTTAAAATGTACGGCAGCTTTATAGTTTCCCTTTATTCCGAGGGAAAAAACCTCGCCTGCGAGATAATGAACCGCAGCGTTCATATGTACGGCTTTGACAGCCTTGAAGCGGCGGAGGAGAGGGAATAGGATTTTTTCCGCATTTTCACGAAAAATACACAATAATGTGATATACTTAAAAAAATACCGATACCGAAAAAGGAGGTCTGAAGATGGACGGAAAAAAAATACTTATTGTGGACGATGAGAAAAATATCCGCAACGTTATCAGCGAATACGCTAAATTTGACGGCTTTGAAACCTTTGAGGCGGAGAACGGCATGGAGGCTGTGGAGATGTGCCGCAGTGACGACTTTGACCTTATTATTATGGATATTATGATGCCCAGACTTGACGGCTATTCGGCAGTGAGGGAGATAAGAAAAACCAAGCAGATACCCGTTATCATGCTTTCCGCAAGAGGAGAGGAATACGATAAGCTTTTCGGCTTCGAGCTGGGCGTGGACGATTACGTTACAAAGCCCTTTTCTCCCAAGGAGCTGCTTGCAAGGATAAGGGCGGTAATGAAGCGCAGCACTGCTCCCGCTGCCGACAGCGGCGCCGGTGTCCTGAAATTTGAGGGACTTGAAATAAATATGACGGGCAGAGAGGTTTTTGTTGACTCAAAGCCTGCCTCCCTTACCCCCAAGGAATACGATCTCCTTTTTTACCTTGTGCGCAACAAGGGTATAGCCCTTTCAAGAGAAAAGCTTCTTGAGGAAGTGTGGGGATATGATTTTTACGGCGATGACCGCACCGTGGATACCCATATAAAAATGCTGAGAAATTCGCTGGGAGAATACAGAAAATTTATTATAACACTGAGAGGAATGGGTTATAAATTCGATGCGGGACGCGAATAAAACCGAGAGATCCTTTTCGTGGAAAAATCTCCGCAGCATCCGCTTTACCGTGTGGATATACTTTGCAATATTTATTACAAGCATTCTTCTGCTTATCTGGATATCCTTTACCGTTTCCCTTGAGGCTACCTACCGCACTCAGAAAACAGGGGATATTACATCTATTGCAAACTATATCCTTACTCAGTGGAGCGAGGAGGGCTTTACCACAGATACTCTTGACAGGATCGCACATGACAACGATATGTGCGTGCTGCTTCAGGACAAGTACGGGCTTACGGTGTATTCATACGACACTATGGCGAAAAACTGCCTTATACACGATACGTCCAATAATCAGGATATGTATAAATACCGCAGGCTTGCCCTTAACAGCAGCAACGGTATTTACTATGCCGAGACAAAAAGTAAACGCTTTGATACAAATATGCTCCTTTTTGTAATGCTTATCGGCACAAAGGACGATCCATCGGGGTATCTGTTTCTTAATACCTCCCTTGAACCGCTGGATTCCACTGTAGATATACTTAAAATACAAATGTTTCAGGTGAGCATTGCAATGCTGGTGCTGGGCTTCGGAATATCTGTTTTTTTGTCAAGGCTTATTTCCACACCCATTACAAGGATAACCAGATCCGCCGAAAAGCTTGCACAGGGCGATTATAACGTAAACTTCAACGGAAGAGGCTATACGGAAACGGAAAAGCTTGCGGATACTCTGAACTATGCCTCGAATGAGATCACTAAAGTCGATACTATGCGCCGCGATCTTATGGCAAATATCTCCCACGATCTGCGCACGCCCCTTACTATGGTAAAGGCATATGCGGAAATGATACGTGATCTTTCCGGTGATGACCCGGTAAAACGCAGCGAGCATCTTGGGATAATCATTGAGGAGAGCGACCGGCTTGCAGCTCTGGTAAACGATATAATGGATCTCACAAAGCTTGAAAACGGCACGATGAAGCTTAATAAACAGCCGTTCTGCGTAGGAGAGCGGCTCAAGGATATTATGACAAGGTATACTCTCCTTTCCGAGAGGGACGGATATAAATTCTATGTCTGTGCAGACGATGAGGCATGGGCAGAGGCTGATCTTATCAAATTCGATCAGGTGATCTATAATCTGGTAAATAATGCAGTAAACTATTCGGGCGAGGAAAAAGCTATCTATGTAATGCAGAATGTTACTGCCAAAAAGATAGAAATATCCGTCACCGATACAGGCGAGGGAATAGACGAGGAGCTTATGCCCCTTATTTTCGACCGTTACTATCGTGCGGAAAAGCACAAGAGAGAGGTCATAGGAACAGGGCTGGGTCTTTCCATTGTAAAGCAGATATTTATTCTTCACGGCATAAAATTCGGAGTGAAATCCGAAAAGGGAGTTGGCAGCACGTTCTGGTTTGAGATGGACAGGATACCTGATCCCGGAGAAAAGGATACATGATTTGTATAAAAAGCAGACGGATCACAATAAAAGCCGTCTGCTTTTTGTGTATCTTTACAAATTTTGGTATTTACTATTGACAAATCCGGAAATATGCTGTAAAATTTAAACATGATAATTCATATGGAACATATATGAATTATATGTTTTTGTGAAAAGAGGTTATATTCTATGATGATCGGATTTCCCATGCTGCTTTGTACCGCTCGAATGTGAAACGGCACAGCTTTTCAAAGCCGCAAATTAAATGCCTTAAAAAAATACGATAGGTGCGGCTTTGTAAAATAAAAGTTACCGAGCCGCAAATGAAAGGCGTTAAACAAAAAATATACGATAGGGGCGGTGACACGCCGAAACGGCAAAAACGGCTAAGTAAAAATAAAAGTTACCGAGCCGCAAATGAAAGGCGTTAAACAAAAAATATTACGATAGGGGCGGCGACACGCCGAAACGGCTTTGTGTAAATAAAAGTTACCGAGCCACAAATTAAAAAAGTTATACAAAAATTATTACGGTAGGAGGCGGCAACATGCCGCCACGCCGCAGATTGGAGAATAAAATGAGTAATTTTGCAGACAGAGAGCTTAGATTTGAAACCAAGCAGCTTCACATAGGTCAGGAAAATGCCGACCCCGCAACAGATGCAAGGGCGGTTCCCATTTATGCTACCTCTTCCTATGTGTTTCATAATTCACAGCACGCACAAGATCGCTTTGCACTCAAGGATGCGGGAAATATTTACGGCAGGCTCACAAACCCCACTCAGGACGTTTTCGAGCAGAGAATAGCGGC
>CAZDJG010000038.1:0-14035 GCA_964505695.1 uncultured Ruminococcus sp.
CGAACCAATGGACGAGGCTTTGCTCGTGTCCCGGTTTATAGAGAACCCCTAAAATGATATCCTGCGATCCGGCGGATATTTCATGGACGGATAAGATAAAGCCTGCACGCAGAGCGGTAGTGGTGATGGAGGGTATATCCATGTATCTTCCTATAAACAGGATAAGGGATATTTTTTGACGCTTGAAAATAAATTTGACTGCATTGATATCATCATGGACGTTTATACCGGATTCGGTGTAAAAGCGTCTGCATGGAAAAATCCGATAAGATCCGTGGGAGCGGGAGTTATCACGGGTATAGACGACCCGAAGATACTTGAAACGCAAAGGCTTCGTTACAGCCGTCAGCTTTCCATGACCCCACAGGGACTTGTAAACGAGCTTCATGGCTTTGAAAAGCTTTTTTCGGCACAGTGCTTGCGGGAAGGGCAACGGACAAAATATACGGGTTATATACCTACAATACGCAAACGGAGATGAATAAAAATGCCTGAGGTACACGTTCTCGATAAGGAGCTTGCGGAACTTATCGCCGCAGGAGAGGTAATAGAGCGTCCAAGCTCTGTCATTAAGGAGCTTACGGAAAATTCCATCGACAGCGGTGCGACCGCAGTGACCGTGGAAATAAAGCACGGCGGCATCTCTTATATCCGCATAACCGATAATGGCTGCGGAATGAGCTTTGAGGACGTTCCCGTTGCTTTTCTCCGTCATGCGACCAGCAAGCTCAGCGTCAAGGACGATCTTAACAGGATAATGACTTTGGGATTTCGGGGAGAGGCTCTCGCCTCGGTATGCGCTGTTGCGAAATGCGAGGTGCTTACAAGGCGGGAGGGCGATGAATACGGCACTCATTATGTAATAAACGGGACTGAGGAGCAGCTTTATGAAAAATCAGGCTGCGGCAAAGGAACCACAATAATAGTACGGGATATTTTCTATAACGTCCCCGCAAGACTTAAATTTCTGAAAAAGGACAAATACGAGGGCAATGCCATCGCCTCGATCGTCAGCAAGATTGCGGTATCTCACCCGGATATATCCTTCCGATTTATCAGGGACAATAAGCAGGAGCTTTTCACTCCGGGAGACAGCAGGCTTTATTCTGCGGTTTATTCTGTTTTCGGAAAGGAATTTGCCGCAGCAATGATACCCGTAGACTATTCTCTCGGAGGAGTGCATATTTACGGCTATACGGTAAAGCCGCTGTGGGGACGCAAAAACCGCACCATGCAGTTCTTTTTCATTAACGGCAGATATGTAAAGACCCTTACAGGCATGAGCGCTCTCGAAGAAGCTTACAGAAACAATATTATGGAGGGAAAATTCCCTGCCTGCGTGCTTTTTATGGACGTAGCACCGAATACTCTCGACGTAAATGTACATCCGGCAAAGACTGAGGTGCGCTTTTCCGATGAAAAGCTTATTTACGAGGCAGTATATTTTGCAGTCAAAAACGCCATAATGCTTGATGAAAAGCCTGCGGAAATAAATCTGCCGCAGCATGTAAGGACGGCGGCGGATTATGCGGTTCCCATGTTCAGCGATCCTCCGAAGTCCGATCAGACGGTTATGCCTGATACCTCCGAATCAAGGTTTGCGGGCAGCGTCAGACCTGTTCAGGTCATAAGCAGGGATATGACAGCCAGACGTGAAGATATCCTTTCGGTTAAAAACGGCGAGGAATACCGCCATGATACGAGAATTGAAGATATACCCCGTGAATTTGTGGGAAAAAAGCCCGTAAACGCCGCAGAACAGCTTGCGGATAATGAGGTTTACGGGACGGCTCAGAGCTTAGAGTGCGGCACCGCACAAATATCACCGGCTTCTCCGGAGGTAAAGACGGAGGATAATAAGCCTGCGGATATTTCACATCACATTCAGAGCGGCTATGGCGGCGAAAATGAGTCGGGTACTATAGAAAGCCTTGTACCCGACGAGGAAAAAAAGGAGTTTAAATATATCGATACCCGTTCCTTTGAAAGCAGGAACAGCGAGCCTGTCCCCGAAGAAAATAAACGGGAGGAGATTTATTTCCGCATAATCGGCGAGGCGTTCAAAAACTATGCCATTGCCGAAACCGAGGACGGCATACTTATAATAGATAAGCACGCCGCTCACGAAAGGATACGCTTCGAGCGGCTGAGAACGGGCAGGGAGGATCTTACGGCGCAGCTTCTCCTTGCGCCCGAGGAGCTTATTCTCGATTACGGGGAATATGACGCACTGGTCAGAAATCTGCGTGTATGCGCCGACTGCGGCTTTGAAATCGAACCGCTTGACGCTCCGAGAGTGCTTATAAAGGGTATCCCGTCAATGCTTGACAAAAACGACGCATCGGATATCGTAGCGGAGCTTGCTCAGAATTTTGCCGCGCACAGGCATGACCCTCTTCCCGAAATACTTGACGATATGTACCACACCATGGCGTGCAGAGGTGCGATAAAAGCAAACGACATCACGGGAACAGACGAACTGAAATCCCTTGTTGGGCAGATACTTTCCGATGAGCGGATAAGATATTGTCCCCACGGCAGACCGGTGATGTTCAAGCTCACCAAAAGGGAGCTTGAAAAGCAGTTCAGGAGGATAGTATAGCCGTATTTATATGATGAAGGAAGCCAATTGATATGAACGATAAGCATTTTCCGTGTGCGGTATTACCGAGATCGGCGGCAGGATGCGTTCCCTTGCTGCGGTCGAATTCAGACCGGAGCGCTGGTGCGCAGTATTTATAATGGATTATATATCGGGACAGCCGAAGTCCGATAATTATGAAAACAGCGAGGTACTGCTTCTCAGTGCCCGTGAGGCTGTCAGCCGAACCGATATTACAAATATGAGCAGGGCTATCCTTTCTTCATATGCCGAAAACAGCTTTCCCTCCCTGAGCCTTAACGGGTATGTTCCCGTTTCTTCCGAACGTGACGGATATGCGCTTTTCGGATTTTAAATAAGGAGCAGGAGCAGAATCGTTATGGATAAAAAAATTCCTCTGATAGTTGTCTGCGGTCCTACCGCTTCGGGAAAAACAGCTGTGGGAGTGCGGCTTGCAGAGCTTTACGGCGGAGAGGTGATCTCAGCCGATTCAATGCAGATATATAAGGGACTTTCCATTTCCACGGCAAAGCCTTCGTCGGAGGAAATGAGGGGTATACCCCATCACCTTATGGATTTTCTTGAGCCTGATATGCCGTTTTCCGTTGCGGATTATGTCAGGGCGGCAAGAATATGCATAAGTGATATCCGCAGCAGGGGACGGCTCCCGATCATTGTGGGAGGAACCGGTCTATATATAAGCTCGCTTATTGACAACATTGCCTTTGAGCATATACGTTCGGACAGCTCTCTCAGAAAAGAGCTTGAGGAGGAGGCAAGAGCTATGGGAAAGCAGCATATGCACAGCCGTCTTGCCGCCCTCGACCCAGATGCGGCAGAGAAGATACACCCGAATAATGTTATAAGAGTGATAAGAGCTGTTGAGATGTGCATTCTTTCAGGCAGAACGGGCGCGGAAAACAGAGAACAGAGCAGACTTGAAGAATCCCCCTATGACCCATGCATGATAGGTCTTACCTGCTTTGACAGACAGACGCTTTATGACAGGATAAACAGACGTGTTGACAAAATGATGGAAAACGGTCTTGTTGACGAGGTAAAGGAGGTTTACGAAAAATACCGCCTTAAAACCGCCTTTAATGCTATAGGCTTCAAGGAGCTTATCCCGTACCTTGAGGGACAGTGTTCTCTTGAGGAGGCGGCTGACAGAATAAAGCAGGAATCGAGGCGTTATGCCAAGCGGCAGCTCACATGGTTTCGTCGAGATGCACGAATTGAGTGGGTAGATACCTCAGATACTCAACAATTTGACGGAATTATTGAGAATTGCAGGAATATAGTAGCCAAATCGAAAATTATGTGATATAATTATAAAGAGTGTAAAAACGGGCAGCGACCCCGTATGCGCATTTGCGGCAAGATACATACATAGATACAGCCGCTTTAAACTGAAAGGATGATTTAAATGAACAAGGCACTCAACTTACAGGATGTTTTTCTCAATCAGGCAAGAAAGGATCATATCCCCATTACCTGCATTCTTACAAACGGATTTCAGTTTAAGGGGATCGTAAAGGGCTTTGACAGCTATACGGTCATCATTGATGCCGACGGAAAGCAGGAGCTGGTTTTCAAGCACGCTATCTCAACCATTGTTCCCGCAAAGCCTGTTTCCATTCTTGACGCTGAGCAGGACAACAAGTAATTCTGCGGAGGCTTTATGGGAAACGGTGTTATGCGAGTCCTGTTCGGTCTGCTTGCGCTGTTCATACTGATCACGGTTGGATATCAGGGATATAACTCCGTAAGGGAGGAGTATGAGACCGAAACGGCTGTAATTTATTCCTCTGCGGACAAGGTTTCGTTCAGAGGAGTGTATATCCGCAATGAATCGGTCATCAGGAGCAGCTATACCGGAGTGCTGAGTTATCCTGTCTCCGACGGCAGCAAGGTCGCCAACGGCTCTGTAGTCGCCTATGTTTATGAAGATGAATCGGATATCGAAATAAACAGGCGAATCAAGGAGCTTTCCGACGAGATCGAACTGCTCAAAGCCGCTCAGAATCCCGGTACGGTGCTTATTGCCGATCCTCCGTTCATTTCATCTCGCATAAGTGAAAAATATCAGACTGTGGCAACGCTTATTGCAAAAAATGATATTTCCGAAATAAAGAGCTGTAAGGACGAGCTTCTTACGCTTATGTGTATTTATCAGATATCCGTAAAGCAGGAGAACGGTTACGATGACAGGATCGCCGAGCTGGAGCTCAGGACAGACGAACTGGCAAAGAGCAGAAAAGCTTATAAAGCAGCAATAACATCTTCGGATTCGGGTTATTTTGTAAGCTATACCGACGGATATGAGTCAAAGCTCAGGCTTGACGACAGCTCGGAAATAACCGCAGAGGTCATAAAGGACGTTATAGCCAACGAAAAAAGCATGAGAGCGAGCCGCAGCAAGGACGAGATCGGCAAGCTTGTAAAGGGATATGACTGGAAGATCGCAGGCATCATTGACAATTCAGACAGCGTTTACAACCCCGGCGATAAGGTGAAGCTGAGCTTTGCCTCCACTCCGGATACGGTAACGGCGACCATCGAATCCCTTGAGCCGACGGAAAATCCCGAGGAATGGGTGCTTATCCTGCGCTGTGATGAAATGACCTTCGACCTTGTGCAGAAAAGATCGGAGAGGGTTGAAATGACTCTTAATGATTTTGAGGGTATCAAGGTTCCCAGAGAGGCGCTGCGGTTCAATAAAAATAACGAAAAGGGCTGCTATGTCCTTTGGGGACAGAGAGTGCTTTTCAAAAAGGTAGACCCCATTTTTGAGGACGAAAACTATACATTGTCGCGCATAACCTCCGATGAGGAGTATGTCTGCGTTTACGACGATATTATCATCAAGGGCGTTGATACGGCGGCATATATGGCTAATTCCGACGAGGTTGTGACAGGTACAGACACTGATGAGGAGGATGAGGATATAGAAATATATTCTCAGACCTCGGTTTCGGAGGAAACAGTCATGCAGGAGTCCTCGGAAACGGCAGAGGAAGCTTCTGAGGAACAGACCGAGGCTCAGACCAATGAAATGACTGCCGACGAAAACAGTCCGGAGGGAGAGATACATTTTGAATGACCGGGATTTTTCCGAATTTACGGATATCTCCGAAAATATTAAGCGCATACGATTTAATATGGAGGAGGCAAAGGTCAGATACGGCAGAGAGCATGACGATATACAGATCATGGCTGTTACAAAAACCGTTCCCGCCGAAAGGGTGAATTTTGCTGTTTCGAAGGGTTTCAGGCTTCTTGGTGAAAATCGTGTTCAGGAGTTTTTACAGAAAAAAGATTTATATGTAAAAAATACTGAAATAAATTTTATAGGACACTTGCAAAGCAACAAAATAAAGTATATTATAGAAAGTGTGACCATGATACAGTCGGTGGACAGCACAGAGCTTGCGGAGGAAATATCAAAGCAGGCTTTGAAGCACGGCAGGGTCATGGATATCCTGTGCGAGGTGAATATCGGCGGCGAGGGATCAAAAAGCGGATTTTCTCCCGACGCGGTCCTTGACGCAGTTCACCGGATTTCCGGGCTTGAGGGCGTAAGGGTCTGCGGACTGATGACTATCCCTCCGCCCGGAGAAAGCTGCGTTTATTTTGAAAAAATGCAGCGGCTGTTTGAGGATATGCGCTCAGATAACATTCCCCGGACAGATATAAGGCTTCTTTCCATGGGAATGTCCTCGGATTATACCGACGCCGTGAGATTCGGCGCGGGAATGGTAAGGCTTGGGACTGCTCTCTTTGGGGCAAGGAGCTATCCCGTAATATGAACACTTCAAAAATTTGTTTATATAGAAAAAATGAAAGGAAGAATTAAAATGGGATTGATTGAAAGTTTTAAAACAGCTCTCGGAATAGAGCCCGACGGCGACGGCTATGACGGCTATGACGAGGAGGGCTATGACGCTCCTCAGCCTGCTCCTGTCGTTCATCCGGGTGAGCAGTATGCGCCGAGAAATGAAATGGGCGACAATGCCAATAAGAGGATGAACATCAGCGTAACGGCACAGCTTCAGGTCATTCTCGTAAAGCCTGAAAAATTTGCCGATACCAAGGAGATCGCAAATCATCTCAACAACAAGAAAACCGTTGTCCTGAATCTCGAGGCGACCACTCCCGACGTTACAAGGCGTATCATCGATTTCCTCGGCGGCGTTGCATATGCAAACGGAGGCAGCATAAAACCCGTTGCAAACAATACCTTTATAATCACTCCCTATAACGTTGGGTTTCAGGGAGATGAGCTTTCGGCAGAGCTTGAAAGCAACGGAGTTCTCCTCTGATATATCCGTATATGGCGCATGATAAAAAATCCTTCATATCGGGAGAGAATCTTTCCGGTGAGGAAAAGCTTTTTATTTCCCGCACCGCCGACATGACACGAATATGCAGCAAAATATGTTCCCCGAAATTTTCGGCGTTCCTTTCGGAACGGGAGCAGCTTCTTGCGGAGAAATATCTTCATTATGAGGGCTTTGGAAATTATATGCTGTGGGGCGGCTTTGAAAACGCTCAAAGGAAAATGCTGGGAGTTTTTCCCGAATTTGGAAAGCCTGACGCGGCTGATTTTCCGCTCGGTATTCTCAGATTTTCATGGAGAGAATGCGACAGTCTGAGCCACAGGGATTTTCTCGGATGCCTTATGTCTATTGGCGTTGCGAGAAATCAGATAGGAGATATCGTCTGTTCCGAGGGCAGGGCATATGCAGTTCTCACTCCGCAGGCAGCACAGCAGGCTGTTTTCCTTGAGAAGGCAGGCAGAGTGGGTTTAAAAGCCGCATATGCCGATGAAAGCGATGTGATCGAAAGAAACGATAAATTCAGCGAAATAAGCGCTGCGGTTTCCTCTCTCAGGCTTGACTGCATTGTTGGAGCAGCGACAAAGCTAAGCCGTGAAAAGGCTGCCGCACTTATAAGATCGGGAGCGGTTTCGGTAAATCATGGAACCGTCCAAAGCGTTTCCGACGTTCTTTCCGAAGGGGATGTGCTGTCCGTCAGAGGGTATGGCAGATACATTCTTGCCGCTGTGGGGGACAGGACGAAAAGGGACCGTATCCATGTTACAGTGAAAAAATATATCTGATATATTGTATCGGAAGTATTTCATAAAAGGAGGATTGGCATGATTACCGCAAAGGATATCAATACCAGAAGATTTGAGCAGGCAAAACCCGGTTATAAGCCCGAAGAGGTCGATGAATTTTTAAAGGAGATCGCCGACCAGATAAATTCCATGCTTAACGAAAAGGCGGACACCGAGAAAAAAATCGAGGTTCTCGTTGAAAGCATACGCAGGTACAAGGCTGACGAGGAGGCTCTCAAGGACGCTATGATCGGCGCCCAGAAACAGGGCAAAGCGGTTGTCGAGGAGGCTAAGGGAAAGGCTGAAGCTATTATTTACGAGGCTCAGCAAAAGGCGGAGCAGATCATTTCCGCTGCAAACGTTAAGGCGGACGAGATAATCGGAACTACTGCTGTGCGCGCTCAGAGAGAGAAGGAAAATCTGGAAAAAATGCAGGCTGCCGTTACGGATTTCAAGTCCAATCTTCTTTCAATGTATAAGTCTCATCTTGAGCTGATCACTTCTCTTCCGGAGAACGAGGACAGCGGATCTCAGAGCGGATCTGCCGCTCAGACCGAGGCACCGGAGCCTTCCGATATGGAGGCAACAAGGGTAATAGATACCTCAGCCGCTTATTGATAACGGCGGGATCATTTGTTAAGGAAACGGAAAATTCCGCAGATTAAATGTCCCTGAACCGGAGGGCGGTATATAAAAATCAAGGAGAGTAGTGTAAAATGTCACAGGATTACAACAGCACCCTTAATCTTCCGAAGACGGAGTTCTCTATGAGAGGAAATCTTCCCCAGAAGGAACCCGGCATGATTGAGGATTGGGATAAGAACAGAATTTATTACAGAATGGTCGAAAAGAACAGCGGCAAGCCCCGTTATGTTCTTCACGACGGACCTCCGTATGCAAACGGAGATATCCATCTGGGTACGTCCCTTAACAAGGTACTCAAGGATATTATCGTAAAGCAGAAAAATATGAGCGGATACTGCTCTCCTTATATTCCCGGCTGGGATACTCACGGACTTCCCATAGAGCTGAAGGTTTTAAAGCAGATGGGCGTTGAAAACGGCGCTGTTCCCACCCCTGAGCTTAGAAAAAAATGTGCGGAGTACGCACATGAGCAGGTCGCAAATCAGATGAGCCAGTTCAGGCGTCTTGGTGTTCAGGGCGATTTTGAGGATCCGTATCTTACGCTTAGACCCGAATTTGAGGCAAGACAGGTCGAAATATTCGGCGATATGTACAAAAAGGGATATATCTATAAGGGACTTAAACCCGTTTACTGGTGTCCCGACTGTCAGACTGCTCTCGCAGAAGCTGAGATAGAGTATGCAAACGATCCGTGTCATTCTATCTACGTGAAGTTCAGGGTCACTGATGATAAGGGCAAATTTACCGCAATGGGTCTTGACCTTGATAAGACATATTTTGTTATCTGGACGACGACTACATGGACTCTCCCCGGAAATCTTGCAATATGCGTAGGTCCCGAATATGAATATACCGTCGTAAAAGCGGACGGCGAAAACTATATAATGGCTGCCGAGCTTGCTCCTGCCGCAATGAAGGCAAGGGGTACCGAAAGCTATACCACTGAAGGCTCGTTCAGGGGCAGCGAGCTTGAATATATGAAAACCGAGCATCCTTTTATGAACCGCACTTCCCTTGTTATCGTGGGCGATCATGTTACTCTCGAAAGCGGCACAGGCTGCGTTCATACCGCTCCGGGCTTCGGTGTTGACGACTTTGAGGTGTGCAAGAAATATCCCGAGGTGGGAATTACCGTTCCCGTTGATTCTAAGGGTATCCTTACCGAGGAGGCAGGCAAATACAAGGGACTTTCCACTGATGCCGCCAATAAGGCTATAGCAAAGGATCTTGAGCAGTCGGGTGCGCTTTTTGCCCTTGAAAAGATCGTTCACCAGTATCCTCACTGCTGGAGATGCAAAAATCCCGTCCTTTTCAGAGCCACAGAGCAGTGGTTCTGCTCCGTAAAGGACTTCAAGGCCGACGCAATAAGGGCTATCAGCGAGGTAAAGTGGATCCCCGAATGGGGCGAGGACAGAATAAAGGGAATGGTAAACGACCGCAGCGACTGGTGCATTTCCCGTCAGAGAACATGGGGCGTTCCTATCCCCGTGGTTTACTGCAAGGACTGCGGAAAGCCTGTAGTAACGGATGAAACCGTTAAGGCTGTTTCGGAACTGTTCCGCAGCGAAGGATCGGATTCATGGTATATAAAGGACGTAAAGGATATTATCCCCTCAGACGTAAGGTGCGAATGCGGCTGTACCGAATTTGTCAAGGAAAACGATATTTTTGACGTATGGTTCGACAGCGGCGTGAGCCATGCGGCTGTTATGAAGGAAAGAGGCTTTGATGTTCCCGTCGATCTTTATCTGGAGGGCGCAGACCAGTACAGAGGCTGGTTTCAGTCATCTCTGCTCACCTCTGTTGCAACGGGAGGAAAAGCTCCGTATAAGGCTGTCTGCACTCACGGCTGGGTGGTTGACGGCGAGGGCAAGGCTATGCATAAATCCCTCGGAAACGGTATCGATCCTCAGGATATCATAAATCAGAACGGTGCGGATATCCTCAGACTGTGGGTCGCTTCCTCGGATTATCACTGCGATATAAGAATTTCAAAGGATATTTTAAAACAGCTTGCGGAAACCTATAAGAAGATAAGAAATACCGCAAGATATATTCTCGGAAATCTGAGCAACGGCAGCGGCTTCGACCCGGATAAGGATATGACCGCTTCGGAAAATATGCTTGAGATAGACAAATGGGCGCTTATTCGCCTTAATGCACTTATCGAAAAGGTAAATGCCGCTTATGATGCGTTTGATTTTCATGTTGCTGTCCACAGTATCCACAATTTCTGCGTAACGGAAATGTCCAATTTCTATCTCGATATCATCAAGGACAGGCTTTACTGCACAGGTGAAAAATCTCCCGAAAGAAGAAGCGCACAGAGCGCAATGTATATTATCCTCAGCGCAGTTGCAAGAATGATCGCTCCTATTCTTTCATTTACGGCGGAGGAGATATGGAAATTCATGCCTCACGGTTCGTCCGACGATAAGGAAAGCATTTTCTTCAATCAGATGCCCGAAAAGATAAATGTGAGCGCAGACGATTCATTTACCGCAAAGTGGGATATGATCTACAGTGTCCGTTCCTCCGTTACAAAGGCGCTTGAAATGAAGAGAGCGGAGAAGTTTATCGGTGCGTCCCTTGAGGCAAGGGTCACTCTCCATGCAGATGACAGCGAGCTTTACAGCAGGCTTTCGGCGGCTGCGGATACGCTGTCGTCAGTGTTTATCGTATCGGGAGTTTCGGTCGAGAACAACGGCAGCGGCGAATTTAAGTGCGACGACCCGAATTTCGGAGGAAAGCTTTCCTTCAGCGTTGAAAAGGCAGGCGGCTCAAAGTGTGAGCGCTGCTGGTGCTACAGTGAAACTGTAGGCGAAAGCAGCGAACACCCCACGCTTTGCAAACGCTGCGCAGAGCAGGTATCAAAGGCGTGACAGTTCTTTTCTGGATAATAACCGTTCTTTCGGTTATCATTGACAGGGCAACAAAATATATTGCCGAATCGGAGATCTCCGAGGGGGAGCTGATAAAGGCGCTTTCCCTCGGCGATACAGATATACTTTCCTTTTCGCTCCATAAAAACACGGGAGCGGCTTTCAGCAGTTTTACGGGACACACCGCTGTTCTTGCGGCTGTCACGACGGTCGCAATGGCGTTTATAATAGCGTACTTTCACAGGCAAAAGCATAAGCATCCGCTTATGTCTGTTTCCTTTGCAATGATAACAGGCGGCGGCATCGGCAACCTTATCGACCGTGTTTTTCAGGGATATGTCACTGATTTTATAAGGCTGTTTCCATTTACGTTCATCTTCAATTTTGCGGATATCTGCGTGGTCATTGGGGCTGCCCTGCTGATACTGTACTATCTTTTCATTGACGAAAGGTATATCCGCAGCCGTAATGAGGGGGATTCGGACAG
Organism: uncultured Ruminococcus sp.; assembly: GCA_964505695.1. Taxonomy (GTDB): domain Bacteria; phylum Bacillota; class Clostridia; order Oscillospirales; family Ruminococcaceae; genus Huintestinicola. The sequence goes on from CAZDJG010000038.1 coordinate 11,739, forward strand.
TGAGCAGTGAGAATATCCTTTACATTACCGCCGACGGATCACAAAGCGGAATGAGAATCGATAAGCTGCTGTCTGTCTGCGCCGCGGATATCAGCCGCAGTATGGCGGTAAAGCTTATAGAGAGCGGACAGGTCACCGTAAACGGCAGGACTGTCGGTAAAAGCAGCGTTGTTTCGGAAGGCGATGAAATAACAGCGGTCATTCCCGAACCTCAGGTACTTGAGGTAAAGGCGGAGAATATTCCACTTGAAATAGTTTATGAGGACGATCATCTTCTTGTGGTGAACAAGCCCAAGGGAATGGTGGTTCACCCTGCTGCGGGAAATTACACGGGAACGCTTGTGAATGCGCTGATGTACCACTGCGGCGAAAGACTTTCTTCCATTAACGGAGTTGTGCGTCCGGGAATAGTTCACCGTATCGACAAGAATACGAGCGGACTGCTTATTGTTGCGAAAACGGACGCAGCTCACAAAGGGCTTGCAGCTCAGATAAAGGAGCATAGCTTTACCAGGGAGTACCGTGCGGTAGTCTGCGGAAGATTAAAGGAAGCGGAGGGTACAATAAACGCTCCCATAGGCAGACATCCGACAGACCGCAAGAAAATGAAGGTCACAGAGAAAAATTCCAAGCCTGCCGTGACCCACTATTCGGTCATCGGCGAATACAGCGGATATTCTTTTGTGAGGCTCAGACTTGAAACGGGGCGCACTCATCAGATCCGTGTCCATATGGCATATATCGGTCATCCCGTTCTGGGGGACGACGTTTACGGCAAACCCTTTAAAGGGATAGACGGGCAGTGCCTGCACGCCGGAAAAATTGGCTTTGTCCACCCCGTGACCTATGAATATATGGAGTTTGAAAGTGAGCTTCCGCAGTATTTTCTCGATGTGCTTGAAAAGGTGCGCAGGCTTTGATATGAGGGCATATGTTTAAGGATAAATCCAAGATAATTTTTTTCAGCGATATGGACGGAACTCTTCTGAGCAGGGATAAGACCCTTTCAAAGAGAAATTCCGATGCAATACTCAGGCTCAGAAATGCAGGCGGCATTTTTGCTGTTGCCACCGGCAGAGTTTTACAGGCGACCGCTCATTATTTCAAGCCTATAGGGCTTGACTGTCCCGTTATTCTGTGCAACGGCGGAATGATATACGACTGCGGAGCAGATAAGGTAAAATGGTCTGAGTATCTACCCGAGGACAGGGCAAGGAAAATGATTTCTGCGCTTCTGGAAAGGTTCCCGGAGGCTTGTGCGGAAATATGCCGTCCCGACGGGATATACGATGTGAACATGAATTTATATGAGCGCAAGCATTGGCAGATAGGCGGCTTTTCCGCCGAGATACTCGGTACATTGGAGGAGGTTCCTCACGGGCAATGGTGCAAAATACTGTTTGCAATGCCGGAGGATGCCGTAGCTCCCTTTGCCGGATATGCGCTTACTCTTGAAGATGCGGGATCTGTGGAGTTTGTTACGTCAAGCACGATCTTCCACGAAATGCTGCCGAAAAACTGCTCAAAAGGAACGGCTGTACGCAAATTCAAGGAGCTTTACGGCGCAGAGGATTGTGTTACCGTTGCTATGGGCGATTTCAACAACGATATAGAAATGTTGGAATATGCGGATTTTTCCGCTTGTCCCTCAAATGCGATCGACGAGGTAAAAGCGGTTTGCGATATGGTCTGCAAAGCCGACTGTACGCAAGGCGCTGTTGCCGAGGTTATCGACTACATACTTGAGGCTGACAGTTAACTGCCGGCTTTTTGAAAACAATTCCCCATAGGGGTCAATATGAAAGGATGATCAGGAGTCATGGACGCATCACTCAAAAAGCAGCTTGAAATAATAGCCTGCAAGGTAAGAATGGGAATCATAGAGGGTGTTTACAGCGCAAAATCGGGACATCCCGGCGGCTCTCTTTCGGTGGCAGATCTGCTTACCTATCTTTATTTTCACAAAATGCACGTTGATCCCAAAAATCCCAAAATGCCCGAAAGGGACAGACTTGTGCTTTCCAAGGGTCACACTGCCCCTGCACTGTATTCAGTTCTTGCGCAGAGGGGTTTTTTTGAAACCGAGGAACTTAAAACTCTCAGAAAGATAGGCTCAAGACTTCAGGGACACCCCGATATGAAGCATATTCCCGGAGTTGATATGTCTACAGGCTCGCTGGGTCAGGGTATTTCCGCTGCCTGCGGAATGGCGCTTTCCGGCAAGATATCATGTGACAGCTATAAGGTCTATGCAGTCCTTGGCGACGGAGAGATAGAGGAGGGTCAGGTATGGGAGG
>CAZDJG010000039.1:0-13999 GCA_964505695.1 uncultured Ruminococcus sp.
AAATCACGATATACGATTTGTCCGACCGGAGATGCGACCTGATTTGCAAGAGCGGAAAGTATAATTGGCTGTAATCCGGCATAAGCGGCGCACTGCGGTATTATGCCTCCTGTATTATCAAGAAAAGGGAGGTTTAATTACTATGGAAAAAATCGAGGCGGCGGTGCTTGTAAAGCATAGAGCCTTTGTGCAGCTCAAGACTGCACTTCAGGAAATGATGCCTGCGGATATTGCCCAGCTTCTCGGCGAGATGATCGAGGAGCAGGACGGATTCGGCGAAAAGGAGCTTACTCTTATATTCAGGGTGCTGCCCAAGGAGCTTGCCGCAGAAACATTTACCTATATGGACAGCGATCTGCAGATGGTGCTTATCAATGCCTTTTCCGACCGTGAGCTTAAAGCAGTTCTTGATGAGCTTTTCCTTGATGATACTGTGGATATTATAGAGGAAATGCCCGCAAATGTTGTTTCAAGGATACTCAAAACCACGGGCTCCGACAAGCGCAAGCAGATAAATGAGCTTTTAAACTATCCCGAGGACAGTGCAGGCTCAATTATGACCACGGAGTTTGTTTACTTCCGCAGGGACGATACGGTCAAGGAGGCCTTTGAGCGCATACGCAGTGTAGGCGTGGTAAAGGAAACGGTTTATACCTGCTATGTCACCGACTGCCGCAGGCTTGTGGGACGCGTTTCTCTTCTTGATCTTGTGGTTGCCGACGAACAGGCTGTCATTGAGGATATTATGGATTCTACCGTGGTAAGCGTGAGTACTCATGAGGATCAGGAATCGGTGGCAAATCTTTTTGCAAAGCATGACCTTGCGGCTCTTCCTGTTGTTGACGCCGAAAACAGAATAGTGGGAATAATCACCTTCGATGACGCAATGGACGTTATCCGTGAGGAAAACGCCGAGGATATGGCGATGATGAGCGCGGTTATGCCCAGCGAGGACAGCTATTTCAAAACAAGCGTATGGAAGCACGTACGCAGCCGTATAGTCTGGCTGCTGGTACTCATGCTTTCGGCTACCATTACGGGAACTATCACAAATCATTTTGAAGCTCTTATTTCGTCAGTTCCGCTGCTGGTTTCCTTTATGCCGATGCTCACAGACACAGGCGGAAACTGCGGCTCCCAGTCCTCGGCCATGATAATTCAGGGCATGGCTATGGAGGAAATACGGCTGAAGGATTTTGCAAAGGTGGTTTTCAAGGAATTCCGCATTGCGATAATATGCAGCATTATCCTTTCGGCGGTGAATTTTTTCCGTATCCTTATAATGTATAAGGATATACGAATGGCTTCCGTGGTTTCCATAACTCTTGTGGGAACGGTTATCCTTGCAAAGCTGCTTGGCTGTATGCTGCCTATGCTTGCAAAAAAGATAAAGCTTGATCCTGCCATAATGTCTGCACCGCTGTTATCCACGCTTGTGGACAGCTGCTCCACTCTTTTATATTTTACTATCGCTATGAACGTGCTGAATTTATGCTGATTGCTCCGGCGTTAAATATAATTGTATGATCGGCATGATTGGAGAGATTTTATGAGAAAAACCAAAATTGTGTGTACCGTAGGACCGTCTACCGACAATGACGATATTCTGCGGGAAATGATGCTTTCGGGAATGAATGTTGCCCGTTTTAACTTTTCGCACGGGGATTATGCTATTCACGAAAAAAGATACAAGCAGCTATGCCGGCTGAGAAAGGAGCTTTCTCTTCCTGTTGCATCGCTGCTTGACACAAAGGGTCCCGAGATACGTCTCGGCAAATTTGCGGACGGCAAGCCCGTTACCCTTTCGGACGGCGACAGATTTATCCTTACCACCGAGGACAGACTCTGCGACAAGGAGATAGCTTCCATATCCTTTAAGGGACTTCCCGGCGATGTGGGACAGGGAACGGCTGTGCTGATAAACGACGGGGCAGTGGAGCTGAGAGTGGAAAGCGTCAGCGGCAGCGAAATAGTCACAACCGTTGTTCACGGCGGCGAAATATCCGACAATAAGGGCATAAACGTTCCGGGAGTGGAGCTTTCAATGCCGTATCTTTCCGACAGGGATATGAACGACCTTGAATTCGGTGCCAAAACGGGCTTTGATTTTATTGCCGCATCATTTGTGCGCACTGCCGCAGACGTGGCATACCTGAAAAAATTCATTAAGAGCCTGGGCTGGAATACTCCGAGAATAATCGCAAAAATAGAAAACAGGGACGGAGTTAAGAATATCGACGAGATACTTGAGGTCGCAGACGGAATAATGGTCGCAAGAGGCGATATGGGCGTTGAGATACCTTTTGAGCTTATACCCTCAATTCAGAAGGATCTTATCCGCAGAGGATATAATGCAGGCAAGCAGGTGATCACCGCCACTCAGATGCTTGAGTCCATGATAACTAACATCCGTCCCACCCGTGCGGAGATCACCGACGTTGCGAACGCTATTTACGACGGCACGTCCGCTATAATGCTTTCGGGGGAAACTGCCGCAGGCAAACACCCTGTGGAGGCTGTCCGCACGATGGCTCTCATTGCGGAAACTACGGAAAATGACATCAACTATGTAAACAGGCTCAGAAACCGTCCCGACGACAAGGGAAAGAGCATTACAAACGCTATTTCCCATGCCGCCTGCACCACGGCTCACGACCTCGGCGCAAAGGCGATAGTTACGGTCACAAAAACGGGAGGAACGGCAAAAATGCTTTCAAAATTCCGTCCGTCATGTCCTATTATCGGCTGTACTCCCAATCCCGTCGTTTGCCGTCAGATGAATCTTTCGTGGGGTGTAACCCCGCTTATGATGGACGAGAAATCAAGCACGGACGATCTGCTTGACGGCGCTATCGAGGCTGCGGTGAGCCATAAGCTCCTGAGCGAGGGGGACGTTACAGTCATTACTGCGGGTATCCCTCTCGGCGTTGCGGGAAATACAAATATGCTGAAGGTCACGGTCGTGGGACAGGAATCAGCAACTCATATGTGATACGGAAAGGATAAGAAACTAATGAAAATTATTACAAAAATAAAAAAAATCGCTGCTGCGGCATTTGCCGGAGCAATGGCTCTTTCTCTTGCCGCCTGCGGCGCATCTTTAAGCAATACGTCTTCGGACGGTTCGTCCGAAAGCACGAATGGGAATGCCGATACCTCGGCTGATACTTCCGCTGCCGCAGAGGGTGAGGTCCTTAATTTTATCCCCCCTGCCGAGGGTGAAAGGATAGCCGTTATCACAGTCAAGGATTTCGGCGAGATAAAGATAAAGCTTTTCCCCGAAGCTGCCGAAAAGGGCGTTGAAAACTTTGTGGGACTTGCGGAAATGAACTATTACGACGAGCTTATTTTCCACAGGATCATACCTCATTTTATGAATCAGGGCGGAGATCCCACGGGCACGGGCATGGGCGGCAGCTCGGTATGGGGCGAAAAGTTTGACGGAGGTATCCCCGAGGGACTTTACCATTTCAGCGGCGCTGTTGCATATGCAAATTCAGGCTCTACCTCCACAAACGGCAGCCAGTTCTATATCGTAAACACCGATGACGGAGAGCTTATGAGCGACATTTCCTCCTATCCTCAGAACGTGCAGGACGTTTATAAGGAAAAAGGGGGAGTACCTTATCTTGACGGCGGATATACCGTTTTCGGACAGGTTTTTGAGGGTATGGACGTTGTAAGAGCAATGGGACAGGTGGAAACGGACGAAAACGACAAGCCCCTTACTCAGGTAATGATGGAATCCGTAAGAATAGTTGAATATACTGCTCAGTAACCTGTAATCAATCGAATCATGAAAGGATAGATGGGTCTGAGAATATGTCCGAACCGCAAAAAGCTCAGCAGGGACGATGATTTCCGTTCGCGCTGCGGAGCGGCGGTCTATGCTGATAATGAGGATTTTGCAGGCGATGATATAAGCTGTGATTCTTATTCGGGACAAAGCCATGAAAAGACCACTTACACGCCTCCCTACAGTTCTCTGCCTGTAAATCCTCCTCCTTCACCCCGTGCTGCGAAAGAGAAGGGTAAGAAAACAAGCGGCTGTGCTATGGCTATAATAGTTTTTATTATAGAGAACCCCTTTAAAACAAAACAAACCTCTAGGGAAACAGATATTCCTTGGAGGTTCGTTTTTATGCTTATATTTTCATACCGCAAATTGGCTGTTATACAGATTTGCGTAAAATCCGTTTTTCTCAAGCAGCTCACTGTGATTTCCCTGTTCGATGATGTGACCGTCCTTCATTACAAGGATAACGTCCGCCTCGCGTATAGTGGAAAGACGATGTGCAATAATAAAGCTTGTTCTGCCCTTCATCATTTTAGCAAATGCCTCCTGTATCTTTATTTCAGTGCGTGTATCTATGGAGGAGGTCGCTTCGTCAAGAATAAGCATGGGCGGCAGGCAGAGCATTACCCTTGTAATGCACAAAAGCTGCTTTTGTCCCTGAGAGAGACTTCCGCCGTCTTCTCCGATAACGGTGTCGTAGCCGTTCGGGAGCCTTTTTATAAAGCTGTGGGCATGGGAAGCCTTTGCGGCGGCTATTATTTCCTCCTCGGCGGCGTCGGGTTTGCCCATGATGATATTGTCACGCACCGTTCCCGATCTGAGCCATGTTTCCTGCAAGACCATTCCGTAGCTTTTTCTCAGGCTGTTTCGGGTGATGTCACGTATATCCGTTCCGTCGGCGGAGATACTTCCCCCGTCCACATCGTAAAAGCGCATAAGCAGATTTATAAGAGTTGTTTTTCCGCAGCCTGTTGGACCCACTATTGCAATGCGCTGCCCCGGAGTCACGGAAAGACGGAGTCCCTCGATAAGCGGCTTTTCAGGCACATATGAAAATGAAACGTTTTCCAGAGAAATTTCTCCCCGCGCATTTTCAAGTACCCTTGCGTTTTCACTGTCGGGGATCTGAGGCTCTTCCTCGATAAGCTCAAAAAGACGGGAGGCACAGGCAAGGGCGTTCTGAAGCTCCGTAACCACGCCGGATATTTCGTTAAAGGGCTTTGTGTACTGGTTTGCGTAGGAAAGGAATACGGAAAGCATTCCCACCGTAAACGGGTCGGCGCTGCCTGCCGTTGCAACGCAGGCGATCGCTCCGGCAAGCGCTACTGCGGCATATACAACGTTGTTTACAAAGCGTGTGGAGGGATTCGTGAGAGAGGAGAAAAATACGGCATCAAGGGAGCATTTTCCGAGCCTTTCATTTATCTCGTCAAATTTTTTCATTGACTCCTCTTCATGACCGAACGCACGTACTACCTTCTGGTTTGTGATCATTTCATCAATGAATGCAGTCTGCTCCGCCGAGGTTTCCGAACGCAGGCGAAACATATCATAGGTCTTTTTGGCAATATATCTTGCGATAAAAAGCGACATTGGCGTGAGGACGACTACCGCAAGAGTTATTACGGGGTCAATGGTGAGCATCAGCAGCAGGGTGGCTATTATTGTAACTACTCCCGTAAAAAGCTGTGTAAAGCCCATCAGAAGTCCGTCAGCAAACTGGTCCGCATCTGAGATAACACGGTTCACCGTCTCGCCCGCAGGGTGAACATCGAGATATTTAAGGGGCAGCCTTTGAATTTTTGCAAAAGCCTCGTTACGCATATCACGGACAATGTGATAGGTGATCCTGTTATTGAGGGTGTTCATAAGCCACTGGACAGCGGCGGTTATCCCTACGATAATGCCTATTTCGGCGAGGAGTGCGGCGATCTTGTCAAAATAAACCTTTCCCGGTTCTGTTATCAGATCAATGGCATCTCCTATAAGAATAGGTACATACAGCGTAAGGGCAACTACAGATGCCGCCATTACTATTGAAAGGATCATAAGCATACGGTATTTGCCGATATATTTCATGACCTTTTTAAATGTGCCGCTGTTTAGCCTTTTATTCTTGCCGGCAGACATCATACCGCCTCCTTTTTAAACTGCGAGCTGTAAATTTCCTTGTATACCCCGCATGAGCTTAAAAGCTCCTCATGAGTTCCTATCCCCACAGCCTCGCCGTCGTCAAGAACAATTATTTTATCTGCGTGCTGTATTGACGAGGTGCGCTGTGACACTATAAAAACTGTGGGATCGTAATCAAGCTCTCTGAGTGATCTTCTCAGAGCGGCGTCTGTTGCAAAATCGAGAGCGGAGGCGCTGTCGTCGAGGATAAGTATTTCCGGCTTTTTCACCAGCGCACGGACGATGGTGAGCCTTTGCCGCTGACCGCCCGAAAGATTTTTTCCGCCCTGCTCGATCATGCAGTCAAGACCTCCCTTTGCCTTGATGACATCGAGAGCCTGAGCCGCCTTTACCGCCTCCATAATGTCCTTATCGTCCGCAGTCTTGTTTCCCCAGAGCATATTTTCGCGGATAGTTCCCTTGAAAAGCACTGCTTTCTGAGGTACTATGCCGATCCTTTCCCTTAAATCGGCAGGATCTGTCTGCTTGACATTTATGCCGTTTACCCTGACCTCGCCCGACGCTGCGTCGTAAAAGCGGGGGATAAGGTTTATGAGCGAGGTCTTTCCGGAGCCTGTGCCGCCGATTATTCCTATGGTTTCGCCTTTTTTGGCGGTAAAGGTTATATCGGAAAGCGAATCTGCTCCCGCATTTTTGTATCTGAGGGAAACGTGTGAAAATTCAACGGCGCCGCTTTCGTGAGAAATCCCTTCGGAGATATCGGAGACTTTATTTTCCGGGTTCATGCCCGGCTTTATTTCAAGAACAGCCTGTATCCTGTTTCCGCAGGCAACGCTTTTTGTTATGTTGATAATAAGATTTGCAAGCTTTATCAGCTCGACCAGTATCTGCGACATATAGTTATAAAGGGCGACTACCATTCCCTGAGTGAGCAGTCCTGCCTCTACCCGCACCGCTCCCGTATGGATAAGCCATATTATTGCAAGATTTATGATAACATAAGTAACGGGGTTCATAAGGGCGGATATCCTGCCCACAAATTTCTGGGAGACGGTCAGCTCGCTGTTTGATTCGGTGAACCGCTTCGTTTCCTCATCTTCCTTGCAGAATGCCCGTATGACCCTTACTCCCGTAAGGTTTTCCCTTGTAACGGTCATTACCGAGTCAAGCCTTTGCTGAACCTTTTTGTAAAGCGGGATAGAGTACAGCATTATCCCGAAAACGACTGCAAGCAGCACAAGGGTCACATATACAAAGATCATTGCGGCGGAGAAGTCTATGGTAAACGCCATTATCATTGCGCCGAACACCACAAAGGGGGATCGGAGCAGCAGTCTCAGCGTCAGGTTCACGCCATTCTGTACCTGGTTCATATCGCTGGTCATTCGTGTGATAAGAGTAGATGAGCCCGTTTCGTCAAGCTCGGTGTAGGAAAGCTTCTGGATATGTCCGAAAAGCACCTGCCTGAGCCTTGTGACAAAGCCTACCGACGCTTTTGCGGCAAAATACTGTGCGGTTATGGAAAAGCACAGACCCGCAAGTCCCAGCCCCACGAGTACAAGGCACATTTTTATTATATAGCTTTTATCCCCGCTTGCAATGCCGTTATCAATTATTGCGGCGATAACGAGAGGGACAAACAGCTCAAACAGCGCTTCGAGCAGCTTGAACAGCGGTCCGAGAATGCATTCGCGGATAAATCCTTTCATATAAACAAGCAGCTTTTTCATCTCTCTCCTCCTGACATTTATAAATTTTATTATACCACCTTTTATGTGTGTATTTAATAAAAATATGTAAATATTTGCAGTATTATTGCATTATTGCTGTATTTATGCTATAATAAAGGCAATGATTACACGCAGTTGCTTTATGGAAGGAAATCAAATTATGAATATTCGTATTAAAAACATAAATATGCTTATAAACGGCAGCACCCCTAAGGGCGATATCTGCATTTCGGGTGATAAGATAGTATCTTTGGGCATTTGTCCGGAGGATTTCTGCGCAGACAAAATAATTGACGGTTCGGAAAGACTTGCCGTTCCTGGACTTATAAACTGCCATACCCATTCCTATATGTCGCTTTTCCGCAATCTTGCGGACGATCTTTCCTTTGAGGACTGGCTTTTCGGCAGTATTATGCCCCGTGAGGATTCTCTCACCGCCGAGGACGGCTACTGGGGGGCGATGCTTTCCTGTGCCGAGATGATAAAAAGCGGCACTACCTGCTTTATGGATATGCATATGTTTCCTGAAATGACCGCCTCCGCTGCGGATAAGCTCGGAATGAGAGCGGTCATGACCAGAGGTCTTACAGGATCTGACAGAAACGATCCCGACGGGATAAGACGGTTTAATGAGCATATGGAGGAGCGTGACGCATTTGCGGATAATCCCCGTATCACCTTCAAGCTGGGCCCCCATGCGATCTACACCTGCGGCGAGGACTATCTGAAATGGCTTATTGAAAAGGCAGGGGAAACAGGCCAGGAATTTCATATCCATCTTTCGGAAACAACCAACGAGGTTCAGAACTGCTATAAGGAGCATGGCAAATCTCCCGTGGAATATTTAAACGATATGGGTTTTTTTGAAATAAAGACCTGCGCTGCGCACTGCGTTCATGTTTCTGACGGAGATATGGATATTTTTGCTCAGAAGAATGTCAGCGTTATTCACAACCCTATGAGCAATCTCAAGCTTGCAAACGGCACGGCTCCCGTTCCGAGAATGCTTGAAAAAGGCATAAATGTTTGTCTGGGGACGGATTCCCAGGCTTCAAACAACACGGTAAATCTTTTCTCGGATATGAATTACGCCGCACTTCTGCACAAGGGCGCAACGGGCGTGCCTACCGTATGCTCTGCAGGGGAGGTCATAGGCTTTGCCACGGCAAACGGAGCAAAGGCTCTCGGAATACCCGATACAGGTGAGCTTGCCGCAGGAAAAAAGGCAGATATTGCCATACTCGACCTTGACCGTCCGCAGTTTTCCCCCCGAAATGATCTTACCTCCGCTTTGGTATATTCCGCAAACGGAAGCGAGGTCGATACTGTCATTATTGACGGTGATATCGTTCTCGAGCACGGCAGACTCACAAAATTTGACGAGGAAGAAATTTACGCTCACGCAAGAGAAATTGCGGAGAAATTTTAAGGAAAACAACGATAATTATAAAAAGAAAGGGGCTGTTGCAGATAAGCTGCAACAGCCCCTTAGCTTGCGATACACTCACTGTTACTGTCCGTCCGTTTGTGCAAGGACGAAATCAATATTTCCTCCGGAAATATCCGTTTTAACGCATTTTACTCTTACTCCCTGACCGACCGAATAAACTGCCTTTCCATCTCTTGTAAGCGAAAAATGCCCGTCATATTCATATGCTCCGTCGGGGAGAGTTTCGATTTTTACAAGACCCTCAACGGTATTGGGAAGCTCCACATACATTCCGTAATCGGTCATGCCGCTTATCATACCGTCAAATTCCTCGCCGAGATGTGCGGACATATATTCCGCAATATAGCAGTCCTCACATTCCCGTTCGACTCTCATAGCGGTAAGCTCACATTCGGAGGACTGCAAAGACGCTGCGTTTGCAAATTTTCCGTATTTCTTTGCGATCGCCGCAGGGGAAAGTTTATTGTAGCAAAGATCGGTAAGGATACGGTGTATCGCAAGGTCGGGATATCTTCTGATAGGCGATGTAAAATGGGCGTAATCCTTGAGAACAAGTCCGAAATGCCCCAGCGGCTCGTCTGCATACTTTGCCTTTGCCATCGACCTTAAAACCATATTGTTTATTACCGGAGAAAGCTCGGTATCCTTTGCGGTATCGAGTATCTGCGCAAGATGAGCAGGCTTTACGCTTGAAAATACGGGGTGGGGTATATTCAGCCTGTCTATGACTCCGATAAGCTCGGTAATCTTTTCGGGAGCAGGGTCTTCATGGACACGGTAAACAAATGGGATATTGTTTTCCCGTGCGGTTCTGGCTGCCGCTTCGTTTGCGCTGAGCATAAATTCCTCGATGATAAGCTCGGCTTCGCCTCTTTCTTTGCGCATAACGTCGGTGCAGACCTCGTTTTCGTTGACAATAAGCTTGCATTCGGGGGTTTCGATCTGTGGTGCGCCTCTTTTGAGCTTGTTTGCGGTGAGTATTCGGGCAAGCTCCTGCATCAGGAAAATGGTGTCTGTAAGACCGCTGTATTTTTCCGCAAGTCCGGCAGAAAGTCCTGACATATCCTCACGGTGTGAAAGTATCTCGTTTATTTCGCTGTAAACGCCCTTTACTCGTGAGCGGATGACCGTTTTGCTGAATTTGTATTTTTGCAGTTTACCGTCGGGATCAAGCTCCATAAGGCAGGAAAAGGCAAGCCTGTCCTCCTGCGGATTAAGGGAGCATATTCCGTTTGAAAGCTCTTTGGGGAGCATGGGGATTACTTTGTTTGCATAGTAGATGGACGTGCCTCTTAAAAAGGCGTCCTTGTCAAGCTCGGAGTTCGGCTTTACATAATGAGAAACATCGGCGATATGCACGCCCAGCTTCCAGCAGTTTTCCGTTTTTTCCACGGAGACCGCATCGTCGATATCCTTTGTGTCGGCGCCGTCTATGGTGAAGATTATCTCATCTCTCAGGTCAAGGCGGCTGTAAATATCCCTGTCGGTGATCTTCAAGGTGGATATATGTCTTGCCTCGTCCTGAACGGCAACGGGGAAATCGGTTTCGACGTCGTTCATGTATAAAACGGCAAGGGCACTGCTGTAAGCCCTGTCGGAGCTGCCGAAAACTGCGCTTATCCTGCACCTGTGGTCTGCATGGCGCTGACCTCTTTTTGTAATGACCGCAAGTACCTTATCGCCCTCGGAGGTGTTAGTGTCCTTTTCGCTTACGGCAATAAGGTCTTTGCAAAAGCTGTCGGGACGAACGAACCATTGTCCGTTTTCACATACGGCAGTTCCCGTAAATTCGGAAAAGCCTTCCTTGGCAACGGAAACGACCTCTGCCTCCGGAGATTCCCCTCTTGAGGGGATAAGCCTGCAAATTACCGTATCTCCCGGCATTGCCCCCATGAGGAATTTTCCCGGAACGAATATCTCGGCTCCGTCCTCCCGTCTGATAAAGCCGAAGGTCTTATTTATTCTTGCGACCTCCGCCTTGAACATTCCGTGGGATTTGCACAGGATATAGCCCTGCTTTGTTTCGGTGATGTCGCCGTTTTCCTTCAGCCATGAAACGGCTTTTCTGTAGTCGGACAGGCTTGCTTTTTTCCCCTTTACCCGACCGAAGAGTGCCTTATCCGCAACGGCTTTTTTACCGCTTTGTTCCAGAACATTTAATATCCTTGCAATGCAGATCTGTGAAATTTCAGCCATATATGCGTTCCTTTCCGATATCTATTTTTCGTTGAAAAACTGTGCCGCAGCGCTGTTGAAGTCACCCGGATTATTTGCCGCAATAAAGTGGTTTCCCTTGATAAATACAAGCCTTGAATCGGGGATACTGTCTGCAATGAGAACAGTATGCTTTTGCTTTATCATGTCCCGTGTTCCTGCAATTACGAGGGTTCTTGCTTTTATTTTTGAAAGCTCCTCCGCATTTATGTTCGGTTCTGAGGTCATAAGTCTGAGCAGCTCCGCATTTTTTTTTGCTTTTTCGCTGCCCGATGAAAAAATGGAGGCGATATGACAGCCTATTGTAATGGGTATCTGCACATAAGGCTTTAAACCGGACGGAAAAAGATTTCCTCCGTTTAAAATAAGCCTGTCCACCCTTTCGGGGTATTTGAGCGCAAAGGTCATCGCAATGTTTGCGCCGTCTGAAAATCCCAGAATATTCGCCCTGCCTATACCCTTATCGTCCATAAAGCACCTGAGATCCTCCGCAAACTGTCTTATTGTAAAGGGAGCGGTCCCTCTCGGAGATTTCCCGTGACCTCTCGTATCGACGGCTATGACCCTGAAGCTTCTGGAAAAAAAGCTTATCTGGTGCTTGAAATATCCGCTGTCCTCACCGTTTCCGTGGAGCAGGATAAGCGGAGCGCCTCTGCCCTTTTCATAAAATGCAAGTGATATATCCATATGAAACCCGCCTTATGAAAAAAGATACCGCACAGCAGCGCGGTATCTTTTCGGTTTTATCAGCCCTTATCTGCCACTACAGCAATGATATTTACTGCGATAGTAACAATAAAGAAAATCACAGCAACTATTTTTGTCAGTCGTTCAAGAGCTTTTTCCCTTGTGTTCTGAGCGTTTTTGCCGTAAAAGCTGTCATTGTTTGAGCCTTGGATAGCGCTTGTCATTCCCTGCTGCTTCTGAGACTGCATTAAGGTTATGACAACAATAAAAATGCTGCATAAAATCAGTACTATACCGCTTATAATTTCAATTACTCCCATTATTATCTTTCCTCCGATATATAATTAAATGCCGGCTTATACATAACAAAAAGCATTATATCATATTTTTTTCCTTTTGGCAAGGACTTTACAGGAAAAAAACCGAATTTACATTTTTTTTACATTTGAGGAGAGGTTTATTTGCTTCCGCTGCCGTAAAAAATACCGTAGCGGTTGTAGATGCCTGCGCCCGATGACGAGGTAAGCCTTGCTATGGTCTGAAGGTCGGATGCCTTTTTAGCCATTTTTCCGCCGTAGGAATAATTTCCCTTGAACATGGATTTTGCGGAGCTGATGTTTGCCTTGAGGGCGGTTTCATCAACGGAAAGAGTATTATCGTCGTTTACGGTGATGCCTGCGCCCTTAAGCGCTGCGGAATACGATTTTGTGGTATTTACCATGTTTATTCCGCTGCTTACCGCAACGTAATTATCCGAATCCTTTAAAGTATTTACGGTGTTGTTGTAGTCCTCGGCAAACTGCTTTACCGATGTTACAAAATCCTCATCGCTCATGCTTGCACCCGAAAAAAGCTTTACAGACGATGAATACATGGCTGCCGTATTATTTTTCAGCGCATTTTCGTTCTCTGCCGTATTTACCGATGAGGAAGTGCCGAAATACTCGCTCAGCACATTGTCGTTGGAAAGGTCGGTGCTGTTGAGATATGTCTTTTTGCTTGTCTTTTCAAGAGCCGTGTATGCTTTTCTGAGCATCTGGGTATTTACCGAGGAACGTTTCAGAAGAGCAGCGAGCTGATCTGATGATGAAGAAACATTTGCGGTATAAGAATAAGATGAAATTCCTCTTACTGCCATAAAAAAGACCTCCTTAAAATGTTACTTGTTTTCGTTCATCTGCTGTCTTGCAGTTGAAAGCATGAGTTTGATGCGGTTTTCCTGATTTACCCGTGTTGCGCCGGGGTCATAGTCGATAGGGACGATATTTGACTGAGGGAAGCTTTCTCTCAGCTTTCTTATCATTCCCTTGCCGATAATGTGGTTGGGCAGACAGCCGAAGGGCTGTGCGCAGACGATATTGTTTATCCCCATGTGTATCATGTCGATCATCTCTGCGGTAAGCAGCCAGCCCTCTCCCATTTTGTTCGCGGGGGAGATAAACGGCGCAACGTCCTTTTTCGCTTTTTCAAAGGGGGTGGGACCGAAAAATCTTGACGGTGCGACCGCCTTGATGATCTTGTTCTGCATCATCTTGAAAAAGCCTTTTACCGCCGTGGAGGCGATATATTTTTTGTACTTTACGTGGTAAAGCTCAGTTTCCACAACGTGATGGTCGCCCATGAAGATAAGAAAATCTATAAGACCGGGGCAGTATACCTCGCAGCCCTCCGATTCGAGGAACTTATTCAGATCGTTGTTGCCCAGAGGGGAATATTTAATGTATATCTCGCCCACAACGCCCACCTTTATGACATCGGGGTCGGGAGTATAGGGTATCTCGGCGAAATCCTTTACTATCTGTGCGGCGACCCTGTCAAAGGCGATATAGCTGAAATTTATCTCGTCAAGCTTATTGCGCCATTTGTCGATAAGCCTGTCCGAATCGCCCCTGTTGTTTTCGTAGGGACGCACCTGATTTGACAGCAGCATCAGCAGATCGCCGTAGCACACCGCTGTGATAAGCTCGGAAAGCAGCGGCGGCGTCAGAT
>CAZDJG010000040.1:0-13687 GCA_964505695.1 uncultured Ruminococcus sp.
GGCGGTACGGCGGCTGTTCCGGGAGGCTTCGGAACCGGCAAGACCATGACCCAGCACCAGCTTGCAAAATGGTGCGACGCCGATATTATCGTATATATCGGCTGCGGAGAGCGCGGAAACGAAATGACGCAGGTTCTTGAGGAGTTTTCGGGGCTTATCGACCCAAAGACCAACCGTCCTCTTACCGACAGAACAGTTCTTATCGCAAATACCTCCAATATGCCTGTTGCTGCGCGTGAGGCGTCAATTTATACGGGTATCACCATTGCGGAGTATTACCGTGACATGGGCTATCATATCGCTATTATGGCGGATTCCACCTCCAGATGGGCGGAAGCTTTGCGTGAAATAAGCGGACGGCTTGAGGAGATGCCTGCGGAGGAGGGTTTCCCTGCATATCTTCCCTCACGTCTTTCCGAGTTTTATGAGCGTGCAGGATATGTGGAAAGTCTTAACGGCGCTGAGGGCAGCGTTACCATTATCGGTGCGGTTTCGCCCCAAGGTTCGGATTTTTCCGAGCCTGTCACGCAGAATACGAAAAGATTTGTAAGGTGCTTCTGGGCGCTGGACAAATCTCTTGCCTATGCCCGTCATTATCCCGCTATCAACTGGAACAACAGCTATTCGGAATATACCGACGATCTGAGCGAATATTACTATAAAAACGTGGACGCCGACTTCCTTCCCTGCCGTCAGAAAATATCCTCGCTGCTTATCGAGGAAAACAAGCTGATGGAAATAGTCAAGCTTATCGGCGCAGACGTTCTTCCCGATGACCAGAAGCTTGTTATTGAAACAGCACGGGTGATAAGGGTCGGATTTTTGCAGCAGAACGCTTATCACAAGGACGATACCTATGTTCCGCTTGACAAGCAGTTCAGAATGATGAAGATAATTATCCTGCTTTACGACCGCTGCCGCAGCGCAGTGGAGAAGGGAATTCCCTTCAGTGCGCTGGCAGGCACGGGTATTTTCGAGAAGGTTATTAAAATGAAGTACGATATCCCCAACGATAAGCCGGAAATGTTCAGGGATCTGAGCATTGCTGTGGAGCAGGCAGTCAAGGATACCGTCAGAAAGTTCACGGAGGAGGGCAGATAATGGCTGTACAGTATCTTGGTCTGAAGGAAATAAACGGTCCTCTTGTTGCCCTTGACAATGTTACGGGAGTTTCCTACGACGAGGTTGCCGAGATCACTCTTTCAGACGGCTCTGTCCGCACGGGAAGAGTAGTTCAGATTGACGGTACACGGGCGATTTTGCAGGTTTTCGAGGGTACCAAGGGACTTTCCCTTACCAATACAAGGACGAAGTTTTCCGGCAAGCCTATGGAAATGCCGCTTTCAGAGGAGCTTCTCGGACGTGTTTTCAACGGCGCAGGCAGACCAATAGACGGTCTGGGTGATATTTATGCGGAAAAATACGAGGACATCAACGGACGTCCCTTAAACCCTGTTGCGCGTTCCTATCCGAGAAACTATATCAATACGGGGATATCCTCCATAGATGCGCTTATGACGCTTATCAGGGGGCAGAAGCTGCCTATTTTCTCGGGTTCGGGTCTTTCCCACAACAAGCTTGCGGTCCAGATAGTCCGTCAGGCAAAGATCGCCGAGGACAGCGGTCAGGGCTTTGCTGTGGTTTTTGCGGCGATGGGCGTCAAAAACGACATTGCGGATTATTTCCGCAGAAGCTTTGAGGAAAGCGGCGTTCTTCAGAAGGTAGTTA
The DNA here is from genome assembly GCA_964505695.1 of uncultured Ruminococcus sp. Classification (GTDB taxonomy): domain Bacteria; phylum Bacillota; class Clostridia; order Oscillospirales; family Ruminococcaceae; genus Huintestinicola. Next base: position 1,729 of record CAZDJG010000040.1, read on the forward strand.
TGTTCCTCAATCTTTCAAACGACCCCATCATCGAAAGAATACTTACTCCGAAATGCGCCCTTACGGCGGCGGAGTATCTTGCATTTGAAAAGAATATGCACATTCTTGTTATCCTTACGGATATGACGAGCTATGCGGAGGCTCTGCGTGAGTTTTCCTCCTCCAAGGGCGAGATACCCGGAAGAAAGGGTTATCCGGGATATCTTTATTCCGACCTTGCCTCTCTTTATGAAAGAGCGGGAGTTATAGAGGGTTCGGATGGCTCGGTAACTCAGATACCTATCCTTACCATGCCAAACGATGACATTACTCACCCTATCCCGGATCTTACGGGATATATCACCGAGGGTCAGATCGTTCTTGACAGAAGTCTTGACCAGAACGGAGTTTATCCTCCCGTATCGGTGCTGCCCAGTCTTTCAAGACTTATGAAGGACGGTATCGGAGAGGGCTATACAAGGGGAGATCATTCCGACTGTGCCAATCAGCTTTTTGCCGCATATGCAAAGGTTCAGGATGCACGTTCACTTGCCTCGGTAATCGGCGAGGACGAGCTTTCACCCCTTGACAAATCCTATCTGCGGTTCGGACGGCTGTTTGAAAAGCATTTTATCAACCAGCGGTTTGACGAGAACCGTTCTATTGACGAAACTCTCGATCTCGGCTGGGCGCTTTTATCCACGCTGCCCCGTTCCGCTCTTGACCGTGTTGATGAAAAGCTGCTTGAGCTTAAATACAATCCTGCGGCGGCTGCCGGCTTTGAGGATTAACAAGGAGGGTGCGCTTTGGCTGATCAGGTTTTTCCCACCAAGGGAAATCTGCTTAACGTTAAAAAATCTCTTGCGCTTGCCAAGGTCGGATATGAGCTGCTTGACAGAAAGCGCAACGTCCTGATACGCGAGCTGATGATGATGGTTGACGCTGCAAAGGCGCTGCGCAGTTCCATTTCCGACACATACAAGGACGCCTATGCGGCTCTTCAGAGAGCCAATATCACTATGGGACTTATCAGCCGTATTGCCGAGGGTGTTCCTGCCGAGGACAGCGTAAGCGTTAGCTACAGGAGCGTTATGGGCTGCGAGCTCCCGAAGGTTTCGCTGAATATGCAGCCAAGCACATTTCCCTACGGCTTTGAAAACACCGACGGAAATGTGGACGTTGCTTATATTTCCTTTAACCGTGTAAAGCAGATGACAGCTATGCTTGCGGAGGTGGACAACAGCGTTTTCCGCCTTGCGAATGCTATAAAAAAGACCCAGACAAGGGCAAACGCCTTGAAAAATATTGTCATTCCCCGATATGAGAGTACCGTTAAGTTTATCGACAACAGTCTTGAGGAAAAGGAAAGAGAGGAATTTTCAAGGCAGAAGGTCATCAAGTCGCAAAAAGAGCGGAAAAAGTACAGAGGAAAGGCAATGGCTTCAAAATTATAACAAAAACTCCCGTGAAAATATTTTCACGGGAGTTTTTGTTATATGATGTTTATTGACGGTGCATAGCCTACTGCAAAGCGATCGATGACATTTCGCACCAGGCGGGCTTATATCCGCATTTTGCCGCAAGTCGCTGGGAGATTATGTTTCCGCTCCATGTGCCGTAGTAGGGAACGTATCCGCTGCGCATAACCTCGGAGGTGCAGGCGGATACAAGCGCTGCTCCAACACCCATTCCCCGGAATTCGGGCAGAACGTCTATGCCTATTTGCGCCATCATCGGACTGTCCGAGGATGCTCCCGCCATTCCCATTATCCTCATTCCGTTTACAGCACAGACTGCAATTATATCCCTTCGCTCACCTTCCGACCTGTAAAGGAGGGCATTGTCAAAGCCCTTTATTTCGTAAAGCTCGGTTATATCCTTTTCATCGAATACCCTCAGAGTATAGCCATCTGTCCTTACGTCGGGGCGGTAGGGCGTTTTCGGCAGATAATACTGGTTTAAAAGACCTATCGAGCAGCCGTGAGTGAAAAGCTCTCTGTTTATTGCGGAGACGGTCTGTGCCTCAAATATTTCCGTACCCTTACATCCGGAGGCAAGTGCGGAAGCATATGCCGAAACATCGGGACTTGTGCATATTACCGCACCCATTCCCATGGACGCTGCCCTGAAAAACGGAGGAGTATCGGTAAATACTCTGCGCCCCTTTTGCAGCTTCGGTGCTGTAACGGTATTACCGCTTTTAAAAAAATCATCGGGGGAGCAGCAAAGGTCAATTGCGAGCTGCTTTGCCGCCGCATTTTCCATATCGCTTTTTATTATCATTTTTCTGACCGCTTTTTATTATAGTTTAAACTCCGAGATAAGATTTGTGAGCATTGCTGCCTGACTGTTAAGCTCCTCGCCTGAGGCTGCACCGGACTGAGCAGAGCCTGAGGTTTCCGAAACGATCTTTGTAATTGAGGAAATGCTTTCGGAAATACCGCTGATATATGCGCTTTGCTCTCTTGCGCTGTCGGTGATACGGGCAATATGCTCATTGACCATTACGGTATTTTCCACCGCCTCGGAAAGGCTTGCGGCAGTGGAATTGGCAAGAGCCGCTCCCGATGCCACAGCCTCGTTTGTCTGTGCGATAAGAGAGGAGCTTCGTGTCGCAGCCTCGGCTGATTTGCCCGCAAGGTTTCTGACCTCCTCGGCAACTACGGTAAAGCCCTTTCCGGCTGCGCCTGCCCGTGCTGCCTCAACGGAAGCGTTGAGGGCAAGGATATTTGTCTGGAAGGCTATGTCGTCGATGGTCTTTACGATCTTTGCGGTTTCTGCGGACATTTCCGAGATACGGCTCATTGCCTCAAGCAGCTTATCCATTTCACGGCTGCTGTTTTCGATTTTCTTCTTTGCTCCGTCGGCAAGAGTACTTGCTTTTTCGGCAGAAGTGCTGCTGTCCTTTATTTTACCCATTATTGCGTCGATATCACTGCTCAGGCGGCTGATATTTTCCGTCTGGTTGCTTACTCCCGCCGCAAGCTCCGAAGCGGAATCCGCTACTGTTTCCGCGCCCATTGAAACCTGCTTGGACGCTGTTTCGATATTATTGAGCGTACGTCTCATGGAGCGGATAATATTTTTCATAGAGGCTTTTATCGGAGCAAAATCACCTATATAATCCTCCGTTACGTCTACGGTAAAATCGCCCTTTGCAAGCCGGTCAAGCTTTTGGGAGATATCGGTGATATATTTTCTTGTAACATCGGTGCATTTTGCGAAATTTTCACACAGCTTTCCGATCTCGTCGCGTGCGCTGTAATCAAAAGTGACCGACAAATTGCCCTGTGCTATCTCTTCGGCTGATGCGTTTATTTTTTTCAGAGGTTCTAGCTGATTTCTGATGACCGCCGTAATGCTTATCGTTCCTACGGCTGCAAACAGCACGAGCATAATTATATTTGCGGCAAGCAGGGAACCGAGTTCCTTTGTAACGTCGTTTTTGGGAATAATGCTTCCGAGGATCCAGCCTGTCGAGCCTATATTGGTAAAGGCAAAATATTTTGTCTTTCCGTCGTAATCCTTGCCTTTTTCTATTACCGCACTGTCGGAAATGTCCGATACGATCCTTTGGCAATCTTCTCCCGCGTCGGCAATTGAATAGGTCACAGCGGCTCCGGACCCGTCTGTTGAGGGGATGAGATCCTTATTGCCGTGAACGAGTATTGTTCCGCTGCTGTCGATAAGAACGGGATATGCGTTTTTTGTGACCTTGACCTCGTTTGCGATATCCATTATGTAATCGAGGGTTATGTCGCAGCCGAATACTCCTATTACTTTTCCCGATTCGCTGATGGGAGCGGCAACGGTTATTATCATTGAACCTGTTGCGGTGTCGATATAGGGAGCGGAAAAAATAACCCCGTTTTCGGCAATTGCCTGCTTGTACCAGTCGCGCTGTGTTGCGTCGAAGCCTTCGGGAAGCGTCGTAACGTCCGTTACCGCCATAAACAGCTCTGTATCCTCATAGGCTGTATAGCAGTCAAGAAGAGCATCGTTTAACAGCATAACGCTGTCGATAAATTCATCGTTCCTTTTATGGCTTCCTGCTGCGTCCGCAACCTTTCCTACGGCATTTGCCTGTTCAACTGTAAAGCTTGCCTGAACCGACAGCCAGTTTTCTATCCTGTCCGAATAGGCTGAGAGACTTTCGGACGATGAATCAAGAGTATCCTCCTTTACCTTACTGTATGAGATAAAAAAGCTTATCGATGCAAGCAGTATCAGAAGTGCGGCTGTCATTACAGCTACAGAGATTATTATCGTTTTTGTAAGACCTGCGGAGGCTTTTATCTTTTCTGTTTTCTGTCTTACAGATGACATATGGATCACTCTTTCCTTTTTTTTATATATAATTATATCTTACTATATTTTTGCAAAAAAATCAATATTTTTTTGCAAAAAGTTGCTATGGCTATTATGTGCATTTTGACAGATAATAAGTCCCCGAAGTCATGCTTTTTGCATACCGATCCGATATTATTCTCCGCCGGAGGGCTTTGTTTCCATAAGCTTTGTTATATCGTCCATTGAGGGCATTGCGGGTATCGCACCCTGCGCTGAAGCGCACAATGCTCCGCAGGCGTTTGAAAACATAGCCATTTCCTCTATATCCTCGCTGTCAAGCTCGTCTAAGCTCTTGCCTATTCCGAGGAGCTTATAGAGAAACGCTCCGAAAAAGCTGTCCCCCGAACCCAGCGTATCAACGGTTTTGGTTTTATATGCGGGAAAGCGGGTTATTCCCTTTGACGTTGCAATTATGCAGCCCTTTGCGCCCTGTGTGATGCAGATTATCTTTACGCCCGCCTGCAAAAGCTTTGCGGCTGCGGGAATGAGCGCACCGCAGTCGGTAAGGAGCTGCAGTTCATTTTCCGACACCTTTACTATATCCGCAAGTCCTGCGGCAATGCGCATTGTACGGACAGCATTTTCCTTGTTATTCCACAACAGCGGTCTGTAATTGGGGTCGTAGGTGATTATTTTTCCCTGCATTCTGGCATATTCCACGGAATTCAGTGTCGCTGTTTTCGCAGGCTCGTCGGTAAGGGACAATGCTCCGAAATGAAATATTTTACAGCTATCGATAAAGCTGCGGTCCACCTCTCCGTAGCGTATATTCAGATCCGCGCTTGTCTGGCTGCTGCGGTAAAAGACAAAATCCCTGTCGCCGTCCTCGTTATTGCTTACAAATGCGATGGTTGTTGCGTAATTCGGGTCAAGGATAAGTCCGCTTATATCCACATTATTTTCAGTCAGGACTTTTTTCAGGTAAAAGCCGAACATATCCCGTCCGATCTTGCCTATAAAGCCTGTTTTTGCACCAAGCTTTGATGCCATGCACATTACGTTTGCAGGCGCTCCGCCTGCGTTCTGCTTGTAATAGGTACCGCCGTTTTTATCCTTTAAGCAGGTGAAGTCCACAAGCAGCTCGCCTATTGCGATGATATCGGGCATAGTTATGACCATCCTTTCTTTCATCTGTATCTCTATTCTATTATAACACTGAGGGATATAAACTTTTGAGGGGAAAATATTGCCTGCGGATAAATTATCTATTAACATGAATATTTGAAACGTTTTAAGGAAAAATATTACTATCATATGTAAAAAGGACTGATCGCCATGAAAAAAAATAAGATCGTTCCCGATACCGATAATTTTCAAAGCTTTTCTCTTGTATGCTCACTTGACGAAAATCTCGGAAACATTAAAAGGATATTGGGAAATACCGCCGATCTGCTTATAAGTCCCATTACCGTTTCGGGGATCAGGTCGGCTATCGTCTGCTTTGAGGGAATGGTTTCGGGACTCAATGCGTCCCAGATAGTAATAAAGCCGCTGATGAGGATAAATATTCCGGACTGCACGGGGGACAGGCTGTACAGCCATATCAGGGACAATATGAATCTTTCCGTTGACAGCTCGGAGCAGAGCGGCTACGAAAACATTATCCGGATGCTCATGAGCGGTTTTGTGGTATTTCTTATCGAGGGGGTCGCTTCGGCGCTGTGCTTCGGTATACAGGGTTATGCCGCAAGGGGAATAGACGAGCCGTCCTCGGAGGGAAACATCATGGGTTCTCACGAGGGCTTTGTGGAAACGGTGAGAACGAATATGTCCCTTGTGCGAAGGCGGATAAAATCACCTGTTTTGCAGTTCAAGCTGTTTCCCGTTTCAAGGCGCAGCAATACCGACGTGGTGGTCTGCTTTATGGCGGACAGAGTGCCGGAGTCCCTTGTAAAGAGCGTGTGCCGCAAGCTTAAGGACTTAAAGCTTGAAACGGTGCTGGGCAGCGGGTATGTAGCGCCGTTTCTTGACAGCGGTTCTCCGTCGGTTTTTTCGGGACTCAGCACCACAGAGCGTCCCGACGTTATGTGCGCAAAGCTCCTTGAGGGCAGGATCGGAGTTCTTATCGAGGGAACGCCCTTTGCAATAGTTGTTCCGGCAATGTTTACGGAAAATTTTCAGACCCTTGACGATTATAATTTCCGTCCCTTTTATGCTGTTTTTCTGCGGTATATAAGATATACCGCATTTTTTCTGTCGGTATTTTTTCCGGGAATATATGTTGCCGCGGCGCTTTTCCACCCTGAAATGTTCAATAGTCTGCTGCTTCTCAATCTTGCTGCCGCGCAGGAGACTGCGCCTTTCAACCTGATGTGGGAGGCGTTTATCACCCTCATATTTTACGAAATTATCCGTGAGGCAGGGGTAAGGCTGCCAAAAAGCGTGGGAGGAGCGGTTTCCATTGTGGGGGGACTTATTATCGGTGACGCTGCGGTAAGCGCAGGTATCATTTCAAACCCCATGCTGCTCATATGCGCCATTTCGGTAACCGCTTCCTTTGTAGTCCCCTCTCTCGATCAGCAGATGACTGTTTTCAGGCTTGCGTCGGTGATAATAGGAGGTTTTTTCGGCTTTTTCGGCATAGCTCTTTTATCGGCGTTTCTGCTTGCAAATATCTGCGCTGCGGAAAATTACGGTCTGCCCGTTATGGCGCCCGTTTCTCCGTTTACCAAAAGCGCAATGGGCGATGTGGCGGTACGTCTGGGCTTTAAGAAAATGGGAAAAAGAGGCTTTACCGTCGAGGGACTGAACGGAGCTGATATTGAGGGCGCAGCCGATAGGGAGAACAGGAGTGACGGCGAAAATGAGTAAAAAATTTATCGGTGCAGGTCAGACCGTGGTTTTAACTGCGGCATTCGGGATATTCTACGCGCTGTGCATGGCGGATTTTTCCAGTCCCGGCAAGATGCTTTCAAACGCCGTATCCGCAGCGGCGCTTATCGGTCTTGCTCTCGTACCTCTTGCAGTGCTTGCGTCAAGGAAAAATGGCAGCGTCCCCGAACTTCTTGCAAAAAAAACGGGTATACCCGGCAGGATATTATGCCTGCTGTATGTTGTTTACTTTATTAGCGCAGCCTCCGATTTTCTTGCAATGTATTCAGATTTTGTATCGGAACGGTACCTGCGTGAATTTTCGCCTGTTGTTCCGGTTATTATGCTTGGAATAGTCTGCGTATATATTTCCCGCACAGGGATAGAAACGGTCTGCCGTATGAGCACTGTAATTATTTTTATGCTGTGCGTTACGGGCATCGCATTCGCAGTTAACGGATTTTCCGACATTATTTCCTATGATTATGAAAAGATCATTCCCGAAAGGCTAAGTCTTTCATCGGCGGTCAGCGGACTGTTTCCCGTGGGGGCTGCCGCTGCCTCGGCATTGTGCGTAATGTGCGGAGGTCTGGGCAAAAATACGAGAAAGGCGGCTTTCGGCGGTGCGGCGGCTCTGCTGCTTGCGGCTTCGGCAGTCATTGCGGCAGTGTTTGCGGTCCTTGACGGTTATGCGGACATATCGGAGTATCCTGCAGCGGACGCCGTGATCTACAGCTTTCGGAATATGAGCTTTCGTCCCGACGGTATTTTCTTTATATTGTGGACGGTGATCTGTGCCGCTGTCGTTTCGCTTATGTGCGGCTGTGCGGCAAGAGCGCTCGGTGCGGCTGTTCCGAGGCTCAGGGAAAGCGGAATAATAACTGCTGCGGCAGCTCTCATATGTGCCGTATGCGCCGTTTACGGAGCAGATACGGGTATCATTTACCGCACGCCCTTGTGTGCTGCCGCCGTACTGGGAGTTATCCCAATCATTCTGGTATTTATTCCCGAAAAAAGGAGGAAGGGCGCATGAAACTCAGAAAAATGCTTTTGGCGGCAGCGGTTTTGCTTATAGTTCCGCTTACCGCCTGCGGAGCAGTCCAGGTAAACGAGAGAATGTTCGTTCAGCTTATGGGCATATCCGAGGACAGCGGGATCACGGAGCTTACCGTTCAGGTATTTGACAGTGCAAATGCGGAAAAGGACGGTCCCGTTCCCGTCTATAAGCTCCTGAGCGGCAGCGGAAGAAGCTTTTACGAGGCTGCGGATATGATAGTCAGGGAGAACGGACGTGAACTTTTTTTCGGTCATTGCTCTGCGGTTTTTGCAGACGAGGAGTTTATCAGAAACGGGGAAAAGCTTAAAATGCTGGCAGGAGAGAGGATTTCTCCGGGGTGCGCCGTGCTGCTTTCGGATTCGCCCGGAAGGTCTGTTTCTGAGAAGGACAGCGAGGATGAGCTTATCGGCGCCGACAGGGTATTATCCGTTATTTCCCGTTACAGGGACGAGGGACTTGCGTCGGGCGCAGACCTTAAAACGGTGACGGAGGCTGCGGAGAAAGGAGATTTTGCGGTTATCCCGCTGTATGACGGTGGAATAACGGGCTGTGCCGTGATAGATATGTCCGGAGAAGCGTCGAGGCTCGGAATGTCCGAAACTGCCGCGCTCAATCTGATGATGGGATCGGGAGGTATAAGGCTCAGCGTGCTTGACGGAAGCGTTACGCTGGGAAAGGTCAAAAAAAGCGTTTACTGCCGCAATACGGAAAGCGGAGGAGAATATGCGGTCGCTCTTTCCCTCAGGTACCGCCTTGACGAGGGCGGAGGTCTGCACAAGGATTACGGCGAGGAAACAGAGCGGATAATTTCGGCTGCTGCGGGAAATATATGCCGCAGAGCGGCGGAGGACGGGTTTATCGGATTGCTGACAGGCGATGAGCCTGACAATACGGGTGAATTATCCTTTGATATAACCGTAAGCGCCGATGCAAAATAATACGGTTTGCAGTAAAAAGGGACTGTTGCAGCAGGAAGTTTTACTGTAACAGTCCCTTGGTTTGTATCCAAAAGTATATATCTCCGATTGATTTTGCTTTATACTAAAAACCATTTAAACTCAGGATATCTTTGACAAAAATCCGCACCGTTTTCTGCGTCAAAGAACCTTGCCAGGCGCCAAGCCTGCCTGCGGTTCTTTTCCTTGAAACCGGCACGGCTTTTCGCCAAATCTTATCCTTCGTTCAAACGGTTTTTAGTATAAGAGAGTAAGCAAAGGGGGAAACCAGGCAGGGGAGGTATCACCATAGGTAATCGAAGGTGCTGCTGCAGCTTGCGCTGCAACAGCACCCTCGGTTTGTCGGAAAGGCGGCAAAGTAAAAAATTATGCAATTACCCGATCGATGACATTATATTTATCATCGGAACAAGCACGGTGAGCATCATTACGCCCGCTGCCGCCGTAAGCAGAATCGTAAGCGCAGGCTCTGCCGCGTCGATAACGGAGTTTATCCTTGCCTCAGCCTCGTCTGAAAGACGGGAGCTTATTTTCTGCCATGCCGAATCGAATGAACCCGATGAATAGGATATTCTGAGAGTCTGCGAATAGAAAACGGGCAGCAGCTCTGTTTTTTCAAGGGCGTCCGAAAAGGGAACGTCGTTTAATACAAGTCCTGCACATTCGTCGATTCTGTCATTTATCCAGTCGTCCGAGGAAATTCCCCTGACGTTTTCAAGAGCCTGACCGGGTGAAATTCCGCTGCTTATCATCATGCTCACTGCGCTTGCAAACCTTGCCGCACCCACTGTGCGCGAGGTTTCCCTTGTAAGCGGGAATTTTGCCGCAAGCTTTGCCGCAAAGCTTTTGCCGCTTATCCTTCGGATCAAAAAAAACACGGCTGCCGCAAGAAATATTACTGCGCAGATAATAAGCATTACAATTCCCGCTGCCGAGGATATCCTGACGCTGCGTTCGATAACGCTGTATATTTCGGGATCGAAATCCGAAAAGATATCTGCGAACATGGGCAGCACCTTTAGCGTAAGCATTGCAATGACCACCGCAGTCACCGCAAGCATAACAAGAGGTGAGACAACGGCAGTTCTGAGCTTTTCCGAAAGCTTCGATTCATTTTCGTAATGCTCCGATAGCTGCCGCAGAGCGTCGTCAAGACGTCCGGAAAGCTCTCCTGCCTTTATTGCGATTATACAGAAATCGGGAAAAGCTCCCGTATCTGCCAGAGCGGCATAAAACGGCTTTTCAAGGGAAAGGGAGGCAGTGACCGATTCAAAAAGCTCAGCCGATTCGGGAGTGCCTTTCTCTTTGCTTTCTGCCGCCATGACTGTCAGTCCGTCGAAAATAGGTATGCCCGAATCAACTATCACCGCTGTCTGGTAGCAGAAATATGAAACCTCGTCAGGCGTAAGCTGCCGGATTTTTTTTGACATTACCGCAGCTCCTTTCAATAATAATATACAGCCGAATATGCGTTTTTGTCCGACATATATTCGGCGGCGGAGCTTTTGTCGTCCGCACTGGCATAGAATGTGGGGTCGAGCAGCTCCCAGCCCTTTGAATCAAGAAACAGATCCACCGTTATCCACCCGGTCTGATCGGTATAGACCTCGTTCCACGCGTGGTATACGTTCCCCTGCACATATCCCATCACAAGCTTTGTCGGTATCGACTGGGAGCGGCACATAGCCGCAAAAAGAGATGCGTAGTCAAAGCATATTCCCGTACCGTTTTCAAGGGTGCGGTCGGGATCGGGGATATATCCGCTTTTTACGTTTGCGGCAAGCTCCTTATCGTAGGATATGCTGTCGGTAACGTATACGAACATCTTTGATATTTTTTCAAAATCGCTTTTGCAGCCTGCACTCAGCACAGCCGCCTTTTCCACGCATTCATCGCCGTTTCCGTAATTTATATACTGCGTCGGCATAAGATAGGGGCGGAAGCTGTCGGAAATTTCTGCGGTAAACGATTCGTCAAGGGCAATGGCATAGGTTTTCCCCGAAACGTTTTCAAGTATCTTCACATTATATTCTCCGCTGCCCGACTGCAAAGGATAAACGGTGCCGTTTCCGTCAAGGGTATAGTCGTAAATGCTGCCGTCCTTGGTTATCCTTACTTTAAGCTTTTCGCAGCTTCCGCTGTAGGTTATTTTGATTATCCCGTTTTCGGTATCGGAAATATCCACTCTTGCCAGCTCGTTTTCAAGCACCTTTTCGCCGCTGAAGTTTCCGCTGTATATTTCGGGAATGACGACAGCTTCGGTAGAGGCAGTCTCCTCGGTATAATTTGAAACTGCCTGCGATGCGGCTACGGTTTCGGTAAAGGAGCTGTTTATCAGCTCACTGTAGCTGCTTGCCTCGGTAATTATCTCGGTTTCGGCGGGGAGCGCTTCGGATAAGGAAACAGTTGTCTGCGAGACTTCCGAAGCTGTTGTTTCCGATACCTCGGTGACGGAAGTCTCTGTTTTGCTTGTTTCCGAGCTTATTGGTGAGGTCGCAGTCTCGGCTTCCGAAGTGACCGATGACGCTGCGGTTTCGGGCTCCGAAACAGACGTATAAACGGTACTTTCCTCGTTTTTGACCGCAGGGGGGGATGGCGGGACTTCCGTGCGGTTACAGCCGCACAGAAATGCAAGTGTCAGGGCTGCCGCCGGCAGAAATGATTTTTTTTTGCGATTTTCCAACAGCAGTCCTCCTTGACGGTAAAATTAAAATTGTAAAGGTATCATACTAATCCTCGTTCAAACGAGGATTATAGCAATCCACAAAAATATCCTGACAAGTTCAGCGGCAGAGAATGTGAATAG
>CAZDJG010000041.1:0-13517 GCA_964505695.1 uncultured Ruminococcus sp.
GATGACCGAACCAGTAGAGGATTTGCCGTGAAGGAGGTTTATAGAGGTTCCCTATTGAAAAATATGTAAACGAGGATGATCATATATGACCGCATATCTTGACAATGCAGCAACCACAAAGCCCTGTGAGGAAGCTGTCGCCGCCTGCATTGAAGCACTGACCTCAAATTACGGGAACCCGTCTTCCCTGCATAAAATGGGCGTCGGCGCAGAGCTTGCCGTTACTGAGGCGAGAAAAGCCGTTGCTGCCGCTCTTGTCTGCCAGCCCGAATGCATAACCTTTACCTCCGGCGCTACCGAGGCAAACAACACTCTTATTTTCGGCGCAGCGGAAAATTACGGCAGACGCAGAAAAAAAATCATCGTATCCGCAGCAGAGCATCCTTCCGTTGAGGAGCCGATTAAGTATCTGGAAAAAACCGGATTTGAGGTCGTAAGGATAAAGCCGATGAAAACCGGCGAAATAGACCCGGATGAGTTTACCGCCGCCGTGGACGGAAATACCTTTTTTGCATCCTGTATGCTTGTCAACAACGAAACAGGCGCCATTATGCCCATAAAAAAGATGTTCGGCGAAATAAAACAACGTTATCCCGACTGCATCACTCACTGCGACGCAGTTCAGGGCTTTCTGAAGCTGCCGATAAAAGCGGCGGATCTGAATGCCGATCTTATTACCGTAAGCGGTCACAAGATACACGCCATAAAGGGCGCGGGTGCTATGTATATCCGCAGGGGGATACGTATCGCACCCAGAATGCTGGGCGGCGGTCAGGAAAAAGGACTTCGTTCCGGAACGGAATCCGTTCCCCTTATCAGCGCATTCGGCGCAGCGGTCAAGGCGCAGTACAAAACCATTCCGACAGCATATTCAAACGCCGAGGAGCTTAACAGCCGCCTTCGGAAAAAGCTTAACTCCCTTGACTATATAACCATAAACTCAAATGCTGAGGATCAGTGTCCGTTTATCCTGAATTTTTCCGTAAAGGATATACGCTCGGAAACAATGCTCCATTTCCTTGAAAGCAAGAACATCTATGTGTCAAGCGGCTCTGCCTGCTCAAAGGGGGGCCGCAGCAGCGTTCTTGCGGCAATGGGGATCCCCGACAAAACAGCCGACTCGGCGATAAGAGTCTCATTTTCCAGAATATCCTCCTGCGGCGAGGTTGAGGCTCTTGTTACAGCGATCCGTGAGGGTTATATGACACTTGCAAAAAGTCGATAAAAATATACTGAAAGGAAATACAAAGGCAAATGAAGGAAATTATTCTGCTCAAGGAGGGTGAGATCGCCCTCAAGGGACTTAACAAAAAAAGCTTCGAGGAGGCATTTATCAAAAACCTCAGGCACCGCTTAAAGCCGCTTGGAAAATTTATTTACACACGCTCCCAGTCAATGATATACTGCGAACCGTCAGACGACACCATTGATATGGACGATGCGGTGCTGAGGGCTTCGAGAGTTTTCGGAGCTGCGGCTGTATGCCGTGCGATGATAACCGAAAAGGATTTCGATACCATTTGCGGCGCCGCACTTGAATACTGCGGCGCAGAACTTTCAAAAGCCCGTACATTCAAGGTACGGGCAAAGCGCTCCGATAAGCATTTTCCCATGAGATCCCCCGAAATATGCTCAGAGCTTGGCGGACGGATACTTGACAAATTCCCCCGCCTTGAGGTCGACGTAAATACTCCGGACGTTACCGTAAACGTCGAAATAAGGGACACAAACGCATATATCCATACCGGAAACCGTCCTGCGGCGGGAGGTATCCCCGTTGGAACATCGGGAAAGGCGATGCTGCTGCTTTCGGGAGGAATTGACAGCCCCGTTGCAGGCTATATGATGGCAAAAAGAGGGATCGACATTTCCGCAATTCACTACGTTTCTCCCCCTTATACCTCAGACAGGGCAAGAATGAAGGTTGAACGCCTGTGCGAAAAGCTTACGCCATGGTGCGGCGATACAACATTTTACTGCGTTCCCTTTACCGAGATACAGGAAGCGCTCAGGGATAACTGTCCCGAGGATCTGTTCACCGTCATAATGCGCCGACTTATGATGGAGATAGCTCAGAGAATATGTGAAAATAACGGCATGACCGCACTTATCACCGGAGAAAGCGTTGGACAGGTGGCAAGTCAGACCATGGGCGCTATCGTATGCACCGACAACGCCTGCCGTATGCCTGTATTCCGTCCCGTTATCGGCATGGATAAAAGCGAGATAATTGAGATTGCAAGGAAAATAGACACTTTTGATATTTCCATTGAGCCGTATGAGGACTGCTGCACCGTTTTTACGCCGAAACACCCCAAAACACGTCCGTCGCTTGAGGAGGTAATCGCCGCTCAGAACTCCTTTGATTTTGAGCCGCTTATCCGCAAAGCTGTTGAAGAAACGGAGATCAAGCGGTTTGATGTAACCTGAAGTGTCTGAATTACGGTATTTATGTGATATGATGATGAAAAAATACTCTTATATGTAGAAAAGGAAACTGTTTATTTGATGAAATTCACAAACTTTATACTCATTCCTTGACATTTGCGTTTGATGTGTGTATTATTAAATTATATAGGTGTCGCCATACGGGGAAAGTCATATATCCGAACAGGAATATGTGCAGATACGGGCATGAAATGAATCACTACTTCTCTAATAAAGGCGGTCAAAAACAATGTCAATGTCAAGAGGCGCTGAAAAGGCGTACAAAAAGGCTGTTAAAGCGAAGAAAAAAGCAAAACGGGGTCACTGGCTCTTTATACAGAAGGGCGACAGCGTCAAGGAAATTCTTTCAAAGCTGTTTACTCAGTTTGCGGTGCTGGTTCTCATAGGCTGCGGAGTTATTCTTGCAAACGAATTCCGGCTCTCGTTCAGTGCACGTCAGCTTAATGATACGCTCAAAAGTCTTTACAATTCATATATTTCACATGAAACAGACGGCGATATGCTCCCCGGTGCATTGGAAATGCTTAAGATCAATCCCGATACGGTGGGTTATGTTTCCATTGAGGGAACCGAGGTGGATTTTCCCGTTGTACAGACAAGCGATAATGAATCCTATCTGAAAACCGCCTTTGACGGAAGCAGCAACAAGGCGGGAACGGTTTTCCTTGATTACCGCAACACGCTTACCTCAAAAGAACGGTCTGACAATCTTGTTCTTTACGGTCATAACCAGAAGGATCGCACAATGTTCGGCAGCTTAAAGGATTACAAGAAAAACCTCGATTATTATAAAGCGCACCCCACCGTAACCTTTAATTCAAATTACGACAGCAGCGTTTACAAGATATTCGCATACTTTGTCACCGAGGTTGAGCCTTATCAGACATCCGACGGGTATGTCTTCGATTACCACAACTACCTCGATCTTTCGGATAAATCGGTTTACAGCGATTTTATAAGCAATATAACCGAACGTTCCCAGATCGTGACCTCGGTAGACGTTAAATACGGAGACGAGTTTCTGACTCTGTCTACCTGCAGCAATGAATTTGAACCCTCTCGTTTCGTTATTTTTGCAAGAAGAACACGAAAGGGTGAAGATACGTATGTCGACACCTCTGCCGCATACATCAATCCTCAGGCAAAAGAGCCTGAATGGAACGTTATTTTCAAATAATTTTCCACGCATTAAAAAATTCCTGTTCATCAGAAGGATGGTTAAAATATGAACAGCAACAAGATCCCATCTTCAAGGAAGATAATTGTGATAATCGCCTCGGTGATATTGGTATGCTCTCTGGCATATCTTATATACTATGTTATAACAGAGCAAAGAGCCAAAAAGCTTGGAGACGATCTTGCAAGCCGCCACTCCGATATGGTGATTATCACTCAGCAGACGACCGCTTCCGAAACCGAACCGCCGGATACCGAACCCGAAGAGACTACTACCCCCACGCCCGATCCCCTTGTACTTCTTGATTCCATGAAGTCCTTTACCGAGGAAAACAAGGATTCCGCAGGTTGGATAACCGTAGGAGGTACAAGCATTGACAATATTGTCATGCAGACCGACAACAATGATTATTACCTTGACCACGACTTCTACGGAAGATATTCTCAGCCCGGCACGGTTTTTGCGGATTTCAGATGCGTTGTGAACGATTATGATTTTAATCAGAGCGACAACATCATCATATACGGCCACAATCAGGCAAACGGAACAATGTTCGGTACGCTCCAGAAGTACAAAATAACCAAGCAGAACACAAGCAAGTTTGATTTTTATCTTCAGCACCCCACATTCACATTTTCCAATCTGTATGAAGAATATACATACAAGATAATTGCCCTTTTCGTATGCGAGGTCGAGCCTGAACAGACAAGGGACGGAAATGTGTTTGATTACCACAATTACATACGCTTCGGAACAAACGAAAGAACCTATGGAGAGTTTATTTCAAATGTTGAGGAGCGTTCACAGATAATCACAGGCGTTGATGTGCAGGAGGGCGACAAGTTTCTTACCCTGTCCACCTGCAGCAACGAATTTGAACCGTCCCGCTTTGTCGTTATCGGCAGACGTGTCCGTGACGGGGAAAGCCCTGAGGTCGACACCTCCCTTGCAAAACTGAACCCCGATGCAAAGGAACCCGACTGGAACTATATTTACAATAACTGATTAAATCCATTAAACCCAAAAAGGAATGGTCGTAAAAATGTCAGATGAAAATAAGTCCGCTGAAAGCGAGGCTGCAAAGACCGACAGCTATTTCGACAGTCTCATTGACAATTTTGAGCCTGTTTCGGTAAAGCAGACGGACAGCGGAGATTCCGCAGACCGTCCTATAACAATGCGTGATTTTTCAAAGTTCTTCAACGATGCGGCAGCATCGGGCAGCGGCTTTGAAAGTACTATAGACAGCGAACCCGAAGAAATTGCAAATTTATCCGATTCGGAGACTATCAGCTTTTCCGAAGTTTCGGATAATAATTTGCCCGAAGAGGAAAACGAACCTAAGGACCGTGAAATGATCACCAGTCCCATAACAGACGAAAACGGCATGATTGTCATTTTCGACGAGGAAGCAGGCATTGACGCCACTGCATCGGCTGATTACAAAAGCGACGAAGATGAAACCGACAAGTCCCCGCCATCCGAAAAAATCATGGACGAAAAGGACGAATCCTCCAATGCTAAAAACGATTTCTCTGCGGACAGCAACATTTCCGATGAAGATACCCGGAATATCGCAAAATCCGAACCGGCTGAAAATAAACAGAACACCGATAAAAAGAGTTCATTTATCCAAGGTATTCTCCCATGGAAAGGCGACAGTATCGGCGAGATCATCAGAAAGATCGTTTTTATTGCGTCTACAGCAGTTTTTGCCGTAGCTGCAGTCATGCTGATAAGTACTCTCGTCCAGTCAAAAGAAATGGTCGAGATATCAGACGAGATAATGGAAAAGGTAACTACCACTGCTGCTACCTCGGTGCTTACCAACGGTCAGATAGTGACTATCCCTCCTACCATTGAAGAAAGGGAATCTCATGCGGAAAGCGTCATTAACGATTTTGTCAGCATTTCCGAAAATGTTAAGGGCTTCCTTGAAATACCTGCCTGCGGAATATATCTTCCTGTCGTGCAGGGTACTGACAATGACTATTACCTCACGCACACATATGACGACCGCAAAAATAAAGCAGGCTCGGTTTTCATAGATTACCGCTGCACCGTTTCGGAGGAATACACATCCCCTAATGTTGTGCTTTACGGGCATAATCAGGAGGACGGCACAATGTTCGGCCGTCTGAAGCTTTACAAAAACAATATCGACTTTTATAAGAAAAATCCTGTTTTTTCCTTTAATACCGATTATGAACTGGGCGATTATGTGATATTCGGCTATTTCGTAACAAACGTTTACGAAAATCAGGATTCAAAGGGCGAAGTATTCCATTATCACGATTACATTGAAACCCTTGGTGACGAAACGACCTTTAACTGGTATATGGAACAGATAGACGAAAGAAATCAGATAATCTCCCCTGTGGACGTTACCTACGGCGACAGGCTCATGGTTCTTTCAACCTGCAGCAACGAGTATTCCGATTCAAGATTTGTTATACTTGCAAGGAAACTCAGAAACGGTGAATCTGCCGCAAGCTTTGATTTTAATTCCGCAAGGCTCAACCCCTATGCGAAGCAGATCGACTGGGACGCCATTCTTTCCAAAAACAGCGTTTCCACAGAAACAACAACCGAGGAAACCTCCGTCACAACTGTGACGACCGAGGAAACTACAACTGAGGAAACGACTGTAACTACAACGATCACAACTGAAGAAACTACCTCTGTACCCGAAACCAAACAAAGCGACGTTGTCGTATCAAGACTAAGCCTTGTACCTAAAATCGAAAACGGCACTACCGCATCGGTCTATTCCGAAACAGAGGAAGCGCCGTCAGAGGAATCAACGGCTGTTCCCGATAACAGCGAAACAGACAGCGGCAGCCTTGATTCCGAAGAATCAGAATCGGTAACTGAGGAAACATCAGAATCAAAAAGCACGTCCCTATCACTTGTATCTCAGATCACTGCCTCAAAGAAGAACGAGTGATCTGTCCTACATGTCCTATATTTTTGTATTACGAGGTACCTCCTATGTCCATGAGCGATGAAGCACGATACTCAAACAAGCCTAAGCATAAAAAAAACGGGAAAAAGAAATCCTTTGTGCAGACCTTTATCCCGCAGAAAGGTGATCCGTCATCGGAGATAATCAGCAAGCTTATTGCATTGCTTTCAATAGCTGTGCTTATTGTCTGTGCTGTTGTTCTCGGCGATTATTTCTATCAGCTTTATGAGGCAAAACAAAATCACAATACGCTGAAGGTGATCTATCAGCAGGCTCAGCAGCAGTCGCTCACAACGGAAACTATATCTGAGGGATCGGAGAGCAATATTTCCGATGACAGTAATCAGGAACAGCGTCCTCCCCTTACAGAGCTTGCAGCAGCTAAAGAACTGCTCGCCATCAACAAGGATACTGTGGGTTATGTAAGAATACCCGACTGTGTTGATGAACCCGTTGTAAAAGGCACGGACAACGATTATTACCTTAACCATAACTTTTATAACAACCAGCGTCAATGCGGTACCTGCTTTGCTGACTACCGTAACGAGGTCGGCGGTTATGAACGTTCCGATAATATCATACTTTACGCGCATAACCAGAAGGACGGCACAATGTTCGGAAATCTCGATTACTACAGATGGGATCCCGCATACTGGCTCAAAAACCCCTTTATATATTTTAACACCAATTACTCCGAGGACGTATATGTTATAGTTTCCTCGTTTGTAATAAACACTCTCCCCGAGCATGACAACGGAAATCCTGTTTTTGATTATCAGAATTATATCAACTTCAGCGATGAGTACTCCTATGATACCTTTATGTCCGAAATTACAAAAAGAAGCACTATTATAACAGGTATCGAATGCAACGAGGACGATGATTATCTCACTCTTTCCACCTGCTCTACCGAATGGGACGATTCCCGTCATGTTATTGTGGCAAGAAAACTGAGAGATGATGAAACGACCGACTCGATTGATACAACGAATTTCAGCAAAAACCCCAATCCGAAATGGCCTGCCATATATTATAAATACAACGGCGGTACATATATAGACGAGTGACCCCTTTAACGGCTGCCGGTCACGGGAATTTCTGCACACTGTTCCCGAACAAAAAGAAAAAAAAGATACAACGAGAAAGGATATTTTTATGAAACTAAGAACTGTACTCAACGGCATCGTTGCTTTGGCTGTTGTGGGTGCGTTCTATACGTTTGCCTTCTGCATGACAGACGAAATAGACGCAGATCAGATTTCAGGCGAATATTATTATAATACCGCCACAGAAACTGCAATTGAAACCGAGGAAGCTGCTGTAAATATTTTTACGAAAGCGGTGCATAATGTTACTGCAAAGGAAAACCCCGATACGCCAAGCAAAAATGAAGATGAGCTTGTAGAACAGCAGTTTGCCGTAAATGCAAGCTACGAGGCTGTTACGGAATTACCCTCAACAGAAGTGGTGATAACTCCGCTCCATGACCCTGATACCGAAACCGCAGTTCCCGAACCTGAGGTAACAGAACCTGAAACGGAAACCGTTTCCTCCGATGAACTATACGCAAAAGATAATACGGATTATGACGCAGTCCCGGAGGAAAATGATGAGGATATGATCTTCTCTGACAATCTTCTTTCGGAAACAAATGTTGCCGATAATGATGCACATGCCGATTCTACAGACAGTGACCCCGATCTGCTCTCAGAGCTTGACAGACAACCGTCAACCGAGGAAATTGAACGCAGGCTTGAGCAGATGCAGGAGAATATTGATGAGGCTGTGCAGACCTCTGCGCCTTTCTACGGAACATATCCCGATGATACGGAATACATAAGCTCATTCGGAACATATTTTGAAACGACCCCCGATCAGTCCGAGGCAGCTCCTTCGGAAACTGAGCTTACTGCCGTTTCTCCCGACGGAACGGAAATACTCACCGCAAAGGTCGGAGGTACTGTTCAGGAATTTGACGCATATCAGCTTGTCTGCATGATAGTTTCCACCGAAATGTCCCCCTCTTTCAGTCCCGAAGCCCTGAAGGCTCAGGCTGTTGCCGCATATTCATACGTTAAATATCACAATGTAAACGGTCTTATCCCCACAGTACTTATCAAAAAAGATGTCCCTCAGCAGGTCACAGACGCTGTAAATGCAGTCTGGGGAAAATGCTGCTACTATAACGGAAATGTCGCTCAGACTGTTTACACGGCATCCTCAGCAGGTACAACAGCATCTGCCGTGAACGTTTGGGGCGGCGAAGACGTTCCTTATCTGATAAGTGTGGCTACTCCCTTTGACGCCCAGTCAGATCCCAATTACGGAATAATTTCAACATTTTCTGCCGATTATATGAGAAACGCTCTCGAAAGCAGTCTGGGAATAACCCTTTCGGATTCACCCGAAAACTGGCTTACCGTTTCTTCGAGAATCGACGGAAATTATGTCAGCGGTGTAAATGTTGACGGTCAGCTTACTGTTTCGGGAAGAAAAATAAGAGAGCAGGTACTTAACTTCGGAATAAAAAGCTGGTGCTTTGACGTATCATATGCAGACGGCGAATTTACTTTTATTACTTACGGCTACGGTCACGGAGTTGGAATGAGCCAGAACGGCGCAAACATTCTCGGAAAGCAGGGCTATACATACGATCAGATACTTTCATATTATTTCCCCGGTATTACTATTTACTGATCGGGAAAGGATCTCTTTAATATGACCGCATACGACATTATCATGAAAAAAAAACGCGGCGGCGAGCTTTCCGACAGTGAGATAAGATGGATAGTCGACGGATATGTAAACGGCGATGTACCCGACTATCAGATGTCTGCACTGCTTATGGCAATATGCTTTCGCTCCATGACCCCTGCCGAAACACATTCCCTTACAATGGCAATGATGAAATCGGGAGAGACATTCTGTCCCGGAAGTGAACTTGGCGGGATATGCATCGACAAGCACAGCACAGGCGGCGTAGGAGATAAAACCACGCTTATTGCTGCGCCGATATGCGCAGCATGCGGCGTATATGTCCCAAAAATGTCAGGCAGAGGACTCGGTCATACAGGCGGAACTATTGACAAGCTTGAATCTATTCCCGGTTTCAACACCTCACTTGACCATGAAAGCTTTATAGAAATCATTAAAAAGTCGGGATTTGCAATAGCTGCACAGACGGGTTCCCTTGTTCCCGCTGATAAGAAAATATACGCCTTGAGAAACGCAACGGCTGCCGTTGACAGCATTCCCCTTATATGTTCAAGCATTATGAGCAAAAAGCTTGCAACAGGAGCAGACGGGATCGTCCTTGATGTAAAGACAGGCGACGGCGCATTTATGAAAACCTATGAAGATGCATATACGCTTGCGGAAGCTATGACAAAAATAGGCAGACTTGCAGGGAAAAAATGTACGGCTGTCATCACCGATATGAGCAAGCCTCTCGGAAAAGCTGTGGGCAACTCAAACGAGGTAGTCGAGGCTATAGAGGCTCTAAAAGGAAATTGTCCCGATGACCTTTACGAAGTGTCCCTTGCGCTGTCCGCCGAGATGCTTATGCTTGCGGGTCTGGGAGATGAAAAAAAATGCCGCAGTCTTGCTGAAGACGCACTGGCTTCGGGAAAGGCTCTCTCAGCATTTGAAAAGACAGCGGCGCTTCAGGGTGCGGATACAAGGGCATTAAAAGACTATTCACTGCTTGGAACACCTAAGCACACAAGGAAAATAAAAGCTGAACGTAGCGGATATATCTCAAACATTTCCTGCGAAAAAACGGGACTTATTTCCTTGTCGCTGGGCGCAGGCAGAAAAACAAAGGACGGCTCTGTAGATAAGACCGCAGGCATAAATTTCGGCTTTACTGTGGGCGATTTTGTAGAAAAGGGAAGTATTCTCGGAACGCTTATGACGTCCTCCGACTGCGATCTGGAAAAGATCGGACAGGAATTTCTCAGTGTGTTTTCAATATCCGATAAACCCGTTAACCGTAAAAAAACCGTGCTGAAAATAATCAGATAACATTATATGATATGCCGGATGCTCCGTTTTCGGAGCATTTTCCGTAAACGAAAGGAAAAAAATGAACGACCATAATGAGCAGCTCATAAGTCCTCCTATTCCGGATGCAGATGAAAAAAGAATACTGAGGAGACATTATTTCAGGCTTGCATGGATAATTATCGCATTGGTATTTGTATTCAGTATATTAAACACATATATACTGAATTTATCGGCAGGGATATTGTCGGGAGGCTTTTCAAAGGAACAGCTTAATAACGGAAAAGAGATCATAAGAAGCATTCCGCTTATGAAAGCAATATATTCCTACGGCTTCCCCATTGCAGCAGATATTGCGGCTGTCTGCATTGGTCTGCTGATCACCAAATGCAATATCTCAGAAAAATACCGTCCTCCCAAAATGAGCGGCAGAGATTTCATGCGTTTTTTTGCTCTGTCCTTCGGCATAGTAACGATCGGCTCATTTATCAATATGATAATCATGGCAGTTGTATCGGCTATAAAAGGCAGCGGATCGGGTATTTCTCTTGAAAATGCCACTGCAATAGCTCCGGTCGGAAATCCGCTGTGGCTGGATGTTATTATTTATTTGTATATATGCCTTTTAGGACCTGTTCTGGAGGAACTGATATTCAGAGGCGTTCTCCTGGAGGGTCTGAGAAAATACGGAAACACCTTCGGTATCGTAATGTCATCTGTTCTGTTCGGACTTATGCATCAGAATTTTTCACAATGCTTTCCTGCGATCTGCATGGGACTTGTATGGGCGTATATGGCTGTGAAATTTAATTCTCTGATACCCTCTACCCTGCTGCATATAATAAATAACAGTCTGTCAGCACTGCTGCTTATTTTAATGGACGGCATTGATCTTACATCAATTGAAGGCATGACGGAAACACTTATAAAATCAATTCCTCTTTTTTCATTGCTCATGGTAAATCTGCTTTTGCGGCTGATATGCATAATAGCGTCAATCATTATTATTGTGAGCTTTTTCTCATCTGGAAAGAAAGCGCTTTCGTCGAATGAATACACAAGGCACCGCACATGGAAATATTTCTTTACCTCCGTACCGTGGCTGCTGGTCATTGCTTATATGCTTTACTCTACGGTAACAAGCATAACCGCATAGGCATATAATAAAAAGGGTGTTTACTTGCACTCTGCAAATATAAATTTCTCCGTACCTGATTATTTTCGGAATATACGGGTAAAATATAAACAGACGATACACCGAATAAATTCCTGAATGAAGGGAAAGGATGAGAATAAAATGTCTGTTAAAAGAGGAGAAATATACTATGCGGATCTGAGTCCGGTTGTCGGCTCGGAACAAGGAGGGATCCGCCCCGTGCTTATCGTTCAGAATGATGTGGGAAACCGTCACAGCCCCACTGTTATCGCAGCAGCGATAACAAGCCAGAGGGAGAAAGCAAAGCTTCCTACCCATATTGAGCTCAATGCCGATAAATGCGGTCTTTCCAAGGACAGTGTTGTACTTCTCGAACAGATCCGCACAATTGACAAAAAAAGACTGAAGGAACGCATGGGCGAGCTTGATACACCGTCTATGACCCGCGTCAATAATGCACTTTCGATAAGCTTCGGTTTAGGTAACGGCGGAGCTACATAAGCGTTCCGCCAATAAAAAAACATCGCTTGAGATATTCATTGCTTCTCAAGCGATGTTTTTTATTATCCTTTTGGGGAAATTTATCAGCCCATTACTGCAACGACATCGTGAACGCCGCTTGTAATACCGGAGATAACATTTCCGTCAACAGCGTTTCCGTCTACCGTAAGAGTCTTTATGCCCTTTGAAACATGGTCGGGGTTCTGAACCTTTATGTTAAATGTTGCACCCCTGAACTTACGGGAAACAGTGTAGCCGTCCCATGCCTTGGGAATGGAAGGATCAATCTTCAGTCCGTCATAATCGGGAATAATTCCAAGGATATACTGTGAAATTGCAACAAAGTTCCATGCAGCAGTTCCTGTGAGCCAACTGTTCTTAGCCTCGCCGAATCTCTTTGCATCCTTGCCTGCGATCATCTGAGCATATACATAAGGCTCAGTTCTGTGGAGCTTTTCATCCTCCTGATATACGGGAGCGATCCTTGTATAGTAATCGAATGCCTTGTCGCCCATGCCCGCATATGCGGCAGCACACATGATCCATGCATTATTGTGACAGAAGATACCCGCATTTTCCTTATATCCGCCGGGATAAGTGGATATCTCGCCGTATTCAACAATGTATCTTGTAAATGCAGGATTATTAAGAACAAGACCGTGAGAAGTTCCGAGATACTTGTCAATACTTGCAATGGTCTTCTCGGTAAATTCCCTGCCGCCGATATCAGACATGATACAGAAGCCCTGAGGTTCAATAAATATCTTGCCCTCGTCGTTATCCTTAGAACCGACCTTCTTTCCGTATGCGTCATACGCACGGATAAACCAGTCGCCGTCCCAGCCGTAGTCGATAATTGCCTGCTTCATCTTGTCGATCTCAGCCTGAGCCTTATCAGCCTCGGCATTATCGCCCATTCTGCGGCAAAGCTCAACATACTCGGGTCCGATATATGTAAACATACCTGCGATCATTACAGACTCGGCTGTTTCCTCGTTAAGAGGTGCGCCTGTTTCGGGATCGACCTCCTTGGCAATGTTGCTTGCGGTGTTCTGAAAGCTTTCTCCGGGAACACGTGAGAAGCAGTTAAGGTTAAGACAGTCGTTCCAGTCGGCACGTCCTATAAGAGGAAGACCGTGAGGTCCCTTGTTGTTTACAACGTGATAGAAGCTTCTTTTCAGGTGATCGAGAAGCGGCTGAGCAAGCTTGGGATCGTTCTTGTAATCCACCTGCTCTTTAAGGATATCATAATCGCCTGTTTCCTTGAT
>CAZDJG010000042.1:0-13357 GCA_964505695.1 uncultured Ruminococcus sp.
TTGCAGACCTCCCGCCGCATCAGGTGTGCGGAGTAACGGACGAAGGGAGCGTGAAACCGCAGGGCTGTTGCCCACCTGCTTCGTGCGGGTTTTATTCGCCACATGGCGGCAAGGCGGTTTTTTTCTGGAAAATTCATCGCCTGCGGATTTATTTCCGCAGGCGATTTCTTATAGGGGTTCTCTATAAACCGGGACACGAGCAAAGCCTCGTCCATTGGTTCGGTCAGATGCAAGGCATCAGACCGCAGTAATACTTGCTGTCTTACAAGGTCTGATAACGAAGCAGATGACCGAACCAATAGAGGATTTGCCGTGAAGGAGGTTTATAGAGGTTCCCTATAGTCACCTCGTTCAAACCACCGGCTACATCAGCAGATAACCGAGAGCTGCAAGGAGTGAAATATCCGCACCGTTTCTTGCAAGTATCATAATGAGAAATATTATAATCACCTTTTCTTCATCGAGCTTTATGCTGCCGAGAAGCCTGCCGATATCGCCGTTTCCCCGCATAGCTGCTGAAGCAGCACCTGCCGGGACGGCGTTTGCTGCCGGCGCATTTTTCTGAGCCGCTGCCGTCTGCTGCTGCCGTTTGTCATTTTGCGCCGCAGAACGGCTGCCGTAAGCACGCCCACCCATATTCATGCCCCTGTAGCGAATATCCCCAGACGCTGTGTCCATCGGACGTCTTGCCTGACTGTCAGTCATATTATCATCTCCGTTTTGATCCTGCAATAGCATTAGCGTTTGGTATTGCCCTAAATAAGCTTGTCAATATTGCCCAGAACGCCGCTGTCCTTCAGGGCGTTGACAGCAGCGTAAATTTTAAGCATTCTGACAGCCTTGTCAAGCTTTTCCTGCTTTTCTCCGCTCAGGTGCGGTCTGAGCGCAAGGAGAAGAGTGCGGTTTTTATCCTCTCCGTTCATGGCGGAAAGAACGCTGCTTAAAGCCGAAATAATATCGGGATTTATGCCGTTCTGACCTCCGAGCATTCCCGCAAGAGATGCAAGACCCGCTCCGCTTCCACCGGACTTATCGGAGGATCCGCCGACAGAGGACGTTTCCTCCCTGAGCATATCCGCAAGCTCTTTTATCTGCTCCATGCTCTCAGGGTCGCTTAGCAGCGAGCCGAGCATTTCGTTCATGTCCTCCGTAGACGTCACCTCCCCTCAGATGCGGCGTATGTTTTTATTTTCCTCCCGAAAGCTTTTTGTAAAGCGCCTGCGCCTGGGGAGTACTCATCATCTTTTCGAGAAGTGCGGGGTTCGACAGAACGGCGTTGAATTTTTTAGCCTCATCAGGCTTCATATTCCTGATAGCGCTGTCGAATTTTCCCTGCATAAGCTCCTGCCTGAGCTTTTCGGGAGGCATATTAAGCTTGGCGCCCACCGATTTTAAAAGAGCGTTCATCTTTTCGGGATCTGTGCTGCGAATATCCATATTTGTGCCGCCTTTCAAAAAAATTACCTCTTTATTTCTTTACATATTTATGTTATAATGTAAAAAAAAAGACTATTATCATGTTATGCAGAAGGAGGATTTATGTGAGAATAATCGCCATGTCGGATTCCCACGGCAGCAAAGCAGCTCTGAGCAGAATATTCGAGCGCACAAAGGATACGGGAAATATTTTCGTGCATCTCGGCGACGGCGAACGTGAGCTTGACCTGATGAGAATGCAGTATCCGGATCTCGATATACGGCACGTTGCGGGCAACTGCGACTATGCAAGCCTTTCGCCCAGCTTTGATATAATATTTGCGGGAAATGTAAAGATACTTATAACCCACGGTCATATCTGCGGAGTAAAGCACGGCACGGAAACTCTGCGTTCAATGGCGAGGGATCACGGGTGCAGGGCGGCGCTTTTCGGGCATACCCACTGCCGCACCGAGCGGTATGAGGACGGGATATATCTTTTTAATCCCGGAAGCTGTTCATGCCCCAGAGACTTCAGCAGACCCTCGTACGGCTATCTGGATATCACCGAAAGCGGCATTGCAACAAACATCGTGGAGCTTGAATGACCAAAGGAGGAAAAATAATGGATCTGAACGGACTCAGTGAAAGGGCGGCAGCTCTTATAAGATCCTGCGGCTACGGCAGACAAAGGCTCATGTCGGAGGATTCGATAGCGGAATGCATGGCATTTTATGAGGAGGAGGGCTACAGAGTTTCGGACGAGGTGCGCGAAATAATCGACGGCTTTTATATGCTCTCCATAGGAAAGCACGGAACATTCAGGGACGGAAGCTTCGTCATCACCGAAAATGAGGATATCGAGAACAAAATGGTGGTATATCCCGAAAATATTTACGAGGCGGCTCATCTTTTTGAGCGGCTCTCACGTGCAATGAATGACTATATAATCCCTCTCGGTCTTATAAATGAAGACTATATCGCAATAGGCGAAAGCGGAAAAATTTATATCATAGCCGATGATGTTTTTGTTGCGGGCGACTCATGGACAGACTTTCTGAATAATTTTGCAGACAATTTCCCGAAAAAAATTGCAAAAAATTGAAAAAACATCTTGAAATAATTACACAGGTATGATATAATGCAATTATATGCTTAACGATTTCTTAATTTTATATTAAGGGCTTTTGCCTGCAAGAACGGGGTTTATTATGTTTAAGAAGCTGAACAATACTTTCAAAAAAAGCTTTATCAAAAGGATCATTGCGCTCATATTCCTGTTCAATATAATTTTTGTTTTTTTGTTTATAAGCATGACATATGTTATCACAAAAAGCAATATCAACCTTGATGTTACCCATGAGATCGAGTATTCCTCCAATGCTGCGGCAGACAGATTCAACGATTACATAACCTCGGCTCTGATGCCCATTGAGCTTTTATCGCGGGACAGCGCCTTCAGCGAATATCTTGTAAGTCCGTCGCCGGATAAACAGACGGAGATCGCCGAAACTCTCAAAAACATATCTGCCGCATATAACGAAGCGGAGATCATCTGGTGCGTTTCTGCGTCCGACGGGACTGCGGTATCAAGCAGCGGCTTTGCGGGTGAAATATTCCCCTATGATTACCAGTGGTTCATCGATGCTGAAACAAGCGGCTCCATGTCACCCAGGATATACAGCATAAATGAAGATAACAAAAGCTTTCTCTCGGAAAGCAATCAGATCCTTATCGTTATCCCCATTGTCGAAAATGACGAGTTTGCGGGCTGCGTGGGCGCAGAGCTCTCTGCCGATGCCCTTGCCGATGCTTTGGAAAGCAGCTTTTTTTCCGACGGTATATATGCCGCTGTACTCGACAGCAACGGAAATATAATCTGCATAACAAATGGCGGAGAGGACTTTTATTCCATATTCTCCGATCCCGATAAAACAGCGGAGATCCTTGCGTCATACAGCGAATCGGGCAATGTTGCCGAGTTTAAGTCGGGCAGGACCACAAGCTATATCCTCGGCAGACCTGCAGGTCTTGGCTGGCAGACGGTGGTTGTTTTTGACGGACGTATTGCCGACGGAATTTTCAACAAAATGTATTTTCAGCAGATAATAATCCTTGCCTGCCTGTTTGTTCTTGAGCTTATAGCAACACTTAATGTTATCAGACACGAAGCAAAGGATATCCCCGAAATTTCAAGCTCCATCGCGGAAATCTCAGCAGGAAACTACAATTTCAGGATAAATTCCGATTCCCGCAACGAAATAGGTCTTATTGCAAAATCCGTCGATAACCTTGCCCAGACCTTGCAGGACAAGAACGCCGTTATCGAGGATTACAGAAATCTCGACCCTACAACAGGACTGCAGAACCGCTATAAAATGTACGAGTATATCGACGACCTTGCAGTCAGCCGTGATGAAACAAGAAAACGCTTTGCGCTGCTGTTTATAGATATCGACAATTTTAAATGGATCACCGAAACTCTCGGTCACAGACAGGGTGACGAATTTCTGAAAATTTGCGGTCAGCGGCTAAAATCAGTGGTAAACCGCGTGTTCCGTTTCAGCGGCGACGAATTTGTCGTTCTCACCGAATTTAACGACGATTACGGTATTGTGGACGAGATGATTGCAAATCTCAGAGCCGAGTTCAGAGAGCCTATCGAGATACTTAACGACAAGCTTTATGCACAGTTTTCCGTGGGAATATCCGTCTACCCCGACGATGACACCAATCCGGATATGCTGCTGCGCGATGCGGATATCGCGCTTTCCCGCGCAAAGGAAAAGGGCAAGGGCAGGACAGCGTATTACAATGCGTCCCTGCATCAGAAAATACTCAATAAGACAATTATCGCTCAGAAGCTTAACAGTGCGCTTAAAAACAACGAAATGTTCCTTAACTTCCAGCCTATTATTTCGGTCAAAAACGGAGATATCCACGGCTTTGAAGTTCTCGTGAGATGGGAATCCGAGGAGCTTGGCTTCGTGCCGCCGTTTACCTTTGTCCAGATCGCAGAGGAAACAGGCGCTATTGTTGATATCGGCACATGGGTCTTTGAAACCGCCTGCCGTTACCTCAGAAAGATGAACGAATACAATAAGGATATCATAATGTCTATCAACGTTTCGGCTGTTCAGCTCAAAAAAAGCGATTTCCTTGAAAAGGTAGCCCGCACAATAGACGTTTTCGGCGTAAATCCCGCAAATATCCAGGTCGAGATAACCGAAACCTGCCTTGTTGATTTTATGGACGCAAAGAACGGCAGCAATATTATCCAGGAAATTGCCAACATGGGTATTGCCATTGCCCTCGACGATTTCGGAACGGGATATTCCTCCTTCGGATATCTCAAGGATATGCCCGTAAAATGCCTTAAGGTGGATAAATCCTTTGTGGACGAAATTTCGCGTAAGCACAAGGATTATCAGATAACAGGCTCAATCATTGATATGGTCAAAAACCTCGGAATTTCCACAGTCGTTGAAGGCGTTGAATCCATTGAACAGTACAATATTCTCAGCGAGATGAAATGCGACTATATTCAGGGATTTTTAATGAGCAAACCTCTGAGCGCAGAGGACGCACTGGAATTTGTTATGCAGTATGACAATCTCCATAAGCCAAGCAGGCAGTCGCTGGAGGAAAACTCCAACAAGCTTGCGGCGGAGCGAATGGAACGTGAGAAATCTCAGGACGAATAATCACAATAGAACAACAAAACGGCGTAACGCGGCATCTGCCCGTTACGCCGTTTTTTTATTCCTCCGATAACCTCGAACGAACCGAGGATAAGTAATAGTTATCTGTTATTTATAAAAATCAATATTTTAAAAGGAGGAATTTCTCATGAGAAATTCAAAGATGAAAGGCTTTACCCTTATCGAGCTCATCGTTGTTATCGCTATCATCGGTGTACTCGCAGCAATCCTCGTTCCCTCAATGCTCGGATATGTTGGTCAGTCCAAGATCTCCACAGCTAACACCAACGCAAAGCTTACATTCACTAACACTTCTACTTACATCACTAACTGCGGTACTGCAGGCTACACTGTAACCGTAAGCGCTTCAGAACTTGATCTTACCAACCCCAGTTTGGCTAATCAGGCTTACAAGAAGGACGGAACAGATCTCGGAGCTTGCCTCCAGTCCCTTATGTCCTCCGCAAACGGCGGCTTTACAACCTCTATCATTGATTCCACTGGTATCCAGTGCGAAAGAACCGCATGGGCTAAGTCCAAAACCGATGTATACGTAGGCGGTTATCCTAACCCTGCAACCATTGCTAAAGGTGGAAAAGCGGCAGCAGGCGATGTAAGCATTAATCTTGAAGATGCTAAAGCTACAATAGAAGGCGGAACCAGCGGAACCAGCGGAGGCGGCACAGACGCTCAGGGCTAATCCGTAATAAAATTCAAAATATAGCGATTAAAAATCCCCGGCTTCGGTCGGGGATTTTTTTATTCTTTAATTTTTTATCATGTCAGCTCGTAAATATGAACCTCTCCGCCGAAAACCGTTTCCGTGCCGTACAGCGTCATTTCCGAACCCGGAAAAATCTCCGTTTCAAAGCTTTCGATAACATCTTCCTCAGTGGGGATTTTGTTATAAACATAATTCTCCGAATCGCCGTCTTCAATGATCATGGACTGATTGTCCTCTTTAGTGACCTTGCCGTCCTTTACGTCCTTCATTTTATCCGACTTTGCAAGCTCGTCGCTGTCGATAATGATATAGCATTTGCCGCTGCGGTCAAGCTTTTTGAACTCATCAAAGCTTTCTTTATATTTGTAAACGGAGGTAACATAAACCTCATTGCAGCCCATAAGCTTATCCGCATAGCAGACCATCTGCCACGGATAGCCCGAAAGAAGAATATAGCTGCTGTTTTCGTCACAGGTGGACTTAATGCCGCCCTTTCCCGTTATCTCAGCGGGGAAAAGATACCGCTTTTCGCACCTTATATTGCTGAAAACCGCCGAAACGCATACGGCAAGGGCTAAAACGCAGGGAGCGTATTTTTTTATTACGGGAATGACCGAAAGAAGATGTTCCGCAAGCAGAACGGTACCCAGAGCGATCTGCGGCATTATAAAGAAAAGATATCTGTCGGTGTAAAAAAGCATGGTGTTTATATTAACGCTCAGAGCCACCGCGATCATGCAGAAAACGGAGGAAATAACGATAATAAGCAGCATAAAATCAAAATTTTTCACTACATGGAGAAATCCGGACTTTACCTTTGCCGCAGCGATCCTGAACCATTCTTCTTTTCTGCACAGAACCCCTATGGGTATAAGCAAAGCTGCGACGAACACCAGAATGACTACGACATATGCATATCTTCCCGTTGACCATACGTCAATTATTCCGCCGAAAAGGGAATTTACCGTAATTGAAAGACAGGCGCGCAGCCCGTTTATCAGCGGCATTTTAAATATCGTTCCGTGGCTGAGCACATCATCGCCGAACATATGTACAAAAGTGCTTGGAAATACCGCAAGCGATATCATCACCGAAATAATCATTGTGTAAGCATATCGGAACATCTCGGTAAATTTTTTTGAAAACAAAAAGTAAAAGCAAAAGCAAGCCGCCATAATAAAGGCATACGCAAGGAAATAGTGATGTGTCAGCGCGCCGAGAAGAGTGACCGCACCCGTTTTTATAAGATTTGCCTTAAAGCTGCCCTCGGAGCGGTAAAGCCTTACGTGGCAGTAAAACAGTATCACCGCAAACATTGTAAGAGTGGAATACATTCGCAGATAGCAGTTTACATTGATAAAGCCTGCGGAAAATCCCCACAAAGCGCATACCGCAAGAGCTGTCACCTCGGAGCGGCACAGCCTTTTTGCAGACTTAAACAGAAATATCTGTCCTATTATCATTGCGGCTATGTTGATAACATAAGCATATGCGTTTGAAAAGCTGTCGGGAAACAGGGAGCTTATCCCGTGGAGCAGACAGTACCACAGGGGCGGGTGAACGTCAAGCGCCTGATTGTACCACACCGAATCAAATCTGAACCGTTCTCCCTTCTGAACCGTAAGGTAATCGGTAAGGTCCTCTCCCGTGAGCCATGCGCTTGCGCTTGCCTGACAGTAGCCCACATGAGTGTCCCCGAAAAGAAAGGGCTTGTAAAACGAATTGGCAAGACCGTAGCTCCACGGCTCGTCGCTGTGGTAGCTTTCTTTTTCAAAAACAACAAAATACGAAACAACAAGTATCTGAAGAATTATCATTATACCCAGTGCGATACTGATAACTATTACTTTTCTGCCCTCATTGTTTTTCATGGCATTTTTATTTCCGGTGTCCATATATTTCCCTCTTTCATCAGCATATAGGATTAAAAGTTATTATTATTTTACCATATTTGCCGCTGCTTTTCAAGTGCTTGGAAATAATACCGATCTTTCACCGGAATGCAGATAAATCCCCCTGCTTACGAAAAAGTATCGTTTCCGTAAGCAGGGGGATCTGTATATCATCTTCTGCGAAGCATATGACGTATATAAGCGAATGTATAATCCTCGCCCTTTTCCGCAAGCATTACAAGCAGCTTTTCAAGGAGCTTTGCGGTGTCCGGGTGAATGAGCCTGCAGGCGGCGCTTCCCCGTCTGTAATATTCAAGGGGAGATGAATCGGTATATTTATCTCCCATATATATCCTGCTTGCGGCAACACGGTCGCAGAACATTTCCGCAACATATATAAGGGGCATTTTTACGGCTTCGGTCTTTTTTGTTCCGGGACTGTAGTCGTTCCAGTATTCAAAGTGATGCTTGTTTCTGCCCTTGTGGTGCATCCATGCAGTGCTGTAGCCTTTAAGCTCCCGTTCCGCCTCATTGGGACTGCGTGTTCCCTGATACATTTTACAGCTTACAAAAAATTCTTCGGGACTGTATTTTGAAAGGTCATGGGTAAGCCCCTGCCAGTAAAGACCTGCACAGAAGCAGTTTTTTCTGACAAGCCGCCTGTGACGTCCCACCGTGCGCAGGTGCTTAATAATATTTACGGGATCAATCATATCGAACCGTTTCCTTTCGCAATATAGTTTAAAGAGTAAGCTGGTCGGGGTCGGTTATATCCTTTGCAATGTATCCTGCCGCAGGAATGGATCTCATTACATATTTTTTCATCTCGTCAAGCTTTTCTTCGGCAACAATATATGCATTTTCCGCACGCGCCCCCGATTTAAGGGTCATGACCTGCACGCCGACAGTATCCCTTGCGGATTTCGGCAGTACAAGGGCGGTGTTGAAAATTAACGCTCTGCCCTTGTCGGAAATTATCATTACATCGGCGTTGTCTGCGATAAAGAACATTTTTACAAGCCTTGACTTGTCGGAAAATGCCTTTGTGAGCTTTTTGCGGTTGGTTTTTGTTTCAAATGAGGACAATGGAACCTTTGCCGCCTTGCCGTTTTCAAAGACCATAAATAAAAATCCCGTATAATCGGAGGTAGGTATCATGGAAACGACATTTTCGTCCGCGTCAAAGCCAAGCTTTACGGGAACATATTCGCCCATTGCGGAAGCCTTTGTATCCGAAAAATCCGACGCCCTTGATTTATAGACACGGCATTTGTCGGTAAAGAACAAAAGCTCTGTGCGGTTTGATGCCTCATATGATGCGTCAAGCTCATCTCCGTCCTTGAACTTGTGTTCTGAGGACATTCTCAGCGACTGGGGAGTTATCTTCTTGAAATATCCGCCCCTGGTGATAAAGAGGTTTACAGGATAATCGGGGATCTCCTCCTCCGGCTCTTCCTCCTCGTTTTCATCGGGATAGCAGAAAAGCGTGCGGCGGGGCTGACCGTATTTTTTTATAACATCCTTAAGCTCGGATATGATGATAGCAAGAACCTTTTTATCGTCGGCGAGAATACCCTCCATTTCGGCAATATCCTTTTCAAGTTGCGAAACGTCGGAAATACGGTTGAGAATATACTCTTTATTAAGGTGTCTGAGCTTTATTTCAGCAACATATTCCGCCTGCTTTTCGTCGATACCGAAGCCTATCATAAGGTTGGGAACGACCTCGGCTTCCTCCTCCGTTTCCCTGACTATTTTAACGGCTCTGTCAATGTCGAGGAGTATTTTTTTCAGTCCGTAAAGCAGGTGCAGCCTGTCCTTTTTCTTTTCAAGGTCGTAATATACCCTGCGCTTTACGCAGTCCTTTCTGAATGCTGTCCACTCGGTAAGTATTTCGTAAACGCCCATTACCTTGGGATAGCCGCCCACAAGAATATTGAAATTACAGGAAAATGAATCCTGGAGAGTTGTCATTCTGAAAAGCTTTTTCATAAGTGCGTCGGGGTCTGTGTTCTTTTTTATGTCTATAGCGATCTTCAGACCGTTAAGGTCAGATTCGTCCCTAATATAGGTCACTTCCCTTAGCTTGCCCGATTTTGCAAGCTCTACTATTTTGTCCTTTATCTGCTCTATGGTGGTTGTGGGAGGAATCTGAGTGATCTCTATGCAGTTTGAATCGGGGTCGAAATTATATTTTGAACGTATCTTTACCGAGCCTCTGCCTGTGCGGTATATTTTTTCAAGCTCAGGCTCATCGTAGATCATATATCCGCCGCCGGGGAAATCGGGACCTTTAAGCACGCTAAGCAGATCAAAATCGGGATTTTTGATAAGTCCTATGGCTGCCTCGCATATTTCCGTAAGGTTAAAGGAGCATACCGAGCTTGCCATTGAAACAGCTATTCCCATATTGGAGTTTACAAGTATCGAGGGAAAGCTTGCGGGGAGCAGGGTAGGCTCGACGGTTTCGTTATCGTAATTCGGAACGAAATCCACCGTATCCTTGTCGATATCCCTGAAAAGCTCTGCGCAGATAGGCGCAAGCTTTGCCTCGGTGTATCGGGAGGCGGCATATGCCATATCCCTCGAATATGCTTTTCCGAAGTTTCCCTTGCTGTCAACATAAGGGTGAAGGAGAGCCTCATTGCCCTTAGCCATACGCACCATTGTTTCGTATATTGCTCCGTCGCCGTGAGGATTGAGCTTCATTGTCTGACCGACTATATTTGCGGACTTGGTTTTGTTTCCTTCCAGAAGACCCATTTTGTACATCGTATACAAAAGCTTTCTGTGAGAGGGCTTGAAGCCGTCTATTTCGGGAAGGGCACGTGAAACGATAACACTCATGGCATAGGGCATATAATTCTTTTCCAGTGTATCGGTTATTTTCTCCTCAACGACCTCCCCGCTGCCTGCAATATATGCATTTATTTTCGGCGGCGCCTTGGGGGCGCTTCTGGGTTCTTTCCTTTTTGCCATCAGGTCATGCTCCTTTTATGTTTTGTATCATACTGATTTTCGTTTAAACGAAGGAAAAGATTTGCAAAAAGACTGTGCCGATTGGGGGGAAAGAACCGCAGGCAGGCTTGCTTCCTCCGGTCAGCCCCTCTGTCACCTACGGTGACACCTCTCCCGCAGGGGAAGATTACCCGGCAAGGTTCTTTGACGAAGAAAGCGGTGCAGTTTTTTGCAAAGATTTCCTGAGTTTAAATGAAGATCAGTATCAATCTTCTTGTAATTTTTCCTCCGCATGAGCGGCTTTAATCATTATAGCGCATTCAAGGCGCTTTTTCATCATTTCGCAGGACATTTTATACGGACTGAGGATATCTCCCGCATAGAGATAGTTATTTGCGTTGCAGCCGCCCGAGCAGTAGAATTTTGCCCAGCATTTGCGGCAGTCCTCCTTGGAGTATATATGAGCGGAGGCGAAACGTTTTTTCATTTCCATATCAAATTCGCCTGTATGAATATTGCCCATTTTAAACTCGGGTATACCTGCAAACTGATGACATGGGTATATATCGCCCTCTGCGGTGACTGCAACATACTCGTTGCCCGAGCCGCAGCCTCTGAGTCTCTTGATCGCGCAGGGTCCCTGATCGAGATCGAGCATAAAGTGGAAAAAGTTAAAGTGCCTGCCCTTTTTCTCGTTTATGAGCATAAGCTGAGCAAGCCTTTCGTATTCGCCGAATACCGCGGGAAGATCCTTTTCCGTGATGGCATATTTTTCGTTGTGATCGCATACCACAGGCTCAACGGATATCTGGTCAAAGCCCAGATCATACAGATGGAAAACGTCGTTTGAGAAGTCAAGGTTATATTTAGTAAATGTTCCTCTTACGTAGTAATTTTCATAATTTCTTTTTTCGGCAAGCCTCTTGTAGCGCTCAATTATCCTGTCGTAGCAGCCTGTGCCGTCCACGCGCTTTCTTACCCTGTCGTTTACTTCCTTTCGTCCGTCCACCGACATTACAACGTTGGACATTTCCTTATTGATAAAGTCCATTTTTTCATCGTCAAGGAGCATACCGTTTGTTGTGATGGTAAAGCGGAATTTCTTGCCGTATCCGGCTTCCCTTGATCTGCCGTATTCAACAAGCTGCTTTACCGTATCCCAGTTCATAAGCGGCTCGCCGCCGAAGAAATCCACCTCCAGATTTTCCCTGTTTCCCGAATTTTCAAGAAGAAAGTCCAGAGCCTTCTTTCCCGTTTCAAAGCTCATGATGTTTCTGCCCATGCAGTAATCCCCCGTACCCGCAAAGCAGTATTCGCATCTGAGATTGCAGTCCATTGCCACAAGCAGGCACATCGCCTTTACGGGGGATGCAACGGAATATTTTGCGAACCGTTCATAATCGTCCTCGGAAAAAAGGATATTTTCCCTGTAAAGCTCCTTTACCTCCTCGTAGCAGGATATTATCTCATCCTTGTCATAAAACCTTGAAAGCTTTTCAATGACGTTTTCTGGACACTGCTCCTCAAAGGGAGGAGTTACATTGTCAAGCATATCGTATGTAAGCTCGTCCACAACGTGTACTCCGCCGCTGTGTACGTCAAGAACGATATTATAACCGCCCAGCTTGTATTTATGTATCATTTTTCAGTTTCCTTTCAATAAACAGGATAGAGGACAGAGGTCCGAAATCAGCAAACCTCTGTCCTCTATCCCGCGGCATATCCCGGTCAAATTACTTTTCACACTTCTGGTTGGCAACAGTGCAGGAAGTCTTGCAAGCCGACTGGCAGGAAGCCTGACATCTGCCGCAGCCGCCTTTTGCAGCAGTCTGCTTGAGGTTAGCCTTATTGATGGTCTTTATGTGCTTCATTGGTATTTCCTCCCGAAAAAATAATTTATTGTCATTATATCATATTTTTTCCCGAATTTCAATATTTATCTCAATATTCGGCATTTTTCACAGTTTTTGAACTTATTGTTCCGCCGATTTTGAACACAGGGAGCGTATAAATTTTTTGTGGGGTTCTCTATAAACCGGGACACGAGCAAAGCCTCGTCCATTGGTTCGGTCAGATGCAAGGCATCAGACCGCAGTAATACTTGCTGTCTTACAAGGTCTGATAACGAAGCAGATGACCGAACCAATAGAGGATTTGCCGTGAAGGAGGTTTATAGAGGTTCCCTTGTGTCAATTCCCGAAAACGGGTCTTGTGTTTACGCCCTTTATTCCCCCTATAGCCGAGGAGGTGAGGATTATTATAAGCTTTATAACGACCCCGCCTGCGGAAAAAGCCCTTACCGTCAGTCCTCCTACAAGGACTGCGGCGCAGAATACTGCCGCTCCGCAGACAATGCCCGACAAAAGTCCCTTTTTCCGTCTGCGGTTTGCGGTACAGAAAGCACAGGCAAAGCAACCTGCGGCAAGGGCGATACCCGACATTGCCCTTATTGCGCTGCCGCTCATATCGCAAAGAGCCGCTGCGGCAGACAGCACCGCAGCCGACACCGTAAGCGCTCCCAGTCCCGCAAGGACGGATATAACTGCGGTGCATATTCTTTCCCTGCGGATCGCAGCCCGCTTTGTTGCGCGCATATAATCACTCCGATCGTTTTTAGGCAATACCGAATAAAGATTGCGCTGAAGATGCGCAGTCAGATTTTTCGT
>CAZDJG010000043.1:0-13317 GCA_964505695.1 uncultured Ruminococcus sp.
AGATGACCGAACCAATAGAGGATTTGCCGTGAAGGAGGTTTATAGAGGTTCCCACTAATCTTTTATCAGATGAAAGGATAAAATATCAATGGAGCATTCAATAAGATTTCCCCTGCCGTTTAATATTCATGTGGCTTTTGTAATTCTCAGCGTTATCCTGCTGATACTGTGCTATATGAAAAGAAAACACGCATATGAGCTTTATATGCTTGTAGGCGTGGCATCGACCATGCTGATATATATTTCCGAATCCAAGCCGTTTTTCTATATTCTGGGTCTGGAGGAAATAATTCTTTTTGCCCTGACTGTTGCGGATATGGTAAAGGTCTCAAAGAAAAATGCCGCAGATGAAAAAACAAAATCCATACCCGAACAGGATAATGACAGCGCTGCGGAAGATGCTGCCGACGACTCACAGGAGATATGATCAATGAAAATCGTTCTGCTTGAAGAAAAAACCGTTACTCAGGGGGATCTTTCCCTTGACTGCTTTTATTCGTTGGGAGATACTGTCGGTTATCCGCTTACTCCGCAGGATAAGGTTGTTGAACGGGTCGGAGATGCCGAGGCGGTCATTATCAACAAAACAGTCTTTGACCGCAGTGTAATTGAAAAATGTCCGAAGCTGAAATATATCGGTCTGTGCGCAACAGGCTATAATAACGTGGATATAAGCGCCGCAAACGACCATGGGATAACCGTCTGCAACGTTCCCGCATATTCGACACAGGCGGTCGCCCAGCAGGTATTTTCATATGTTCTTTACTTTGCAAACCGTACATCCGACTATAACAAAGACGTTCATGAGGGCGGCTGGATAAGATCGAATACATTTTCATATTTTACCATTCCCACCTATGAGCTGAACGGTCTTACAATGGGTATAATAGGCTATGGAAATATTGGAAAAGCCACAGCAAGGATCGCCCGTTCTTTCGGAATGAATGTGATCGTTTCAACAAGAACTGCGCAGGACGACGGGGATATCCGTTTTGTTTCCACAGAAGAGGTTTTTGAAATGTCGGATTTTATTTCAGTGCATTGTCCTCTCACAGATAAAACAAGAGGACTTGTAAATGCTCAAAAGCTGAATCTTTGCAAAAAAAATGCTGTAATCATAAATACGGCGAGAGGTCCCATCGTCAATGAAAACGACCTTGCTGCTGCGCTTAACAGCGGAATGATCGCAGGAGCGGCAGCAGACGTTATTTCCGAAGAACCAATGAAGCCCGGAAATCCCCTGCTAACCGCCAAAAACTGCGTTATAACGCCTCATGTCGCATGGGCGCCGGTTCAGACAAGAAAACGGCTTATTGACACTGCGGCGGACAATCTGAAAAAATTTATTGAAGGAACGCCTCAAAATACTGTAAACTGATATGGGAGAAGCTTATATGTTTGATATAAAAAGCAAAAAAAGAATAGTTATAAAGGTGGGGACGTCCACCCTGACCCATAAAACGGGAAGACTCAATATCCGCAGAATGGAGCGTTTTGTCAAGATACTTGCAGATATCCACAACAGCGGACATGAAATTATTATTGTTTCCTCCGGAGCAATAGGACTGGGACTTTCCAAGCTCGGACTAAGTTCCCGCCCCGATGAAACGCCTATGAAACAGGCGTGTGCCGCCGTGGGACAGTGCGAGCTTATGTACATATACGATAAGCTTTTCGGCGAGTATAATATTAACGTGGCTCAGATCCTGCTTACAAAATATGTTCTTGAATCTCCCCGCAAAAAC
Source organism: uncultured Ruminococcus sp. (assembly GCA_964505695.1). Taxonomy (GTDB): domain Bacteria; phylum Bacillota; class Clostridia; order Oscillospirales; family Ruminococcaceae; genus Huintestinicola. Next base: position 1,746 of record CAZDJG010000043.1, read on the forward strand.
AATGTTGAAAATACCTTCGTAAAGCTTATTGAACATAACGTTATTCCCATCGTAAACGAAAACGATACGGTCGCTATTGATGAGCTTGAGCTTGAATTTGGCGAGAACGACTCTCTTGCGGCTCATGTGGGAGTCTTTTGTCATGCCGATCTTCTTATTATCCTTTCGGATATAGACGGTTTCTTTGACGGCGATCCGAGAAAAAATCCTGATGCAAAGCTTATACCGGTTATTACGGAGATTGACGATAAGATCAGAAGTCTTGCGGGCGGCGCAGGCTCGGGACTGGGAACAGGCGGCATGATAACAAAGGTAAACGCAGCGGAGATCGCTGTCAGATCGGGCTTTGATATGGCTATTTTAAACGGAAGAAGACCCGAGGTGCTTTACGATCTGTTTGACGGAAAATCAGTGGGAACAGTTTTCCTTGCAGAAAAAAAACGATAATGAAAGGCGGAAACAATATGACTTATATAGAAGCGCTCGGCTCAAATGCAGTTAAAGTAAAAAAAATACTGGCTGTGGCTGATACGGTGAAGAAAAATCATGCACTTTCTCTTATTGCAAAGACTCTGACCGATAATTCGGATAGGATTATCGAGGCAAACAGCAGGGATCTTGCCGCCGCACGGAAAAACGGTATGTCTGTTTCATTGCAGGACAGGCTTATGCTTAATGAAGACAGGATAAAGGGTATCTCCTCATCGGTAGAAGAACTTATAAAGCTTGAGGATCCCATAGGCAAAACCGACAGCGGTTCTGTCCGTCCCAACGGAATGAGAATAACAAAGATACGGGTACCTATGGGCGTTATAGGCATGATCTATGAGTCCCGCCCCAATGTTACCGCTGATGCCGCCGCACTTTGCCTTAAAACAGGCAATGCCGTTATACTGAGAGGCGGCAAGGAGGCATACAATTCCAATAAATGTATTTGTGATATCATGCGAAACGCTGTTTACGAGGCAGGCTTCCCAAATGATATCATACAGTTTGTGGACGATACCACCCGTGAGGTCACTGCCGAGCTTATGAAATGCAGCAAATATCTTGATCTGCTTATACCCAGAGGAGGTGCAGGTCTTATAAAAGCTGTCACACAAAACGCTACCGTTCCCGTTATCGAAACAGGTACGGGCAACTGCCATCTGTATGTTGATGAAAGCGCAGATATCGAAATGGCTGTTAATATAACTGATAACGCCAAAACTCAGCGTCCCTCGGTATGCAATGCCATTGAATCGCTGCTTGTTCATAAAAATATCGCCGAAAAATTTCTCCCTGCCGCAAAGGAAAGACTTGATATGCACAATGTGGAGTTCAGAGGATGCCCCGAAACAAAACGCATTCTCGGTGACTGTGTTGATTTAGCATCAGATGAGGATTATGCAACGGAATTCGGCGACTATATCCTTGCGGTAAAGGTCGTTGACAGCATTTCCGAGGCAATAGATCATATTTCAAGGTATTCAACAGGTCATTCAGAGTGTATTGTTACCAATGATCTTGCAAATGCCGAAAAATTCAAAAAAGAAATAGATTCCGCCTGTGTATATGTAAATGCGTCCACAAGATTTACCGACGGAGGAATGTTCGGATTCGGAGCTGAAATAGGAATTTCAACTCAAAAGCTGCATGCAAGAGGTCCCATGGGACTTTACGAAATGACAACAAACAAATATCTGATCGACGGAAACGGCCAGATTCGGTAAGGAACGGTGTCATGGGAAAAAATAACAATACTAACAAAGAAAATAAAAACGGCGATCTGATGAAAATGCTTGACTCAGCCTTTGACGAGGATATTTCCGAGATCAGTGAGATCACCCGTATTGAGGAGGGGGAAAATAACGTTTCATCCAAATCGGGCAAAAAAAGCTTTTTTTACTTCATTTTAGGAATATTTATCATTGTTATGTCTGTCATCGGTATTATTTCAACAGTGGGATTTATTTCGGATAAGATAGGAAATATCGTTGATAACACCGACCAGAAAAACGAATTTGCAAAGTTCATATACCCCATAGTTATCTGCGATCCGCCAACATTTGATCAGACGGCAAAGCTGAAAAACGAAACAATCATCTCAGCAGCCATATGGGATATTATTCTTTATGAGGACAAAAGCAAATACTCTCTTGATTTTGACTATATCATAGTTCCCGAAGTAGATGTTGAGCAGCACGCTGCAAAGCTTTTTGGCTCAGGTCTTAATCTCTCTCACACAACGATCGCTTCATCTGATATTTCCTTTTATTACGATAATGAGCTTAGTTGCTACAGAATCCCGGAAAATCCCAAGTATTTCACATATTCACCATATATCGAGGAGATCAAAAAGGTAGGAGAAAGCTACACTCTTACAGTTGGATATGTTTCCCCTACTCCTGCATGGCTCACCCTTACCTCCGATGATACTCCTCTGCCCGAAAAATATGTGGACTATGTGGTTCAAAAGCGAAATACAAGCTATACCTTAGTAGCAATAAAGGCATCGGACAAAACACCTCCTGCCGGACATGACTCCGGCTTATAAGGGGGAACTCGTATATGCCAAGAATTTATCCTCTTTTTTCATCAAGCAAGGGAAACTGCACTTATATCGGAGATCAGCAAAGCGGTATACTCGTTGACTGCGGAATTTCATGCAGACGCCTCATCAATGCACTGGATATATGCGGTCTGAACACAAATACTGTAAAAGGAATATTCATAACCCACGAGCATTCAGATCACATCAGCGGACTGAAAAACTTCACAAAAAAGACAGGTATCCCCGTCTATTCAGGCTGTATGACCATTGATCGGCTTTATGACAGAGGACATATTTGCTCAAAGGGTATTGATATTAAAGAATGTGTGAAAATTGACGGTATGAGTATTTCACGTTTTTCTACCTCACACGACGCTCCCGAATCCTGCGGCTACCGAATTGATTTTGACAGCGGCGAAAGCTGCTGCGTATGCACCGATCTCGGATATGTAAGCGATGAGGTAAAAAAAGCAGTAACAGGCAGCACCGCTGTACTTATAGAATCAAACTATGACACAGAAATGCTGAGAAACGGCGCTTATCCTGTTTATCTCAAGGAAAGGATCCGTTCAAAGTTCGGCCATCTTTCCAATGAAGACTGCGGTAGCTTTTGCACTGAGCTTATAAGAAGCGGCACATCAAGATTTATTTTAGGGCATCTGTCACAGGAAAACAATACTCCGATGCAGGCTGAGTATACGGTAGAATCCATTATTGCGCAAAGCGGATTTCGGCGAAACAAAGATTACATACTTTCATGCGCCCCCGTTGAAACAGACGGCAGCTTCGTTTCATTCTGAAGCTGCCGTCTGTTTTATTATAGTTCAAATAAAAATTATCGTTTTTCGATAAAAAACTATTGACAAACATAAAACTATGTGATATCATTATACCAATGAAAATGAAAGGGAGTATGTCATATGACAAACGAAAAACGTTCAATAAGGATAACCTCCGTGCTTATCAAAATTGCAATGATCCTATGCACCACCGCACTTTTTCTTATGCCCTATGCGGCAAAGATATATGAAACCGAATCGTTTCAGAAGGATATAGTTACCGTTCCCCTGCTTGTTACCTTTTATATCTGCGCCGCCATAGGCTTTATAATACTGTTCGTGCTTGACAGGCTGATAAAAAATATCGGAAGCGACCGGATATTTACCGATGAAAATGTAAGGCTTATCAAGATATTATCCTACTGCTGCTTTGCAATAGCTGTAGTTACTCTTATCTTTGCAAGGCTCAGGATACTTGTTTTTGTGATAACCTTTGCCGCCGCATTTATAGGACTTATTCTCAGAGTGATAAAAAATTGCTTTTCCGAAGCAATAAGACTTCGGGAAGAAAACGAATTTACCATATAATACTCTCAGGTTTCTGAAAGGAGTGGTTATATAAATGAAAATAATCGTTAATCTTGATGTTGTTATGGCAAAGCAAAAAATAGGCACGGGCGAGCTTGCGGAAAAGATTGGTATCACACAGTCTAACCTGTCTATACTTAAAACGGGAAAGGCAAAAGCAATACGCTTTTCCACACTTGAAAGGCTCTGCGAGGCTCTTGACTGCCAGCCCGGCGATATTCTGGAATTTTCCCCCGACGCCAAAGATGAAAACTAACGGAAAGGATGTATCTGATATGTATGAAAACAATTCTGCCAATAATATAACAGCTAACGAATATCACCCCGAAATAATAAAAAAATACGAGTTTACCGCACGAGAATCGGTAATGGCTTACATTGCCGCAGCGCTGGGATATCTTACCGTAAAGCTTTTTGCCGCACCGCTTATCACAGTCGGCAAAACAGGTCTTGGAGTAAGCCTGCTGCTCCTTGCAATGACCGCATACGGTATATTTTATTCGGGATCGCCGTTAAAATTCAGCCTTGGCAAGCTTATCCGCATTACTTTGTGCATTATATTTTCCGTAAACATTTTTGTAAGCTCCAATCTGACAATACAGCTTCTGGACGCATTATTTGTACTGCTCATTCTTGCTTATGACAAGCTTGCGGATTCCGACGAACGGTTTAAATCTATCCGCAGCCTTTTTCCTGCAGATATGCTGGTTTCCCTTTTTATACTCCCATTTGCAGAATACGGAGCCTGCTGCCATGCGCTTAAATATCCTGCCGAAAAGAGCAAAGGCGGCAAAAATATAAAAAACGCCATACTGGGTCTTGCCATTGCAATACCCACCACCGCTGTGGTATGCTTTTTGCTGATGTCCGCAGACGGCGGATTTGAGAGCATAATGGATTCGATTTTTTCCGACAGCGTAAACAAAATTATCGTCTTCGCCGTTCAGCTTTGTATAGGAATACCCGTTGCCTGCTATATTTTCGGAATATGCCTGTCATGCGATAAAAAGCTTTCCGGAGAGATTATAGACGATGAAAAATGCATGAAAAATATTCGTTCGGTAAGATTTCTTGCTCCTGTTGCAGGTGTTTTTTCCGCTGTTCCCATTTGTGTGCTTTACGCCGTATTTTTCATTTCTCAGCTCGGTTATTTCCTGTCGGCTTTTGCAAACCGTCTTCCTTCGGAGATCACAAGCTATTCGGAATATGCACGCAGAGGTTTTTTCGAGCTGTGCTTTGTCACTCTCATCAATCTTGCCGTCATCATTTGCCTGAATCTTTTCTGCAAGAATAACGACAGCGGCTCACGTCCGCGTTCGATAAAAGCAATGACCTGTATCCTGAGCATTTTTACCTTAATGCTCATAATCACCGCTGTAAGCAAAATGGCAATGTACATAAATATTTACGGTCTTACTCTTCTGAGGGTCTACACTACATGGTTCATGGTGCTGCTTTTCATAGTGTTTACAGGTATAATTATCAAGCTTGCTGTGCCGAAAATGAATCTTTCACGGCTGACAGTTACTGCGTTTACGATAATGTTCTCCATACTCAGCTTCTGCAATGTGGACGGTCTTATCGCAAAATATAATATTGACGGCTATACAAGCGGCAGACTTGAATATTTCAGCGTGAATATGCTCGGCGAACTGTCCTCGGGCGCAGCTCCCGAAATAAAAAAGCTTGCCGACAATACTGCCGACAGCCATGAAAGGGAAAAGCTTACGAAAATTCTGGACAGAATGAAGGAAAGCAGTGATCTGCGCACTCTTACCGTATCGGATATCATTCTTGAAGATATAACATCGGAGGAATGAAAAAAGGACTGTTGCAGAAAGAAGTTCTTTTCTGCGGCAGTCCTTAATCCGTCATTAAAGTAAACAAATGAAAAACAGTAAGCTATCGCCGATTACACGGTTCGGAAAAAACGCACTGATGCGCGCCGATTGTTAATAAAAAGTCTGTTTCATGCCCTCTTCCTATTACAAATGAAACCGCCGCTCAATTTCTGCAGTAGTTGATTTTCCTCTGAAAAGAAACAAGGCGGTCATAAAAATAACGCTGATAACAGAGCATATTACCGACGGATACTTTATACGCACAAGCCCCGCCATAAGACAGATAAAAGGCAGCAGGCCATATATTCCGCCGATTATAAGGTAAAGGATATATTCGCCGGATTTCATTTTAAGTACCTTAGCTATTATAAAAACAGACACAGTAGAACATACGCAGGCGCAAGGCAGAACAAAGTCCAGCGACCAGCCTCTCCAGCCTGTAAATCTGTCCCATAAAACGGAAAGCGCAGTTATCAGAAAAAGTTCCCATGTAATATTTTTAAGTATCCTCTTACGGTATGTAACACCCACCGAGGTAGTGAGCCATGCACATAATATCCCCCCGATGCTTATACCCGACCATGTCAGTCCGCCGCTGAGCATATAATCGGTAGCGGCGCATATAGCTATTGCCGATATGGCAATAAAGGCTATCAGCTTTAATATAAATCCGCTGCCGAATCGGGGTTCGGTTATTTTCGGAAACATTTCACGCCCGCACTCGCCTGTAAGCTCTCCCTGGCAAAGCGGACATCTGCTCTTATCCCCCTCAACATTCACTCTGCATTTTCTGCACTGCTGCATTCCTCACTATCTCCTTCCGCCGCAGTTTCCGTATATGAGTTGTTGCTTCTTATCGTAACTTCTATCCCACGCTCGGTAAGCGACCTGAAAAAATTTCTCTGAACATCCGAGGAAACATAGCTTGAAGTAAATCCCATCTGAAGCACGTCTTTATAGGAACAGATATTGAGCTGAATATTGCGTGTGCTGACAAGAACCGAAAAGCATTTTATAAGTCCGTCAAATTCCCCAGGCATACTTATCCTTCCAATATTTGATATAACGGAGGTTTCGCTTTTTATGCCGATATGCCTTGCTATCTTCAGCACCTGATTTTTCATCGGCAAAGGAGCGACCTTTACAAACGGATTATGCTCAAGAGCGGCAAGATTATTCATTCTTACCGCAAGCTTTTCCTTTGTAAGCTGATCCTTAAACGCCCCGTCTACATGAGAAATAATATTCTCAATGCTGCCGTCCTTTTCGGAAAAGCTGTAGCTTACGGATATCATTCCGAAGAAGTTTTTTGCTGTTTCCGACGGAAAAAATTTCCTGAGATTAACCGGAATGTTTATTACCACAGGTCTGCTTTTGCTCTGCAGAGGCATTTCCAGACTGAGCGCCTTTATATAAAGTGCTGTCAGAAAGACTGTAAGGGACGTATTATATTTATGCGCCGCAGCTATAACGCTTTTTACAGACGAAAAGCCTTCGATGACCGACAGACGGTCATTATCAAGCGTTTCAGCTTTCAGCCTGAATGCGTTTATCATCTTCACACGTCTTTTTTTAACGCTTTTATCATAATATTTTCTGAAGCTGTCATCGCTTTTCTGAGAAAATGACGCATCATTGTCAAGAACGGGAGGACATTCCCCGAAAAGTTCCGGATATTTGTATATCAGATAACGGTACACTATGGTTTTAAGAAACATCAACGCTCCCGTACCGTCGGAAAGAACATGAAAGACCTCCAGATTTATGCGGTTCCTGTAATATGTTACCCTGTAAAGCAGAGAACGGACATCCTCCTCATAAATTGCCGCGCAGACAGGCAGATTTTCTTCGCGTACCACAGGCTTCAGATCACAATGCTCCAGATAATACCAGAATAATCCCCTTTTCATGATCACGTTAAAGCCGGGATAGCTTTCGGCAGCATTTTCCGCTGCACGGGAAAGGATATCGCAGTCAATATCCTCTGTCAGCTCACAGGAAAATCTGAAAACACGGGTATCTGATTTTTCAACCGTGGACGGGAATATTTTTGCCGCATTGTCAAGCCTGCTCCATGAAGTGTTGCTTTCCCTGCGCACAATTGTTCACCTCGTTTAATCTGTTAATCTCAGAAAATATGTAATAATGCTTACAGCCTTTTTAGCGTGCGGGTGCGTCAGAAGATCCGTCCCGAAAAAGCCGTGATATGCATTTTTTATACGAAACGCCATCACGCTCACACCTGAACAGCACAGTCTTTTTCCAAACGCCTCTCCCTCGTCCCTGAGAGGGTCGTTTTCCGCTGTAATTATAAGCGTTTCAGGCATTCCCTTCAGGCTTTCAGCCTTTATAGGCGCAACAAACGGATCATCCTTTTCCGAAATATCGTTAAGGTACAGATCAAGATATCCTCTCATTCGTTCTGCAGTAAGAAGACAGCCCTTTCCGTTCTTATGCATTGATTCATAAGGCGAATCATCACCGAATTCACAGGCTGTGGCAGGATAAATAAGTACCTGACGCCTTACCTTGAATTCCCGTCTCTGCAAGGCACTGAGTGATACTGAGGCAGCAAGATTTCCGCCTGCACTGTCGCCGGCAAGAATAATGTCACTTGGAGAAATACCGAAACGCTTTGCATTTGAAAATACCTGTCTTGCAGTCTCGTAGCAGTCATCAAGCCCGGCAGGATACTTATGCTCGGGAGCAAGACGGTAATCAACGGAGATAACATAGCAGTCGGTTATTTCCGCAAGCTGCCTGCATACCTTATGATATCTGTCTATATCGTCTATCACCCAGCCCCCGCCGTGAAAAAAGACCATTACCCTGCGTTTTTCTCCGTTGAACCGCGGCGGATATACCCTGATGCGGATATTTCTGCCATCGGGAGCGGTAATGATCCTGTCAAAATGTCCGTCGTTTATCTTAACAGCGCTGCGTACCGCAAGGTGAACAAGTTCACGGTGCAGCTTGTACACTTTTCTGATATCGGGGGGATCAAAGCTTTTGATCACTCGATCAATAAATGTCATCATAAATATCCTCCGGGTTTCTTATGTTCAAACAGTTAAGGGTATATTCTTATAAGGGAACCTCTATAAACCTCCTTCACGGCAAATCCTCTATTGGTTCGGTCATCTGCTTCGTTATCAGACCTTGTAAGACAGCAAGTATTACTGCGGTCTGATGCCTTGCATCTGACCGAACCAATGGACGAGGCTTTGCTCGTGTCCCGGTTTATAGAGAACCCCATAAGATATATTATATAACATTTTAACTAAAAGGTCAATCATTTTTTGTGGAAAACTGCTGTCACCTTTTGGAAAATTTGCTGACATAACATAAGCTTTATACGATATCTTTGTTTTCAAATCATATAAACGACATAAAAAGGAAACAAAAAACATATTGACAAATGTAAAAAAAAGTATATAATAATAAATAATCGGATAGTTACAAATGCGCTGACGGGGACGGAATGTCCGCGGAAAAGTCATCAGAGAGTCCGTATATGGTGAAAGCGGACGGCTTTTGGGTCATACTCCCATCACCCCTGAGCTTTGCTGCCCAACATTTATTAAGTAAGCAGCGGCGGGATTCTCCCGTTACAGAGAGTTTCCGTTGATTGACGGAAAAATGAGCGGCAACGTTTAAAAGACGGTGCAACAAGAGTGGTAACGTGGGTACATTTGTCCTCACCTCTTGAAAAGAGGTGAGGTTTTTTATTTTTCCGTAAATTTTTTAAGGAGAAGATTTATTATGCTGACACTTGATATGATCTACAGTGCTTCCTATAAGCTGAAGGAAGTTATACGCAGAACGGATCTTATTCCTGCGCCTAAGATCTCCGATAAGTGCAATGTTTTTCTTAAAACAGAAAATTTGCAGGTCACAGGTTCGTTTAAGGTCAGGGGCGCATACTACAAGATCTCTCAGCTTTCCGATGAGGAAAAGGCAAGAGGCGTTATTGCGTGCAGCGCAGGCAATCATGCTCAGGGAGTTGCGCTTGCGGCAGCAAAGAACGGAATAAAGTCCCTTATCTGCCTCCCCGATTCGGCGCCTATCTCAAAAATTGAAGCAACACGTTCCTACGGCTCAGACATCTGCCTTGTGGACGGCGTTTATGACGATGCCTATGCCAAGGCAATAAGCCTGAGAGATGAAAAGGGCTATACCTTTATCCATCCCTTTGACGATGAATACGTTATCGCAGGTCAGGGAACCATCGGTCTTGAACTGCTTGAACAGCTTCCCGATGCAGATGCTGTTGTCGTTCCGGTAGGAGGCGGCGGACTGATATCCGGAGTTGCATTCGCCCTTAAAAAGCTGAAGCCTGAGATCAAGGTCTACGGTGTTCAGGCAGCGGGCGCTCCAAGTATGGAGCAGTCCCTTGCTCACGGAAAAATCGAAAAGCTCAGTTCCGTTTCGACCATTGCCGACGGAATAAAGGTCATGGAGCCGGGTGAGCATACCTTTGCCCTCTGCAATGAATATGTTGACGATGTCGTTACCGTTACCGATGATGAGATATCCTCCGCTATCCTTGCGCTTATGGAGCAGCACAAGCTTATCTCCGAGGGCGCCGGAGCGGTTCCCGTGGCTACGGTTATGTTTGACAAGATTCCCGATGTTGAAGGCAAGAATGTGATATGCCTTGTTTCGGGAGGCAATATTGACGTTACCATTCTCAGCCGTGTTATTGAGAGAGGTCTTATAAAATCGGGAAGAAACTGTCTGCTGAATATCGAGCTTATAGACAAGCCGGGGCAGCTCAAGGGCGTTTCAAATATTATCGCTTCGCTGGGCGGAAATGTTATTTCCATTCACCATGAGCGTGCAAATGAAGGCAGCGACATCAACGGCTGCTATCTCAGGATTATTATGGAAACCAGAAATCACGAGCATATTGCCCAGATTGAGGACGCTCTTACAAAAGCAGGATTCAAACTGGTGTAAGCTATGGCAAACAAATATAAAGTTATTGATGAATAAACATGGAAACGTGCAATGCACTGCACTGTTTTCAAGAACAGCATTGAGCCTATGTTCTGCGTTATCTTTGAGGCGGATATAACCGAGTTTCTGAAAAGGGTCCGGGCAAAGGGATATTCATTTACACTTTTAACGGTATATGCTGTCTGCAAATGTGCCAATGAAATTGAGAAATTCAGATACCGCTTTGTTGACGGGAAAATTGTGCTTTTTGACAGAATTGACAAAGCATTTACTTATTTGAAACGTGATACCGAGCTTTTCAAAGTGGTCAATGTTTCTATGACCAAAACCCTTGACGAATATGTTCAACTTGCAAAAAAAAGCGGAGGAACAGCAGGATTATTTTACGGGTCCCTTGGCATTGACGTGTTTCAATGCTCACCTATGCCATGGATAACTTATTCGCATATTTCCCATACAAACAGCGGAAAAAGGAAAATGCAACCCCGCTTTTCGACTGGGGAAAATACTATGAGAAAAACGGACGGTTTTATATGCCCATATCCGTTCAGGTTCATCATTCGTTTGCGGACGGTATCCATATCGGAAAATTTGCCGAAAAGCTTCAAAGCTATTTCAATACATACCAATAAAAAACGGAGGAATTTATCATGTCGGAAAAAATCTACACCAAAAACGCCCCCGACGCTATCGGTCCTTATTCACAGGCTGTAAAGTGCGGAAATCTTCTTTTTACATCGGGTCAGATCGCGATTAATCCCGCAACGGGAAATGTTGACGCTCAGGGAATTGAGGCTCAGACAAGACAGATATGCGAAAATCTGAAGGCTGTTCTTGCCGAGGCAGGCTGCACTCTTGACAGGGTTGTCAAA
>CAZDJG010000044.1:0-13254 GCA_964505695.1 uncultured Ruminococcus sp.
CGAACCAATGGACGAGGCTTTGCTCGTGTCCCGGTTTATAGAGAACCCCAAAATTTATATTATGCGTATTCGGAAATGACCTCGTTTGTGAATTTATCCGCACCCGAGAAAAATTCCTCCGCATTTGAAAGGGTGGTCTGTGCTATGGCGTCAAGCGCCTCACGGGTAAGAAAAGCCTGATGAGAGGTTATTATGACATTCGGCATTGACACAAGCAGGGAAAGAGTTTCATCATCGATGATATCTCCCGAACGATCCTCGTAGAAAACGTCCGTTTCCTCCTCGTACACGTCAAGTCCCGCCGCAGCGATACGCTTTTCCCTGAGTGCGCTCAGAAGAGCATCGCTGTCTATAAGCTTTCCTCTTGAGGTGTTTATCACAAAAGCAGATGGCTTCATAAGCCGAAGGCTTTTTTCATTCACTATATATTTTGTCTGCTCCGTAAGAGGACAGTGAAGAGAAAGGATATCGCTCAGGGCAAAAAGCTCGTCGGAGGAAACGTATTTTCCTCCTTTTTCCTCAAAAGCTTTATTGGGATAGGGATCGTATGCCAGAACGTTCATTCCGATCCCGCGGCAGATGTCCCCGAAAACCTGACCTATTTTTCCCGTGCCGATTATCCCCGCCGTTTTACCGTGCAGATCAAAGCCCGTAAGACCGTTTATGCTGAAATTGTAATCTCTTGTGCGGATATAGGACTTGTGTATCTTCCTGTTTAAAAGCAGGATAAGCGCCATTGCGTGCTCAGCCACGGAATAGGGCGAATACGCGGGAACCCTCAGCACGGTAAGACGCCCCTTGGCGTGCTTGAGATCAACGTTATTGTAGCCTGCGCAGCGCATAAGCAGCAGCCTGACGCCTATCTCCTCCAGCGAGTCTATCACCTCACTGTCGATGGTGTCGTTTACAAATGCGCAGACCGCCTTGCAGCCTTTGGCAAGAGCGGCTGTTTCACAGCTCAGCTTATCCTCAAAATACCTGATATGAAAAAGTTTATTGTGTCTGTCAAAGCTTTCCTTATCATATGGCTTGGTATCAAAAAAAGCAATATTTTCCATTATACTCCTCCGTTTTGTAATTATAGGATCATTTACGCTATTATTTCCCGTTATTCAGCCAATATTCCGGTATCTTGTTGTTTTTTGTTGATAATATGTAATTAAATTGTAATAATTTTTGGCGATATACCTATTGGCATTTGTGAAAATATGTGGTATAATAGACACGGATAGGAACATAAGGTAGTTTTGTACTAACGCTGTATTAACCAAATAATACAAGTTGTGCCTGTTTAATAGCAAATAAATAAGAAAAGGAGATCATTAAAATGAGCAAGAATCTTAAAAAGACCGTTGCATCGATTGCCTGCGCTGCTATGATGGCAACTCAGGTGTTCGCTTTCAACGCATCCGCTGTTGAATATAATAACGGATATTATTATTACTACAACGGCGTTTACTATTCCTCCGATGTTGACGCACAGAACGTTTCAGGCGGTGCGGTATGGGAGGCTGTTCCCACTGAGAGAATCCCCTCCAATGCCACCGAAAGATGGATCGACCCCAAGGATCCCACAAGACGCTTCACTTCCCGGGAGGAAGCTGAGGCCGCAGGTGTTAATGATCCTCACGTTGTTTACATAGGCACCTATAATTCCAGCTACAGCAGTGCCTACGGCGCATATTACAGCTCCGTTACGGGAAAATACTACTCATCCTATTCCGAGGCTCTTTCAGCATCTGGCGGAGTAAGCAGCTATGTTACATGGGTCGCAAACTACTATAATTACGGCTCGGGATATTATTACAGCTCCTACACCGGAAAAACCTATACGTCCTATGCTGCGGCTCTTGCGGCTTCTAACGGAAACAGCAGCTATGTTACCTATATAGCTTATGACACCGGCTATGGCTCGGGATATTATTACAGCTCCTATACCGGAAAATATTACTCATCATACAGTTCGGCTCTTGCGGCTTCTAACGGAAACAGCAGCTATGTTACCTATGTAGCTTATAACACCGGCTATGGCTCGGGATATTATTACAGCTCCTATACCGGAAAATATTACTCATCATACAGTTCGGCTCTTGCGGCTTCTAACGGAAACAGCAGCTACGTTACCTATGTCGGCAGCCTATACTACAGCGGATACGACGGTGCGGCAAGCTCTATCTACAGATACTACTATAACGGCGTTGCATATCCTTCCCTTGACGCAGCCGTTGCGGCAGGCGGTACGATAGGCGTTGATATATACTACTCCTCTGTAGGCAGCACCGGAGATACCAAGTATTATTACTACTACAACGGTACATATTACGGCAGCCTTCAGGCAGCTATCGCAGCAGGCGGAACCGCTCTCGGAGTTGATATTTCTTATGTTCCTTACAACTACTACGGAACAACCTACAATTACTATACTTACGGCTATGGCTACCTTACCAATCCTTACCTCACATACAGCAACCTTTTCAGCAGCAGCAGCTCGACGGCTGATGAGGCTGAGGACGGCGAGCCTTACATCTACGGTAACAAGACCAAGGCAGGCTGGTCAACTATCGTAAAGTATATCAACGCTGCCTCCAAGGGCGCTAACATCAAGGTCGATATGAACGGCTCGACAGTCGTTGACGACAGCGTTTTTGAAGCTCTCGACGGCAAAAACGTAAGCGTGACCTTCGTTCTCGACAACGGCGTCAAGTGGACTGTAAACGGCAAGAATGTTGATAAGGCTCAGGATGTCAATATTTACACCGAGTACAATATTGATTATATTCCTGCGGCTCTCGTTAAAAAGGCTGTAAGCGGCGCGGTTTCCAAGGCTCAGGTAGGCATTTCAAACAGCTATAACGACTTTGGAACAACCGCAAGCGTTACAGTTAAGTTCAATAAGAAGCGTGCCGATCTTACCGCTGTTGTATACCGCTACAACCCCGATTCCAACTCCCTCAAGGCTGTTTACAAGTCTAAGGTACAGTCTGACGGATCCTGCACATTCACTGTTGACCAGGGCGGTCCTTACCTCATTGTTCTCAAGTGATTTCAATAAGCATAATGCGATAAAAACTCTGCCGCACCTTGTATGTGCGGCAGAGTTTTTTGCTTTTGATAAAAAATCATCCCGCAATCCCCGCGGTTCCGAGGATTTTTTTCCCGGTACCTCTTGAAAGTACGCTCCGAATAGGTTATAATATATAAGGTATGATGGGGAAATTATATGTCCTGTCAAAGGAGCGGCAGCGGATATGAAGCAAAAGAAGATCCTTGATATTCTTGACAAGGGAAATCATTTCCGCCGAAACCTATGACGGATCATATTACCTCGGAAGGATAATAAAGGCATACACTTTGCATGGTCCGACGCACGGGGAAAATGGTACGAACCCGTAAAAATAAAATATTCCCATATGGGAACCTCTATAAACCGGTTTGAAAAGAGAAAATTGACAGAGTGCGCCGTATGCAAGGAAAGCCGACGAAGCAAGGCTTGATGCCTTGCGAGGAGGTTTGACGCAGCAGACGGTGTGCTATGGCGATTTTATCTCAAACAAGGTTTGAACGAGGTGACCATATATGTCTGTTGTCGTATATGGGCAGATACGGCAGGCTTTTTTCAAAATATACGGAAAAACCGAAAAACGACTGTTATGAAAGGAACCGATAATATGCTGCCAAGCGACCCTGTTATGCTCATGAGCGTAATAAACACAAAGCTCAGGGATTTTTACCCCTCCCTCGAAAGGCTTTGCGAGGATATGGATATTTCCGAAAAGGAATTAAAGGAAAGGCTGCTGACTGCAGGCTTTGAATACGACCCAATACAAAACAGATTTAAGGGGTTCTCTATAAACCGGGACACGAGCAAAGCCTCGTCCATTGGTTCGGTCAGATGCAAGGCATCAGACCGCAGTAATACTTGCTGTCTTACAAGGTCTGATAACGAAGCAGATGACCGAACCAATAGAGGATTTGCCGTGAAGGAGGTTTATAGAGGTTCCCTTAAGTAAAAATAGATGGAGAAATGATATGAAGCCTCAGAAGCTGTATGAAATATTTACCGAGGCTCTCGCTGACGAAAGGATCAAAGCGGAGCTTATCGAAATAATCCAAAGCAAGGAAGAGCCTTCCCGCATAGAGGGACAAATAGAGCTTTTCCCTCAGTCGGACACTTCTGCTTTGTCGGCGGAAAATACTGCTCTTTCAAGAAAAATTGCTCTGCTTGAGCTTGAGATCAGCCGCCTTGAGAGCGAAAACCGCAGTCTGATAGAGCAAAACAGGAAGATCAAGGATAATCTTAACACCTATTGCAGTTCATATGCTGTGCAGATATCCCTTTTTGAAAAATACAAGACCCTTTCCGGCGTTACAAAACGTACAATGAGCGGGATCTTCAAAAATGAGACGCTCAGCGGGATTTTCATCTGCGGAGTTCAGCTTGAAAATCTGCGCAGCCTTCGCGACTATACCGAAAAGCTGGTGCATGATAACGGCTCGGACAGGGATATCGCCATTCTTGATGAGCTTTATATTTATCTGCTCGCCTGCTACAACTCCACGTATTCAAAGCCTGTGTACAGGCTCACAGATGTAAAGGCAGGCGATCAGTTTGATTCTGAGCTGCACCACAATCCCGGAACAGCCAAAAGCGGCAGGATAACAAAGGTGCTTTTGCAGGGCTGTCTCGCCGCAGGCAACGGCAAGGTGCTGAGAAAAGCTGTTGTTTATTTGTAAGAAAGGTGTGATCGCCGTGGATACAAGAAAGGTAACCAAGATCCCTACTGAAAGCGAATATATATCAAATGCTGTGATCAACCGAATACCACGTACAGTTTCGGATCAGCTTAAGCTGTTTGACCCGCTTATTCAAAAGCTTACGTCTATGCTCAGCAGCATATGGGTAAAGGCGGCAAATAAGGACGTGTGGTTCAATACCGCCGTAAGCGGAGTTTTTCCTAATCTCGAAAGCTTTGAGCCGTCAAAGCAGAATATCTTTTTCTCCTTTGTGGACGGCAAGTTCAAGCGTTCCTTTGAGGGGTTTGAGGGCAGCCTTATGTCCCTGCCTGAGCTGAGAGCCTCTGAGGTCTATAAGCTTAAAGGCTTTGAAAAATGCCTTTTCGCTTATAATGACAGCGGAATAGCCAAGGCTGTGGATATGGCGGCAAACATAACCTACAGCTTCAATACCGCAAATCATCACGAGGCGGTATGCGTTCCCTCCGTAAGATTTTCAAAAAAGAACGGGCTTCCTCTTTCCCGCGAGGAGGTCATTATGATAATGCTCGACAAGGAGCTTATACCGGAGGGTCTTACCTCTGCCGAGGAGGACAGCTTCTGCGACCTTATGCGTCTTTACAGGGCTGACGCAGGATATGTGGGGCTTTCCGATGAGGGTCATATTTATTTTGCTGAGGAAAAGCTTGCCGAGGATATCACCGCAGGAAAATTCACAGGCAGCATAAACGGACTGGACTTTTCCATGGGAACCATTTTGTCGGTCACATCAATAAAGGCAGACGATGATTTCGCAAAGGCTCTGAAAATAAGCCTGCTTTCCTGCGAAAAGCGCAGGGCGGATATCGACCCGTACGACGAAAAGCTGCTTTCCGACCCCAACAGAGGACACTGGGAGCTGTGGAATTACAGCGGAATAGAGCCTGTTTATTCCATTGAGATACCCGAACCGCTTATTGCAAGGAACCCCGTCAGGGATATTAACCATGACGGCGTTATCGCCATTGATTTCGGAACAAAAAGCACAGTTGTGGTTTATCAGCGGTCCTCGGAACACACTCTTCCCATGGCGATAGGAACAGGCAGGCTTGCAGACGCCTCAAAGGCGGAGCATTACGAAAATCCGACTGTAATGGAATTTGTGAACATGGAGAGCTTTCTTTCCAAATACCGGGCAAGGGAGGGCAGACCCGAAACGCTCTGGGAGGATCTGCCCATATCCCACACCGCCTATTCGGATATGAAAAACAGCGCAAGCAAGGACTATTATTCATTTTTCTGCGATCTGAAAAAATGGGCGGGGGAGCAAAATGTTCCCCTGAGAATATGCGACAAAAACGGCGGAGAATTTTTGCTTCCGCCCTATATGAGCGGCGAGGCTGCCGATTTTGACCCCATCGAGCTTTACGCATATTATATCGGACTGTACATCAACAATATGCGCAGCGGAATATTTCTCGATTACTATCTCTCGTTCCCCGTGACCTTTGAGAAATCCGTGCGTGACAGAATAACAGCGTCCTTTGAAAGAGGACTTCTGAAATCATTGCCCTCTGCGGTTCTTGCCGACGATAATGCTATGTCTGATTTCCGTGTGGACGGCTCTGTAAGCGAGCCTGCAGCATATGCGGTCTGCGCTCTCGAACAGTACGGAGCATACCCTGCCCAGGGCGAGGAATTTCACTACAGCATTTTCGATTTCGGCGGAGGAACTGCCGATTTTGATTTCGGAGTGTGCAGAGTTTCCCAAAAGCGAAAATTTGATTATACTATTGAAAATTACGGCGCAGGCGGCGACAGGTACCTCGGAGGGGAAAACCTTCTGGAGCTGCTGGCTGTTTCCGTATTTCGGGACAATTACAGCAAAATTGCCGAAAATAACATAACCTTCACCCTTCCTCAGAGATGCAGCGAGTTTGCGGGATCGGCGGCTGTCACCGCCCGTTCGAGAGAAGCCGAAGCGAATATGAGGCACATGATGGAGCATCTGCGTCCCCTTTGGGAAAATACGGGCGAAAACGATGCGGAATATGAAAGGGGCGTTATCTGCGTCGATCTTTTTGACAAGAACGGCGAGCTGCTCCCCCGCTTTGAGCTTGATGTCGACAGAGACAAGCTGACGGGAATTATTCGGGACAGCATATCCTCGGGCATAGATAATTTCTTTGCGTCAATGTGCCTTGCCTATACCTCGGTAAACGCATCGGTTCCGGACAGGATAAACATAATGCTTGCGGGAAATTCCTGCAAAAACAAGCTTGTTTCCGAGCTTTTCAGGGAAAAATTCGAGGAAGGCGCACAAAAGCTGAGGGATGCCCTCAATACCGACAGAAAATTTGAATTTGTCCTCTATCCCCCTCTCGGAACGGAGGAGGCTTGCGAGCTTATGGAAAGCAAGGGTCTTGACCCTCACAGAGGAAGCCTTGAATATCCCACGGGCAAAACGGGAGTGGCTTTCGGTCTTATAAAATGCAGAAAGGGCGGAGTTATCGAAAGAACGGCTCTGAGCGCAAAGCAGGACGAAATACCATTCAAATACTTTATCGGTTTCAGCAAAATGGGCAAATTCAACGTTCTCTGCGACCCCGACGTCCCGATGACCTTTGCGGGCAAGCCCGACTACGGCGTATGGTATAACTTTACCGACGCCGACGAGGATACCTTTGAGATATATTATACACCGCTGCCCGAGGCAATATCAGACAATATTCCCATTGAAAGGGTAATGAAGAAAAAATGCAGGCTTAACGTTTTTTACGAGAAGGCAAGCGTATATATCCGTGCCATTGATCCGAAAACCCTGCAATATGTTGCGGCAACTGAAAACGGCATCAACTTTGACACATATCTGAGCAGACTTGTTACCATTGAGCTTGAGTGACCTGAGTGACCTTGCCGCAGCGGAGCTATGCGTTTCGCGGTTCATACTGTTTTTACATTTTACAGCAAGTATAATTATTTTTCAACAGCTTTCGACAGAAAACGATTAAATAATGTTACGTAATATGGGGATTTCAACATAGTTTTCAACAATCCTTTGAAAATACCGTTTAAATCCCCTTTGTTTATTTACTGAATGTATATTTATGGAAGGAACGGCAATAATATGCTTATACTAAAAACCGTTTGAACGAAGGATAAGATTTGGCGAAAAGCCGTGCCGGTTTCAAGGAAAAGAACCGCAGGCAGGCTTGGCGCCTGGCAAGGTTCTTTGACGCAGAAAACGGTGCGGATTTTTGTCAAAGATATCCTGAGTTTAAATGGTTTTTAGTATTATACTATAGCAATCCTGTAAAAACTGTTTGAACGAAAGAGTGGGCATATGATAAAAGGCGTAAACAAGCGTATCCTTGAGGTTAGCTTTCCCGAAAACAAGCATTTTGAAAAGGCTTTGGTATTTCTGAGATCTTCCTCGCCTCCCGACAGCGTGAACATCTGCGATGAGGCGGAAATTACCGTTTCGGGACTTGAAAAAGAGCTTGATATCCGTCCGAAAAGAAGCTTTTCGGGAATAAAAAAAGCGGCGGCGGATATTATCACCCTGCTTTTTAAGCTTTCGGTAATAATATGCGCCGCAGCTGCAGTATTGAATTTTACCGCTCAGTAGTATTCCACCACATCCAATATCTCCCCGTCCCTGAATATAACACGGGGAATACGCTTTGATATGCCGCATATGACCTCGTAGCCGATAGTTCCGCTGAGAGCCGCAAGGTCGTCTGCGGTTATTTTTTCGCTGCCGTCGCAGCCTATCAGCGTCACCTCCGTACCCTCTCTCACATCGGGGATACCGGTAACGTCTGCCATAAGCTGATCCATGCACACACGTCCCACAACGGGAGCCTTTCTGCCGTTTATCAGCACATGAGCCTTGCCCGAAAGACTTCTTGAATATCCGTCTGCATAGCCTATGGGAATAGTGGCGATAAGAGCGTCCCTTTCCGCCGCATATGTCCTGCCGTAGCTTATAAAGCTGCCTGCCCTTACGGGCTTTACATATGAAACGGCAGCCTTGAGATCCATCACGGGACAGAGAGTGCATGGCATTTCAAGGCATCTGTCGGGCTTTAAGCCGTAAAGCATTATGCCCCAGCGGACAAGCGTGCTGCGGCTGTCGTAATGAAATGCTCCTCCCGCACTGTTAAGACAGTGGGTATGTCTGGGGGAAACGCCGTTTCTGCGTATTTCATCGCACACCCTGAAAAACATATCGGTCTGCGCCCTTGTATAAGCCTCATCGCTTTGCTCAAGGCTGTCTGCGCAGGCATAATGGGTAAACACTCCGTCAAGGATAACGCCCTCCATACGGCTAACCCTCACAGCGGCAGCAGCAGCCTCGGTGCAGGACTTATCGTCAAGAGCGCATACTCCTATTCTTCCCATGCCCGTATCCACCGCAAGGTGTATTTTTACCTTCACTCCGCACCTGACCGCCTCACGGGAAAGCTCACGCGCATATTCCTCGGACACCGCAGCCTGAATAATATCGTTTTCGGCAAGCTCTGCGGCATATTCGCAGGGGGTGTGACCGAGAATGAGTATTTCGCTGTCCGAGCCGCAGCGGCGTACCTTTTCAGCCTCCTTGATGTTGGAAACGGCAAAAAAATCCGCTCCAAGCTCCTGAAGAAAGGGGACTATGTTTTCGTCATCGTGACCGTATGCGTTTGCCTTGACCACACAGGCGATACGGGTGTGTTCCGTGTCGGTAAGTCTGCTGAGCTCGTTAAAATTACCCCTGAGCCTGTCAAGGTGTATCTCCGCCCATGCTCTTCTCAAAAAATCCTTCATCAACGTTTTGCTCCTTCGGGAAACGGAAAATCCTTCGCTTCCCCTTATTGCCAATTTGTTTATTTTATGCTATAATCAGTATATATGACCTGTTCTTCGGTAACCGGAGAAGCGCCGGATTGCGCAGGATTTTTGACGGTAGGCAAAGCGAACCGACCGCCGTACTGCTTGATGTAATACAAGGGAGGTTCACAAAGCCTGACGTCAAAAAGACAAGTAAGACGGTGTTTCGGAGGTTATCGAACAGGTCTGATATCCGAAAGGACTTTGCTTATGGATATGATCAGAGAAAAAACACTCTGCTTTACCGGTCACCGACCCGAAAAGCTTCCCGGAAACGGGGATAATTCGGGGGAAATAAAGATAATAAAAAGCATTCTCTACAAGGAGATAGTCGTAGCCGCAGACGAGGGCTATGACACCTTCATCACGGGAATGCAGAGAGGCATCGACCTGTGGGCGGGAGAGATAGTGCTTTCCCTTGCAGCCTCAAGACCGCTGAAAATAGTCGCAGCACTCCCCTACAGGGGAATCGGTGACAATTTCAAAGGTGCGGACAAATGGACCTTCGGCAGGATAATGTCCGCCGCATCTGAAACCGTGATCCTTTCCGATGAATACACAAGAGCCTGTATGCAGCAGAGAAACCGCTTTATGGTGGACAATTCCTCAAGGCTTATTGCCGTTATCGGAAATACGCGCAGCGGAACGGGGCAGACCCTGCGGTATGCTCAGTCCTGCGGTCTTGATATAAGACGGATCGATCTCAACGAGCTGTTCCCCGACAGGGACCAGCTTTCGCTGCTATTTTAGCGTATATAGCCTGCCCCCGCTGAAATATGCAGTAAAGCTGCCGAGAGTGAATATATCCTCCGCACATACTCCCTCAAATGCGCCGCTCAGCGCCGCAAGCTCCTTCCGGCATTTTTCTCTGCGTCTTTCGGAGGCTATTTCGGGAAGCAGAAATCTTATGCTGCCGTCCGAAAAAAGCACGCCCAGTCCGCAAATGCCGCCGTAAAGCCTGACGGGGATATTTTCAGGCGGACAAAGGAAAAATTTTGATATTGTTTCGCACTTTTTATCGGTAACAGCCGTCTTGATTATACCGTAGCCGCCGCTTAAACGGCACAGATAATAGGCGTATTTTTCATAAACGCAGACATCGAGAATGCTTTCGTAGGTTTTTTCAAAGCTGTAAAAATCCCCGTCCTCCGAATGCATAAGAAAAGAACGTCCATCGTCCGTGATGACCGCAAAAAAGCCGCCTTTTCCGAATGGCTGCATTTTTTTAACGGTAACTCTTGCCGATGAAAAGCCTCCGTCGGTGCTTTCCGCGTCGCATATGTCGCTGCCGCTTATCTCCGCAAGAGCGCTCAGACTGACGGTTTTTTCTATCTCGCCCGAATCCGTGCATACGTAAAGCAGAGAATCGGAGAAAACGCAGAATTTTCCTCCGATGGAGCAGACGTATCCGGGGTCTGTCAGCGCACACATGACCGGTTCCTTTTCAGGGTCGGGGTATACGCACACTCCTCCTCTCGGAGTGATGAAAAAAACGCATTTATCCGATACCGCCGCACCTGTGACCGCTGTCGGACAGCGTATCTCCTCTGCGGCGGCGCCGTCGCCGTCGGGACGCAGGATAAACGCACGGCAGTTATTTTCTCCGAAAACCGCAGCGGCAAGTCCGCCGGCGCTGTCTGTGCATATAATACGGGGTGAGGACAGTCCGTCGGGGAACATTGTTTCAGCGCGCTGCATACACTCAAATCCCTCGGAAGCGGTTCTTTTGGCGGCAGCCTGATTTTTGACCCTGCTTTGACTGCGGGGCTGTGCTTTCTTTGCGCCCGCCGAGGCTGACGGCGATGCGGCAACTGCTCCCGCAACCGCCCCCGCACCTGCCGCCGCAGTGCAGAGAAGGGCTATATCCTTGGCTTTCATAAAAGCTCCTTTCCCATAAAGGCGTAATTTATCCGCTTATACTAATATAGCAAATCCGAGCCGATTTGTCAATCGTGAATTGAGGGAATAAGGCAAATACTTTCTTCTTTAAATAAAGGGGTTCTCTATAAACCGGGACACGAGCAAAGCCTCGTCTATTGGTTCGGTCAGATGCAAGGCATCAGACCGCAGTAATACTTGTTGTCTTACAAGGTCTGATAACGAAGCAGATGACCGAACCAATAGAGGATTTGCCGTGAAGGAGGTTTATAGAGGTTCCCTAAATATTTTTCGACAAAGAATAAAAAGACGAAGCAGTATTTTTTATTTCTTGCCTCTTAATTTCTTTACACAGGAACAATTGGGTCAATTTTGTGTTTTTCTCTAAGTCAATACCGAATAAAGATTGCGCTGAAGATGCGCAGTCAGATTTTTCGTCAGGTTGCACGAAAAATTTGCAGGCAGGCTGTCGCCTGTCAAGGATTTTTTGTACAAGATGACGGAAAATTTGCAAGCAGATTCGGCGCAAAGGCGTAAGTCGTTCTTTGTTCGGTATTGCCCTAATAAATATGGAAAGGAAATCATTATGCGTATCGACAAATTTGCTGCCGGGCAGACGGGAATATCACGCTCAGAGGTCAAGGAACTGATAAAGCGCAGGCAGATCGCGGTAAACTCCTCGCCCGTTATATCCTGCGATGTTCATATCGACCCCGAAAAGGACAGGGTTTCAATATGCGGCAGGGATATATTATACAGAAAGTATATATACATCATGCTCAACAAGCCCGCAGGGGTGATCTGCGCCACAAAGGACAAGCTCTCCGAAACGGTAATGGAGCTTATCCCTCCCGACCTGCGCAGAAAAGGTCTTTTCCCCGCAGGCCGGCTTGACAAGGACACCGAGGGCTTTGTTTTCATCACCGACGACGGCGCTCTCGCCCACAGAATGCTGTCACCGAAAAGCCATGTGGAAAAGGAATACGAGGTCACACTCGCACGTCCTGCCGAGGAAAGCTATATCCCTCTTTTTGCATCGGGAATGACTATTGACGGCAGCGAAAAATGTATGCCCGCCGACCTTTTTCTTACCATTGACCCTTTCGCCGTCCGCCTTGTGCTGAAAGAGGGAAAATACCATCAGGTCAAGCGCATGATGGAGGCGGCAGGAAACAAGGTCACCTTTCTGCGGCGCACAAGAATAGGCGGGATAGAGCTTGACTCAAAACTTGCTCCCGGAGAGTGCAGAGAAATTTTGTACAAAGAAATCACAAAACTTTATGCAAAATAATTGATGGTTTTCAAAAACTTTTTCCGAAAAAGTGTATTTTCGTCAAACTTAATAAATAACTTTTTGTAACTTTGGGTAATAAGTGACTTGAAATTACTGTGCGTAATTTGGTATTATATATGTATAGCCGATATAGTATTGCAAGATAATATCCTCGGCAGCATTTTAATTAGGGAGGTCCACACAAATGGCAAGCTTATCACTCAGAGGCATTTATAAGAAATATCCCGGTGGCGTTGTTGCCGTATCAGACGTAAATCTTGAGATCAAGGACAAGGAGTTTATTATCCTTGTCGGTCCTTCAGGCTGCGGTAAATCTACTACACTTCGTATGATCGCCGGACTTGAAGAGATTTCCGAGGGCGAGCTTTACATCGGCGACCGCCTTGTAAACGACGTTGCTCCTAAGGACAGAGATATTGCGATGGTTTTCCAGAATTACGCTCTGTATCCCCATATGACTGTTTTTGAGAACATGGCATTCGGACTCAAGCTCAGAA
>CAZDJG010000045.1:0-13152 GCA_964505695.1 uncultured Ruminococcus sp.
GAACCAATGGACGAGGCTTTGCTCGTGTCCCGGTTTATAGAGAACCCCTTATGTACCTTATGATAAAAGATCCGCGCTTACGCCTAAAGCTGCCAATATAATTACCAAAATTATAGCTAAAACAAGAAAGCAAAAATAAGATCTTGCGAAATTTTTTAAATTTTTGTTAGCTGTACCACCGACAGAGAATACAATAAGCAAAATAAAACCTATTAACGGTATGCTGAAAAGGATCTCGTAACCGAAATATCCCCACATACTGATAGGCTTGTATTCGCCGGTTTCTCCTGCATTGATTTCGTTACCGCAATTTGGACATCTCATAATATGTTCTCCCTATAATTTTTTGTAAACAATTGACAAATAAAATCAATTACTTTATTATTTTACCACTTTTTTATTATTTGTCAAATAAATTTGCTGAAAATTTTTTTATAAATCTTCGCGTAAACTTTATCGGTTCGGCTTTTTAGTGAAAATTATGCTTGACTTTTGCAGGAAAATATATTATTATATTTATATGGATATGGATGTTTATCCGTAATTATAATAATTACAAAATAACGAGGATGACGGCATGAAAAAGTTTTTTGCCGCTGCGCTTGCCGCAGTAATGGCTGTTTCGGTATTTTCAGCCTGCAATAAGGAAGAGGCTGCCGAGGAGGTGTATTCGGGCGTACTAACAAAAGTCAGACTGGGTATGTCCAAAAGCAAAATTGTCAGCCTTAATTCGGGACGCGATCTTTATTACGAAAACGACAGTCAGATCTGGTGCGTAAATCCCGATACCGATCTTATGGAGATCAAGGAGCTTATTCCGGAAGACAAGCAGTTCTATTATGTCGAGGATTCGCTTATTACATATAATTTCAAATATGATGAGTCCGACGATGAGAATTATCTCATAAGCTATCAGGAAGAGGTTCCTTGTATGCTTGACAGGATAACTGCCGAAAATTATTACAATGATAAGATAAAACGGCTCAAGGCAAAGTATGAGGTTGTTGGCGAGGACGCTGTGCATTCTACCGTCACGGGGGTTGACGGCGTTGATATGACCCTTGTAAACGAAACTGTTATCACACTTCCAAGCTTTAAGGTAACATTTGAGATGGATCTTACTTATGATACAGTTGACGGAGCGGAAGATTATTACGGCACTTATTACAGTATAGAAGTGAAGTCTCTTGAAAATAAAACAGCGGTTGACGTTTCCGTCAGCGAAGAATAAAACAGCATAAGCTGCGTTGAATGAAAGCTCCGCATACTTTGGTATATATCCGAGACAGCGGACTTTCGGCGCAGTTTTTTTACAGCAGGCTTGCTTTATTGATTTAAAGCTTTTATGTAAAATATGCAGCAGTAATGAGCAATGAAAGGAAAATAGAAGATGAAGATAGTTGCGGTAGGATTGGGTCTTATAGGAGGCTCAATGTGCAAAGCAATAAAAAAACATACAAATCATCTTGTGGGCGGAATAGATATAGACAGAAAAACTGTGAAAATGGCGCTGTCACAGAATGCCATAGATTACGAGGCAAAGGACGTTTCCGAGGCGGATGTTACCATAGTTTCGCTTTTTCCCCCGACCATAATCAGCTATATCAAGGAAAATGCCGATCTTTTTAAGGAGGGAAGCATTGTTATAGATACGGGCGGTATCAAAAAAGCTATTGTTGACGAGGTGACGCCTGTGCTTGCGGAAAGGGGAGTTACTTTCATAGGCGTACACCCTATGGCAGGACGTGAATTTTCGGGATTTGAGTATTCTCTTGACGATCTCTTTGACAATGCAAGCTTTATCATGACCCCAACCGAATCAACGCCGCGGGAGGAAATAAATCTTATCGAGGATCTGGCAAGGTCTATCCATTTCAAAAAGGTAGTAAAAACCTCTCCGGAGGAGCATGACAGGATAATTGCATTTACCAGTCAGCTTGCTCATGTGGTGTCAAACGCATATATAAAAAGTCCCACTCATCAGGAGCAGCTTGGTTTTTCGGCAGGCTCGTTTCAGGACCTTACCCGTGTTGCAAAGCTTAATGAAGATATGTGGACTCCCCTTTTCATTATGAACAAGGAGCCGCTGTGCTTTGAGATAGACTTTATTATCGACCGTCTGACCGAGTACCGTGACGCTATTGCCGCAGAGGATCACGACAGGCTGAGGAAGCTGCTCAGAGACGGACGTATTCTCAAGGAAACCACTCCCACAGACTGACCGCAGCTATATTTATTCCTGCATAACATATGTAATTATATATATTACCTGACTTGATAAAAATATGGTATAATATTACAGTCAGAATTTTTACAGTAATGGGGCAATTGATATGAAACGGTTTACCGATATTTTTCTCCGTGCGCTGCTTACGGGTTTTGCTATCGGGATAGGCGGCACGGTTTATCTTTCCTGCGATAATAAAGGTCTTGGAGCGTTCCTTTTCGGAACAGGACTTTTTGTTATACTGACCTTCGGTTTCAATCTTTTTACGGGAAAGGTCGGATATGCTGTAGAGAAAAACCCGTCCTACATACTCGATCTTGCGGTCATATGGCTTGGAAATCTTGCCGGAACGGTCATTATGGGCGGCATGATATTATGCACAAGAATAAGAGGAATAGGGGACAAGGCAGCGGAAATATGCGCCGTGAAATTTAACGATAATCTGCTCAGCATATTCATTCTTTCCGTATTCTGCGGAATGCTTATGTTCATAGCCGCAGACGGGTTCAAAAACATACAAAATCCCGCAGGACAGATGCTTGCGGTATTTCTTCCCGTTATAGTCTTT
Organism: uncultured Ruminococcus sp.; assembly: GCA_964505695.1. Taxonomy (GTDB): domain Bacteria; phylum Bacillota; class Clostridia; order Oscillospirales; family Ruminococcaceae; genus Huintestinicola. Next base: position 2,796 of record CAZDJG010000045.1, read on the forward strand.
ATCCTCAGCGGCTATGAACACTGTGTGGCAAATATGTTTTACTTCACCGTTGCAAGGGTATGGTCTTTAAACACGGTGCTGTATCTTCTTGTAATGACGGCAGGCAACGCTGTGGGCGGTATGTTTATCCCATTTGTGAGAAAGGCATTTGCAAAGCCGGAGTAAATAAAAACGATTTTGAGCGGTTATGGATATCCCATAACCGCTTTTTACAAGTTATACTCACGGGTGGTAAAATTTTCCCGGCACTCGGCTTTTTAAATGTTCCAAACTTCTTGCCTCTTGCTTCTCAATTTCTTGCCTCTGATAGGAAATCTTTAAGGCTCACGAGTATATTATTCGGACAGATCAATATTGCGGACGGCTTCTCTGACCTTCAGTACAAATGCGGGCGATACCGAAAGCTCGTCGATCCCCATTCGCAGAAAGGCTTCCGTCAGCGCAGTATCCGCTGCAAGCTCACCGCAGATACCTATCCATGCGCCGTGTCTGTGTGCGCTTTCCGCACTCATTTTTATAAGTGTCATTACCGCTTCATGGTGCGTGTCGATAAACTGCTCGATATCGGGGTTCTGCCTGTCGCAGGCAAGGGTGTACTGGATCAGATCGTTTGTACCTACGCTGAAAAAATCGACCATTCGGGCAAGCTTGTCGCTGATCAGGGCTGCCGCAGGTGTTTCGATCATAATGCCGATCTCAACGTTTTCGGAATATTCGATTGACTGTGCCTTAAGCTCTGACTTTACCTCATTGCAGATCTCAAGAGCTTTTTCAAGCTCACAAACGCTTGTGATCATGGGAAACATTATTCCCAGATTTCCGTAAACCGACGCTCTGTAAAGCGCCCTTAACTGGGTCTTGAAAATTTCCGGACGGGTCAGGCAAATTCTGATGGCACGGTATCCCAATGCGGGATTTTCTTCTTTTTTTAGGTTAAAATAGTCCGCCTGCTTATCTGCGCCGATATCGAGAGTACGGATAATCACCTTTTTCCCCGCCATGCTCTCCAGAGCTCTTTTGTATGCCGCAAACTGCTGCTCCTCGGCAGGATAATCGCTGCTTTCAAGATAGAGAAATTCGCTGCGGAAAAGACCGATGCCACCCGCATCATTGAGCAGCACAGCGCCGATATTGTCAACGCTTCCGATGTTGGCGTATATATTTATCTTCCTGCCGTCGAGAGTGACGTTCTCCTTGCCTTTAAGCTTTTGCAAAAGACGTTTTTTATTCTCATCTTCAGATTGCTTTTTCAGAAATCTTTCAAGTGTTTTTTCATCGGGAGAAACGAAAAAATCTCCGGTGAAGCCGTCAACTATCGCCTTGTCACCGTCCCTGACCGCCGACAGAAATTCCTCGCCTGCGCCGATAATTGCGGGAATATTCATATTTCTCGCAAGGATGGCAGTATGGGAGTTTGACGATCCGTGAGCCGTTACAAAAGCAAGCACCTTATTTTTGTCAAGGGACATCGTTTCGCTTGGGGCAAGGTCAAGGGCGCAGATTATAACCTTTTCGTCTGAGGAGTTTTCGTCTGAGACTTCACCCGTCAGATTTCCGATTATTCTGTTTGAAATGTCACGGACATCGGCAGCACGGGCATTCATATAAGCATCGTCCATATCGGAAAACATTTCCGCAAAATTATCCGCAGTCACTGCAACGGCATACTCCGCATTGACATTCTGAGTATCGATTATGCTGTTAATAGAGTCATTGTAATCCTCGTCGTCAAGCATCATACGATGGATCTCAAAAATGGCTGCATTTGCCTCGCCTATTTCCCTCAGTGCTTTATCATAGATTTTTTCAAGCTGCTTTGCGGAAACGGTCTTTGCCTCCTCAAAGCGCTTTTTTTCGTTTTCGGTATCTTCAATGCGAATGCGTTTAACGTCTGCATCATTTTTTTTGAAAACGGAAATTCTACCGATCGCTATTGCTCCGTATACACCTTTTCCCGTATATTTATCCATAGCTTCACCTCCCTGACGCTTTCTTAAGTGATCAAAGATTTGCGCTGAAAAAAGCTTCCATTTCGGCGGCAGCCTTTTCCTCGTCCGAGCCTTCAACGGTAACATTTACAGTATCGCCGCATTTTATGCCCATGCTCATTACAGCCATAAGCTTTGTGGCAGAAACGGATTTTCCGTCCTTTTCAAGAGTGACGGCACTTTCAAATTCCTTTGCTTTTTTGACCAGCAAGCCTGCCGGTCTTGCGTGGATACCTATTTCGTCCTTGATAGTATAGCAAAATGACTTCATAAATAATTCCTCCTCATACATGAAAAATTTTCAGAATAGTATCTCCTGCCGAGACACTGCCCTGTGCGCAGGACTTTATTTCCGAATAGTCGTCGGAGTTGGTGATGATAAGCGGGGTCGTAAGCTTATATCCCTCTGCCTTGATCGCATTCATATCAAAGGTTATGAGCAATTCTCCCTTTCTGACCTTCTGACCGTCGGAAACGTGCGTTTTAAAATATTTTCCGTTAAGCTTTACAGTGTCGATTCCTATATGCAGCAAAACCTCTGTGCCGTCTGACGACAGTATATTTACAGCGTGCCTTGTGTCGGATACAGATTCGATTTTTCCGTCGCAGGGCGAAAAAAGTCTGCCCTGAGAGGGTTCAACAGCGATTCCGCTGCCGAGTATCTTGCCTGAGAAAACCTCGTCCTCTACGTCCTCGATATTTACTGCTGTGCCGTTCATATGAGAATACATATTGATCTGTTTTTTATTTCCGTTAATTTTTGTTTCAGGTTTTTTCGGCGAAGCCTTTTCCTGAGAGGAGCCTGATGTCAGAATGCTGTCGGGATCTTCTGACTGCGGCGAATCCATAAATGTTTCAAGATTTGATTTGACAACAGAAACTCCCGGACCGTAAATGACCTGTACGCCGTTTCCCTTGTGGATAATCCCCGACGCTCCGCTTTCTTTAAGCAGACTGTCACTGACCTTTCCCGTATCTATAACCGTTATCCTCAGTCTTGTGGCGCAGCAGTCGATGTCCGACAAATTTTCCTTTCCGCCAAGTCCTTTGAGAATAAGCGCACTTACCGTATCCACAGCATTGCCTGACGCTTTGCCCGCTCTTGCGGCTTCAACGTCGCTTCTGCGGTAAAGCTTCGTTTCTGTATCGTCCGCTTCCCGTCCGGGAGTCTGAAGACCCAGCTTTGTTATCATAAAATAGAAAACAAGGTAGTATATCACCGCATAAGCCAAGCCTACAATGACTATCCATATCCAGTTTGTTTTGTGGTTGCCCTGCAAAATTCCGAAAAGCGTCAGGTCGATAAGACCTCCAGAAAACGTCATTCCCACGCCCACATTGAATATGTGCATGAGCATATATGACAGACCCGCAAGAATGCAGTGAACGCCGTACATCAGCGGAGCGACAAAGATAAAGGTAAATTCAAGCGGTTCGGTAATGCCCGTAAGCATTGAGGTAAGCGCTGCGGAAAGCAGCAGTCCGCCGACAGCCTTTTTCTTTTCGGGGCGGGCTGTTTTGTACATAGCGAAAGCGGCGGCAGGAAGTCCGAAAATCATAAACGGGAATTTACCCGACATAAATCTTGTTGCCGAAACCGAGAAAACATCTGTTGATTTTGACGCAAGCTCTGCAAAGAATATATTCTGTGCGCCTGTAACAACATTTCCGTCGATTATTACAGAACCGCCAAGCTCTGTCTGCCAGAAGGGCATATAGAAGACGTGGTGCAGTCCGAAGGGTATCAGCGCACGCTCAAGAATGCCGTAGATCCATGTTCCTGCATATCCTGAGTTCAGAACAAGGGTTCCGAGATGTGATATTCCGAGCTGAACGTTCGGCCACAGGTAAAACATTATAACGCCAACGATAAGATATACGACTGTGCAGACGATAGGGACAAACCTTGTTCCGCCAAAGAAGGAAAGCACCTGCGGCAGTTGTATCTTATAAAATCTGTTGTGCAGAGCCGCAACGCCGAGTCCCACGATTATTCCGCCGAAAACGCCCATCTGAAGTGATGTAATGCCAAGCACAGAGGCTGTGGAATTGGCAGCCATAGCCTCCGCGCCGCCGTTTGCGGAGATAAGGGCGCTTATTGCTGTATTCATGACAATAAAGCTGATTGCTCCCGAAAGAGCGGCGACCTCTTTTTCCTTTTTAGCCATTCCGATAGCAACGCCCATGGCAAAAAGCAGCGCGAGATTGTCAAAAACGGCACTTCCGGTTCTGCTCATTATGTCCAGAATAGTGTATAGCACTCCGCCCTCGTAAATAACTCCGCCGAGATTATAGGTTTCAATGGTAGTCGGATTTGTGAACGAGCTGCCTATTCCAAGCAATAGTCCCGCCACAGGCAGCAGTGCGATGGGAAGCATGAACGATCTTCCGACTCGCTGCAATACGCCGAATATTTTATCCTTCAAATTAAATTCCTCCTTAGAAAACCGCTTTTAAGTCAGGTATCATCGGCTTATTCCTTTGGATTGACAGAATAAGCAATTTATCTTACGCTATAGTTTTTGAAATTTTTTTCAAAATATAACCTGACAAGTATATTTTATATTCATGTTTTAAAAAGCGATTTGTCGGGGAGGTTGTTATTGTATTTTAATTTTTTGCTGTGTCTTTTTCAGAGCCTGTTCAGTGTTTTGTATCCGTCATTACATCGGAAGAATGACCGTAAAGGTGGTTCCTTTGGAGGGGGCGCTTGAAACGGTGATATCTCCGCCGTGAAGCTCGGCGATCTTTTTTGCAATGGCAAGTCCCAGACCTGTACCCTCAGAGCTTCTGGATTTGTCCGCCTTGTAAAATCTGCGGAAGATATTCTTTGTTTCTTCGGGGGTCATTCCTTTTCCGCTGTCCGATACGGAAAATACCGCTGCCTTATCGTTTGTAAGCGATACTAATATCCTGCCGCCACTATCGGTATATCTGATTGCGTTTGAAATAAGGTTTACCCAAAGCTGGTAAAGCAGATCCTCATCGCCGCGGAAGCGAATGCTTTCAAGCTCGATATCAAGCTCAAGCTCCTTGCTTTCCCAGCTGTTCTGCAGCAGGATTATCACGGAGCGTATCTGCTCGTCGAGGGAAAATTCCGTTTTTATAAGCTTATTTTCCTTGTGTTCCAGCTCGGAAAGCCTTAAAAGGTCGGAGGAAAGACGTGAAAGCCGCTCGCTTTCGCTGATGATTATATCTGCATATTCCTTTCGTTTTTCAAGCGGCAGATCATTTTGTTTAAGCAGCTTTGCATATCCCGTGAGAGATGTGATCGGCGTGCTGAATTCGTGGGAAACGTTGCTTACAAACTCCTTGCCGAGATATTCGTTTTCCGACAGCCCCTCTATCATCTTATTGAAATTTTCCGCAAGCTCCTTCAGTTCGCCGCTGCCGCCTGCTTTTATCCTTACGGAAAAGTCTCCTTCGGATACCAGCTTTGACGCCTCGGATATCTCCTTAACGGGCTTTGCCACGGTGATGGAGGCAAGTATTATCAGCACCATTCCCAGCACCAGCGGTATTGCTACGTAGGATATCTGACTGCGCCTGAAATCGGCAAACGGACCGTTTTGCCTGTCGGGAGTGATACTCACCCATTTATCATCCGCACGGAATATTACCTTCATAAACTTGTACGGTTCGTCGCGCAGCGGCATTTTTTCAAGGAGATTTCCCTCGTTTAAAATTTCCATTTCTGTTTCATTCAGGAAAGGGTCGGCTTCCTTTATGTCTGTGAAGATCTCGATCTCAACATTATTTCCGGAAAAGAGCTTGACTGCGTCCTCAAGTGACATTCCCTGCGAGGTAGTAAGTGTAATAATATTGGCGGCGGTTTCGTTTAATGCCGAATGCTCGTCACGTCTTATTTCGGGTGCGTGTGTTACGGCTGTCCCGAATGCGGGGATAAGCAGGGAAAGGAGAAATACCCCGATATATACTCCGAGAAAACGGAAATATATTGAGCCGAATATTTTCTTCATGGGTTTTCCGCCTTCCTCACCGCCTTATAGCCAAGTCCCTTGACAGTTACTATTTCAAAATCGGGGCAGCCCTGAAATTTTTCACGCAGACGGCTGATATGAACGTCTACGGTTCTGTCTGTGCTGTCGCTGTCATATCCCCATATTTCGTCCATGAGCTGCGCTCTGGTAAATATGCGGTCTGACTGAGAAAGCAGCTTAAAGAGCATTAAAAATTCCTTGTTGGTCAGGGGGATATTTTGTTCATTCCATGTGGCGGTAAAGCTGTTGTAATCGAGGACAATGCTGCCTGTCACGAGCTTTCTTTCGCTGACTGCCTTTGAGCGGCGCAGGAGAGCCGCAGTCCGCAGAAGCAGCTCCTCCATGTCCACAGGCTTTACCAGATAATCGTCCGCACCGCTGCCGAAGCCTATCCTTTTATCCTCCATAGAGCCTTTTGCGGTTATCATCAGCACGGGGATATCGCAGCCGGAGCTTCTGATATTTCGTACAAGCTCCACGCCGTCCATCACGGGCATCATAATATCGGTGATAATAAGGTCGATATGCGTTTCCTCCATAACGCTCAGTGCCTTTTCGCCGTTTTCGCTTTCAAAGACCGTGTATCCTTCACGGGAAAGATATTCGGCTATCAGCCGCCTGATATTCCTGTCGTCCTCGCAGATCAGTATTCCAAACATTCCGTCTCACCTCGTTAAGATAATTATACCACCTTTTGCTCCTTATTTCAACATAATACAGCTTAAAATTTTCTTTTTACAAAAAGCATACCGATTATTGCTGCAATAAGCACGGCGGAACATATTGCTGTGCCGTAAAGCTCATAGGTTTTATCTTCGGGTCTATTTCCCGTAAAATCATTATTGCTGTTTTCGGGGTGAAAATCGGGGGCGGCATTCCTGTCGGATGCCAATTCGTTTTTTGTGTCATCCGGCAGATCGTTTTCACCGGACATTTGCGGGATATCGGCGGACTGCTGTTTTCCGTCGTTTCTGTCAAACGGCGATGTAAAGCCCATATTCTGTCTGTCGAAGCCTTCTCTCATTTCTTTTCCGCCTGAGCCTCCGAGATCCGACAAATTTACAGATGAAGAATCTATCAGCTTTTCCGGCGAGCTTTTCTGTTCCTCGGTCGTGGAGGGGACAGTCTTGTCAAGCTGACCGTAAATGCTTTGCATTCTCAGCTCTCCCAGCGTCTTAAATGCGGATATTGCAGTCTGATATTCCTCATAGCTGTAAAAAGCAGAGGAATCGTTTCTGACATATTCGCCGATAAGAGAGTCTATTTCGTCCACCTTTGCCGCAAATTTTCCATCGGAAAAATAAGAGTCCATCAGCTCCTTCAGATATGAATGATACCTTTCAAAATATTCCTCGTTCTCAAAAAGCTTTGATATTAAGGGCCGTTCTGACATCTGCACTCCGCTCACGGGAGTATCAATGGGGAAATTTACCGTGTCTGAGGCAGAACTCGTCTGAAATCCGCCCCATGCGTAGTTATAATCCCACGGCAGTATACTTATTACGCCGTCATATTCGTATATATAATAATTCTGCGCCATATTTGAACTGTAGCTGTCAAGATTTACCGTTACCGTATGCACGGCAAGATAGCGGAGTATTTCATCAACATTGAAATACTGTTCGATGTTTTCGCCGCTGTCGAGTGCCTTAAGAGCCGTTATTACCTTCTGATAGTCATCTTCCGAGCTGTTTGAGCTGACTGCGTTTTCAAAAATTGCGCTGTAGCTTGAGCTGTTATCATCGGTGTAAATAAGGCTTCCTCCCGAGCCTGAGGCACCGCCTCCGCCCATACCTCCCATTCTGCCATTTTGCCGCTCGAATTGTGCTTCGGGAGCAAACTCTGTTGTAGGAGGAGAGGCTTCATTGCCGATTTGCAGAGACTCATTCCTGCCGTTTTCGCTCGTGCCGCCGTTTTCGCTCGTGCCGCCGTTTTCGCTCATGCCGCCGTTTTCGCTCATGCCGCCGTTTTCGCTCATGCCGCCGTTTTCGTTCATGCCGCCGTTTTCGTTCATGCCGCCGTTTTCGTTCATGCCGCCGCGTTCGCTCATGCCGCCGTTTTCGCTCATGCCGCCGTGTTCGCCCATGCCGCCATTTCCCATATTGGCTTTTACGTTGTATAAATTGCCGCTTTCATCTCCCGAAGTGCGCTGTTTATAGCTGTCATTATATGCCTCAAGAGCAAAGTACAAGCCCCATTCTTCACCGTTTACGGATATGTCCGCATAGGAATAATACGGCGTTTCCACGCCCGCCTCATTCATCATGTCGAAGCTGATATACTCCTTCATATATGTGGCGTCCCCCAACATATTGTTGAGCACCAGCATATCCAGTCCGAAGCAGGTCTGCCCCTCAATGTATTCATCAAATTTGATTTTGAAGCTGTATCTGTCGCTGTCTGAGGAAACCACCTGCTGAAGGCTGTTGTTGCCCTTGGGGCGTATCCCTACGTTTGAGAATTTCACTCCGTTTATGATAATGTCGGCAGATATATATTCCTCGCTCATTGCATTATCCAGCATATCCTGCCAGCTATCTTCATCGGCAATGATGTTTATTTCGATGATATCCGTGCCGAAGAGCTTTTCGGCATAAAGCGGCTCGCTCTGAGCCTCTGCGCCTGATGGGAATATGAACATCAGGGCAGTTATAAGAATTACCGCCGACATGAAAATTGCGCATATTGCGTTTATTTTCCTACTTTCTATCATAATATCACCATAGCCCGTTATGCCATGTATTCGCCGTTATAGCTTACAAGGGTGCATTTTGTAACGCCATCGGTTTCGGAAAGGAGATTGCAGACGGTTGCGCTGCTTTCGGACAGCTTTATTTCATAGGTAAGCTCAATGCCGTCCGCAGTGACGGCCTTTGCCTTCAGAAGATGCTTTTTCGTATTTGCGTCAAGGACAGATACCGCTTTTTTTTCTGCTGCTTCGTCAGCGCAGCCGATCACTGCTATGTACGGAGTATCGGATGACTTTGCATTCACAAATATCACAAGAACTATGCCGATAATGATCGAGCCTGTTACCGCAAGAGGAATAAGTCCCGCTCCCGTTACAATGCCCGCGGATATCGCCCAGAAGAGAAAGGATATGTCAAGCGGTTCCTTTACGGCTGTCCTGAACCTGACAATAGACAGTGCGCCCACCATACCGAGCGACAGGATAACGTTTGATGTTACCGCAAGTATTATCATGGTCGTTATCAGGGTCATAGCCATAAGCGAAACGCCGAAGGAGCTGCTGTACATCACTCCTCTGAATGTTTTCTTGTAAACTATGAAGATAAAAAGTCCCAGCGCAAGGGATACGCCCATTGCCAAGAGAACGTCGGTTATGGAAAAGCTGCTTACCTTTTCCAGAAAGCTTGATTTAAAAATATCGCTGAAAGTCATAATGATTTCCTCCTAAATATATCTTCCTGCCGCATATTTGGAAAAAGAGCCTGTCTGCCTGTTCTGAAGCTCTGTTATATCCGCAATTATCTGCGGCAGAAATTCGTCGTATTTTATTTCCATGATTATCCCTCCGACAGGAATAGGGGACACTGCAGGGGAGAAGAAATTGTCGGGTGCGGCAGATGAATGTATTCTGCTGTCAAATGTCACACGGACATTGCCCATTGGGTAAACATATGCCTGACGGGTGTAATCGACTGTAAGTCTCGGGCGCAGGCACTGTGAAACAAGCTTTGAATACAGCTCGTTATGCAAAGGATCTTCCGAGTCTGCCAGAACCTTGTATTCTCCCGAAATTATCATTTCCGTTTGCTTCCGCGAGAGGGGAGCGGACTGCTTTTTGCAAAGCCCTCTGTGCTTGCTTTTCTTTTCAAGGCGTATAAAGCTGTCGTCCATATTGTAAAAGCGTATCCGGAATTTTTCCCTTTCGCTTACGCCGTTGATTTTTTCACGCAACGCCTTATCCGCATAATTATCGAAATACAGACTTCGCACAAAATACGATCCGTTCTTCATGTTTTCGTCCGGGGCGGCGATGCATCGCAGCCTTGGGATTATGAAAAACATATCCGCCATGGATATATATGATTTGTATTCATGCCTGTATTTTTGATCGTTCATTTTAACGCCTCCTTTTTGATCGCTGTTTTGGCAATACCGAACAAAGAACGGTTTGCGCCTTTGCACCAAATCTGCCTGCAGATTTTCCGTCATCTTGCAAAAAAACTGACTGCGCATTTTCGGCGCAATCTTTATTTGGTATTGCCTTTTATAAATGATAACTCCGCAATGTAAAATGAATGTTAAATAATGTTCGGCCTTTGTGAAAATAAGGTGAAATTTATTAGAGGGAACCTCTATAAACCTCCTTCACGGCAAATCCTCTATTGGTTCGTTCATCTG
>CAZDJG010000046.1:0-13040 GCA_964505695.1 uncultured Ruminococcus sp.
ACCGTCCTGCCATTGCCTGCTCGCCAATTCTCTCTTCGGGAGATGTAACGGGAGCGGTAGCTTTTCTTGCTCCAAGCTCAGGAGAAGGCACTGCAACGGAAGTGCAAAAAAACCTTATTCAGGCGGCAGCTCAGTTTTTGGGCAAGCAGATAGAGGAATAACGTTTTTCGGTAAAAAAATCCCTGTAATGTCGGAATCTGACATACAGGGATTTCTTTATAAGATATAGACTTTGCCCGATTTATGGTTAAGGATAGGCATTATTTTTCACTATCGTCTGTTTCGGCCGTGCTTTCGGCATCATTGTCCGCAGCCTGAGGCTGCTCTGTATCCTGCGGTTCTTCATTGTCGGCATTGTCGTCTGAGGACATTATATCCTCTGCCGCAGCTTCGGTCACGGTGTTATCATCATTTTCACCGAGACGTTTGCGGACATCGTTTTCAACGAGCTTATAAACAGTTGCTGCGGCAGGAACGCCTATAAGCATACCGGGTATTCCGCCGAGCCCGCCTCCGACGGTAACAGCCGCAAGCACCCACATTCCGGGGAGTCCGATTGACGAACCCACGACCTTCGGATAAATAACGTTTCCCTCTATCTGCTGAAGGATAACAAGAAAAACTATAAACCATAACGCCTTTATCGGGTCTACCACAAGTATCATAAGCGCCCCGACTATCGCACCAATATATGCGCCTACGATCGGTACGAGAGCGGTCGCGCCTACAAGAGTTCCGATTGTCGTTGCATATGGAAGCTGCAGGATAGCCATACCCAGTGCGCAAAGCACTCCCAGTATCACTGCCTCTGTACACTGACCCACAATAAAGCTTGAAAAGCACCTGTCGGCAGTACGGCAGAAATATGATATCCGGTCGGCGCCCGCAGGCTTCATATAGCTTTTCATAAGTTTTAATGTGCCCTCTGCAAGCCTTTCTTTATTGAACAGGATATAAATTGCAAAGATCAGTCCTATAAAGAAATTTACGATACCTCCCACCACGGAGGATATTATGCTTACAGTTGTACCGAGAAGACCGCTTACTCCGTTTTTGGCAAAGTCCATGATCTTTTGAAGAATGTTGTTCCAGTCAATACTGTCGTTTTGAAGGTAATCTGCGATATATTCGCCCACCACAGGTACTTGTTCCTCGTATTTTATAAGAAATGTGCGTATTTTTTCCGCATAAACGGGTATTGTTTCTCCCAGTACAACAAAAATATTTATGATTTCTGGTATTATAAGACCGATAATAAGAGCCGCAATAATAAGTATCAGCATAAGGGAGATTATCAGGCAGACGGGTCTGCGCATTTTTTTAACTGCTGTTTTATTTGAATTCGGGAGAAAGACACATTCAAGCTTTCTCATAACAAGATTAAGGATATATGCCATTATACAGCCTGTGACAAGCGGGGAAATAATATTCCACAGTCCTCCCAGCACGCCTAAAAGCCATTTTATGTTTATAATCCCAAGAACTGCAAGGGCAGTTACCGCAAGAAAGGGTATATATGCCGTAAGTGTTATTTTCCTTTTATTGTTCATCGGTTTTTCTCCTTTTACATCAGCGGTGCGATCAGGCGCAGAAATACGTCGAACATTGTTCCTCTGTAGTACTGCTTTATATTGTCGCAGGTTATTTCACGGCTTTGCTCCATTGTTTTTATATGGTCGTCGCGGAGGTCACTCACCGCGCTGCATCCGTACAAAAGCGTTCCGCACTCAAAATGCAGAAACAAGCTCCTGAAATCAAGATTGATAGTTCCTACAATCCCGACCTTATCGTCGCTTACAAAGCTTTTGGCATGGATAAATCCCGGTGTGTATTCAAATATGCGTACTCCTGCCTTGAGCAGAGGCATATAATTTGCCCTTGTAAGCCGGTACACAATTTTCTTGTCGGGAATGCCGGGAGTGACTATTCTTACGTCCACGCCTCTTTTCGCCGCAAGGCAAAGCTGATTTTTCATCGTATCGTCAAGGATAAGGTAGGGAGTGAAGATATAAACATATTTTGACGCACAGGCGACTATATCCTCATAAACGTTTGCGCTCAGGGGTTCGTTGTCAAGGGGGGTATCGTAAAAGGGCTGAACAAATCCGTCGGATTCATATTTTATTCCGTAAAATTCGGGTGAGTATTTTACGATATCCACTTTGCTGTCGGTATCACGGAAGGTATGCCATATCTCCATAAACATTTCCGTAAGATTAAGAACCGCTTCGCCTCTCAGCCGAACTCCCGTATCCTTCCAGTGTCCGTAAGGAGAAACGGCGTTAATGTATTCATCGGATAGATTTATCCCGCCACTAAAGCCCGTATGACCGTCAACAACAAGTATCTTGCGGTGGTCACGGTTATTCATTACCATAGATAAAAATGGGACAACGGGATTGAAAGCAAGGCATTTTATATTCGGGCTCAGAGCCTCAAGCTCCTTGAAATATTTCGGAGGAAGAATGGCAACACAGCCCATGTCATCATATATTATCCTGACATCGACACCCTGATTTGCTTTTTTAACAAGTATTTCAAGCATTGTGTCCCACATTATGCCCGGACGGATAATAAAATACTCAATAAAAATAAAATGGTGCGCTTTTTTTATTTCCTCAAGCATATCCTCAAACATAAGCTCGCCTACAGGATAATATTTTACCTCTGTTCCCGAATAAACGGGATAACCGCTGTGGCGGCGTACATAGCTGCATATCCCGTAGATACGGCTGCTGCGCTGGCGAAGCTCGCCGTCTGCGCCGTAACCCGCAAGCAGGGAAAGATATTTGTCCTTTGTTGCAGTCATTTTCATATACATATGCTTTGCAGGCTTTTTATTTCCCGCAAAAATATACAGAATCCCGCCGAAAAAAGGCAGAAGCATTATCAGGATTATCCAGATTATTTTATATGATGAATTGTCCTCCTTTCCGATAATATATAAAACAGCCGCCAGGCTCAGGATCCGCAGGCAGATGTTTATCTCGGAAGAATATTCTGCAAGCGCAAGAACGCTTATTGCAAGCCATGCAGCCTGCACGATTATCGCAAGCCCTGTAATAATGATCCTGTTTACGATCATGCTGCGGCATTTTTTCCTGATTTCGAATTTGCTCATTTGCTGATATCCTTTCCTGCCCCGAAAAAAATTAAATTGCAGATGCAGCCTTATCCCTCATTTTAAACAGCTCGCCGATAAATGCTCCGTCGTATTCGGAGAAACGATAGGATAACGGATATATCAGAATATCCGCATATTTTCTTGACGTTTCGCAGCATTTTTTCTGCACAAGGTCAAAACGTTTAAGGGTATCCTCCGGCATCGGAGAAACCCACATAAAGGTTTTTTTCACCTCCGTAAGCAAGTCAAACTGACTGCCCCTTTCATAAACAAATATTTTCCTGTGACCTGCGCTGTTTTCATTTTTGCGCATATATCCCGATGAAATGTACGGAATTTCATAATCGCCGTGAACGATCTCGGTATATCCCGATAATTTTTCTTCGGGGATCTTATCCAGTTTTGCAAGAGGATCGTCGGCGGATATCAAGACACGGTAATTAAATTCGAGTATAAGCTCGTGCATTAGATTTTTTTCGTGAAGAAGCGACAAAAAATATTCTTCATTGTCCAGATCATACCTTATTACACCCATATTGCTGATGCTGTCGCAAACGTTGTTTACGGCGTCCATGGAATTTGTTTCCCTGAAATCGAGGGCTATGCTTTTGACAGGATCAAGACTGTTTACGAATGATGTAAAAGCACGGGTTATATATGTGGCTCGCGGCACGGATATACCGAAGCGAATGGTATCGGTGTATTCGGGCTTATACAGTCCCTCTATTTTTTCCATCTGAACAATGATAGATTTTGCATATTCAAGAAATTCTGCTCCTTTTTCGGTAGGAAAAACGCCCTTTGCGCTTCTTTTGAAAACGGTTATGCCGATCTCGTTCTCAACCTCTTTGATAGCCTTGCTGAGATTAGGCTGTCCCATAAAAAGATTTGACGCAGCTTTTGTAATAGAGCCTACACGCTCGACCTCCACCATATATCTCAGATGCTGAAGATTCATTGGATCATTCCTTTCCGCTGTGAACGGTTATATATATGGGAACCTCTATAAACCTCCTTCACGGCAAATCCTCTATTGGTTCGGTCATCTGCTTCGTTATCAGACCTTGTAAGACAGCAAGTATTACTGCGGTCTGATGCCTTGCATCTGACCGAACCAATGGACGAGGCTTTGCTCGTGTCCCGGTTTATAGAGAACCCCATATGTTACTGTATGCCATGCGAATTTTCATATATTTACATTATAACCCATTTTTTCTGATTTGTCTATAGCTTAAAAAAAGCTGATAAAAATATACAGTCCCGCCGAAGATGACGGCAGGACTGTAAATGAAAGTTATCTTCTGTTTTTTTGCTGTTCCTCGTATTTGTGCTTTGTAGCCATGCCTCCTCTGATATGACGTTCACGCTTGTTTATTTCAAGTATTTCCTTTACCGAATGATACACCGACGGACTAATATGCGGCAGTTTTTCGGTTATGTCCTTATGTACGGTAGATTTGCTTATCCCAAACTGCTTTGCGGCAGCCCGAACTGTGGATCTGTGCTCGATAATGTATTCCGCCAGAATGACGGGACGTTCCTGTCTTTCAAACGACAAATGGCTCATGTTGACCCCACGCTCTCTTAGAAAATAAAGGCAGCAATACAGCATTCAGGCTTGCCGCACTTTTCGTTATTTCATAACAATATATGCATCGGAAAGCAATAAAATTCGTATTGCATGGTGCATTAATATCAATAGAGCGTGAGGAAAAAAACAACTGCATCAATATTGGATATGATATTGATGCAGTTGTTTTAAGGCAATACCGAATAAAGATTGCGCTGAAGATGCGCAGTCAGATTCGGTGCAAAGGCGCAAGTCGTTCTTTGTTCGGTATTGCCTTAAAATGTCGTTTGTATCAATGCCTTATAACCGTCCGGCAGTCCTTTTGAGCGAAGAAAGCTGCTGCTCCATTTGACGGATATGAGATATGTTTTTGCATTTCTTGCGGTAAATGCCGCAAGAGCGCTGATATGACCCGGCAGAGCCATTCCTACAGCGCCGCTGACAAGCATTGAAGCGCCCGATTTGTGGGATTCCCAGGTGATAATCCTATAGCTTTCAATCTGCCCCTTTCTGACAGCCGCAGATCCGGTGAGAATACAGCTTCCCACACAGTCAAGCGGCTGACCCTTGTACAAGCCTTCCGGAACAATATTTTTTGCCATTAAAGAAACCTCCGTTCATCATTCCTGTCCGACAGTCTGCGAAGCACCGAACAGGTCTGTTTTTGTTTGCTTTGTGATTTTTTGCACCTGCTGCATTCAGAACAGCATCCGCAGCATCCATTCTTTTTTCGTGATACAAATATGTATCTGACAGCGCATATCAGCAGAAAAAGAATTATAGCAAGTGCGATCCAATCGGCAATATTCATATAATAGCCTCTCCTTTAAAACGGGAAAAATACAGAACCTACAGAGTAAACTATAAACGTCGCGATCCACGCCACAAGGCACTGTATCAGAACAAACAGCACAGCCGCAAATGAGGAATTCATTTCCCTCTTTACCGCCGCAACTGCCGCAACGCAGGGTGTATACAGCAATGAAAAAACGAGGAAGCTTGCTGCAGTCACAGGTGTGAACATTCCCTGCAAAAGCGATGGCAGCAGATCCGCAGAGGATGCTCCCGAAAGTACCGACATTGTGGAAACAACAGCTTCTTTTGCGGTAAATCCCGTGATGAGAGATGTTGAGATCCGCCAGTCGTCAAAGCCGAGGGGGGCAAAGATCGGCGAAATGAGCTTTCCGACTGCCGCAAGCATGCTTTCCGAGCTGTCTGAAACAGTGTTGAACCGTGTGTCGAAGGTCTGCAATATCCATATGATGATCGATGCGGCAAATATTACCGTAAACGCTCTTGTCAGAAAATCCTTTGCCTTATCCCATATGAGCATTCCCACGCTTTTGGGGGAGGGAAGGCGGTAATTGGGCAGCTCCATTACAAAGGGTACGGGCTTTCCTCTGAATTTTGTTTTTCCGAGAATTGATCCGTAAATAATTCCGCATATTATTCCGAAAAAATACAGCAGGCACATTACAAGCGCACTGTGGTCTGGAAAAAATGCCATGGAGAATACGGAATATATGGGCAGCTTTGCGCTGCACGACATAAACGGTGTAAGAAATACGGTCATTTTCCTGTCCCGTTCCGAGGAAAGCGTTCTTGTCGCCATGATCGCGGGAACAGAGCATCCGAATCCGATAATGAGCGGTACAAACGAACGACCCGAAAGACCGATCTTTCTGAGCAGCTTATCCATTACAAAGGCAACTCTCGCCATATATCCGCTGTCCTCAAGTATTGACAGAAAAAAGAAAAGCGTTACTATCGTGGGCAGAAAGCTGAGAACGCTGCCCACTCCCGCAAATATGCCGTCGATTATCAGGCTGTGTATGACCGGGTTAAGACCGTAAATATTTAGGGCATTGTCTGTGATCTCCGTCAGACTGTCAATTCCCGCAGACAGCATATCGCTCAGAAATGCTCCGATAACTCCGAAGGTCAGCCAGAAAATTATTACCATTATAATGATAAATATGGGAATTGCAAAATATTTGCTTGTAAGTATGCTGTCGATTTTAACGCTGCGGATATGCTCCTTGCTTTCGTGGCATTTTACAACGGTTTGTCTGCAAACGTCCTCGATAAAGGAGTATCTCATATCTGCAATGGCGGCGTTTCTGTCCATTTGCAGCTCGGATTCCATTTCGGTGACGCTGTGCTCGATCATGTCAAGCTCGTTTGTGTTAAGCTCAAGCATTTCGGTTATTGCGGGGTCGGACTCAATAAGCTTAGTTGCGCAGAATCTTCTGCCAAGTCCCGTTTTATCCGCATGGTCCTCGATTATGTGGCACACTGCATGGATACAGCGGTGGACGGCGCCGTTACAGTAGTCTATCTTTTTAGGCAGCCGTTTTCTTTTGGCGGTTTCGACCGCAATTTCAATAAGCTCGTCAACTCCTTCGTTTTTTGCGGCGGATATGGGAACTACAGGTATTCCGATGGCATCCGAAAGACCGCTTATGTCTATAGTGCCGCCGTTGTTTTTCACTTCGTCCATCATGTTGAGAGCCAGAACCATTGGGATCTTCATTTCCGCAAGCTGGAGCGTAAGATAAAGATTTCGCTCTATATTGGTGGCGTCGATTATATTTATAATGCCGTCCGGCTTTTCCTTGATAAGGAAGTCACGGGTGACTATTTCCTCGCCCGTATACGGTCTTATGGAATAAATTCCGGGCAGATCAACGACCGTGCAGTTTTTTTGCCCTCTGATATCGCCGCTTTTTTCCTCAACGGTTACTCCGGGAAAATTTCCGACGTGCTGATTTGAGCCGGTAAGCTGATTAAAAAGCGTTGTTTTACCGCAGTTCTGATTGCCTGCAAGAGCAAATACCATAATAATATGACCGTCCTTTCGGAGATTTTGTTGACAAACTATCTTTTTCCTGCAAAATGCGAAATCTATCCGTTTGCCGGAAGGGTCTGTTCCTTATCATTATCCGGGTCAATGGGAATAACGTCGATTTTCTGCGCGTCCTCAAGGCGAATGGTAAGCTCGTAGCCTCTCAGGTGAATTTCAATGGGATCGCCCATAGGTGCGGTTTTGCGGATCATTACCTTTGTGTGGGGGATAATTCCCATATCCAGAAGTCTGCACCTCAGTGCGCCCTCGCCGCCCACAGCCGTTATGACCGCATTTTTCCCGATAGGAAGCTTATCGAGAGTCATATGTAAAGCACTCCTTTTTGTATGGTTAGACTGACCTAACATAAAAATACGAATAAAAATGCGGCTCTTCAAAACGGTAATGAGCCGCATTTTGTGATACATTTCTAAACAAGTCTGCAAGGCTCGGAGAAAAATCCCATGCTTTTTAAGCGCTTGTCAGCCTGCAAAGCGTCGTTTTCCGATGAAAAAAGTCCGAAAACAGCCGAGCCGCTGCCCGTCATGCATTGGCATAATGCGCCGCATTTTTGCATGACCTCTTTGATTTGATTTGCTTCGTCGGGCAAAACGGCATATTCAAATGCATTAAAGCAATACGGGGCAACTCCGGCAATATCAGAGGAATTTCCGAAAACACGCTGCGGATCGGTATCGTAAACGGGGATATTTACCGAGTCCGCAGCCGCAAAGGCAGCCTTTGTTGAGATACCCTGCGAACCCTTTCCGATAAGCACAATGCCCGAAAGCGCGGGAAGGGGAGTGATCATTTCTCCTATTCCCGTACAATATCCGCATCCCCCGACAATGCAGAACGGGATATCTGCGCCAATCTCCATGCCCATGAGGCACAGCTCTTTTTCGGTAAGATCCGTGCCGAAAAGGATATTCATTCCCTTTAGGACAGCCGCACCGTCTGCGCTGCCTCCGCCAAGACCTGCCTTAGTCGGTATTCGCTTTGTAATTGCTATGCGGATACCTTTGCCGGAGATTCCTGTTTTTTCAAAAAAAGCCCTTGCGCATCTGAATGCGATATTTCTTTCGTCACAGGGAACGGAGCGGTCGGTACAGCTTATTTTTATTCCCCCGGAAATTATTTCAAGAGTGACCGTATCGCAAAGCGATACGGTATGCATAACGGTTTCAAGTGTATGATACCCGTCAGATCTTTTTCCCGTAATATTCAGAAACAGATTTATCTTAGCAAAAGCCCTCAGGGAAATACTGTTCATGGCCGTTTATCCTCAGTTCATAAAAAATCCGCACACATAGCATTCTTTAGGACAAAGCTTTTCCAATGAATTTATTACGGAAGGACTTTTGCGGTTTGAATATCTGTTGCATACGGAATATTCACCGTCACCGAGGTTGATTATTGCGGCGAAATGGAGCAGAGAAAGCTTTGGTTTTCCGACCCAGTAGCAAAGTATCCCCACTCTTACCGACTTCATAACGCTTACAAAGTCAGTATAACCGTCAGCCTTTAATGCTGCGATACGGCAATTTTTCAGACAATCCTCCAGTTTTTCCGGATCTGTGCCGAAAAGTCCGCCCATTTTCAGAGCATATGTATCTATTCCAAGGGAAATAACGTTGAAGTCGGGTTCAAGTCCGGCCTGATACATTGCATTGTATACGGCGATTGCTCCGCAGCCGTTGAATGACATTTTAAAATGTCCCAGCCTGTGGTTTGAAACGGGACAGTTTTTCTGACCGTTTATAAGACCTCTCGGTTTTCTCATGCGGATATTTTTTTCATAATTCCGCCTGCCTGCGGCGGGAGCGATTTTGAGGAGTTCATCTGCCGTGATCATTTCCGACCGTCCTTTTTAATATTATGCCTTTAGGGAACCTCTATAAACCTCCTTCACGGCA
This sequence comes from uncultured Ruminococcus sp., assembly GCA_964505695.1. GTDB lineage: Bacteria > Bacillota > Clostridia > Oscillospirales > Ruminococcaceae > Huintestinicola. The sequence continues at coordinate 9,456 of CAZDJG010000046.1, forward strand.
AATCCTCAATGAGTTTCGCCGTCTGCTGCGCCCCGCAAGCCTTGTAATACATCAAGTATTACTGCGGTTTGACGCCTTGCAGCCGGCAAAACTCATTGACGAGGCTTTGCTCGTGTCCCGGTTTATAGAGAACCCCTTTATTTTTTCCTGTTCGATTTTTTCCACAAATTCCTTCATACGCTCAGCCGCAGTCATCAGATGCTTGAGGGAATACGCATAGGAAATGCGGATGAACCCTTCTCCGCATTCTCCGAATGCGTTTCCTGGAACAACTGCAACGTTGTATTCATAGAGCAGACGTTCACAAAATTCCTCGCTTGAAAGTCCCGTTGATCTTATGCTGGGGAACACATAGAATGCGCCCTTAGGCTCGAAACAGGTAAGTCCCATGTCATTGAGAGCGTTTACGAGCCATCTTCTGCGTATATCGTATTCGCTGCGCATTTTGGCAATATCCGCATCGCAGCTTTCAAGAGCCTCGATCGCAGCGTACTGGGAAATTGTGGGACTGCTCATTATTCCGTACTGGTGTATTTTCAGCATCTGCCTGATAAGGGGTGCGGGGCCTGCCACGTATCCCAGACGCCAGCCGGTCATTGCATATGCCTTTGAAAAGCCGTTTACGAATATGGTGCGTTCCCTCATTCCGTCGATCTCGATAATGGAGCAGTGCTTTGAGCCGTATGTAAGCGAACTGTATATTTCATCGGAAAGAACAAGTATATCCGTACCATTGAGGATTTCAGCGATCGCCTCAAGATCCTTTCTTTCCATAACAGCTCCCGTAGGATTGTTCGGAAAGGGGAGTATCAGCAGCTTTGTTCTGTCGGTGATCTTGCTTTTAAGCATATCGGGAGTGAGTCTGAACTCTGTCTCAACGGTAGTTTCCACAGTGACGGGAATTCCACCGCACAGTGAAACTATAGGAGCGTAGCAAACAAAGCACGGTTCAACTATCAGGACCTCGTCCTCGTGGTCTATAAGCGACCTTATGGCTATATCTATGCCCTCCGAGCCGCCTACGGTCACGATGATCTCGCTTTTGTCGTCATAGCTCACTCCTGTGTTTTTTTGAATGTTTTTGCTGATCGCAGTCCGCAGCTCTGCAATGCCTGCGTTAGCGGTGTATTTTGTTTTTCCTTTTTCAAGAGAGGTTATGGCAGCCTGCCGGACGTTCCACGGCGTCTGAAAGTCCGGTTCGCCGACGCTGAGCGAAATCACATTGTCCATCTGTGCTGCAATATCAAAAAATTTCCTTATGCCGGAGGGCTTCATTTCCTTGCATTTTTTGGCAATAAGCCTGTCATAATCTATCACGGAGATACGAATCCCCTTTCATCTGCGGTTTCGTTTTCAATAAAAAAGCCTTGTTCCTTATACTGTTTAAGAACAAAATGTGTCGATGTGGATATAACGCCGTCAATGCTTGAAAGACGCTTTGCGACAAACAGAGCGATCTCTTTATAATTTGTGCCGCTGAGGGTTACGGCAAGATCAAATGAGCCTGACATAAGAGTTACGGAATCCACCTCGTCATACATCATGATGGTACGGGCAAGCTCGTCAAAGCCGAAGTCCGCCTTTGGCGTCACCTTGACCTCTATAAAAGCAGTAACGGCGTTTTTATCCGCCAGTTCTTCATTTAAAATAACGCTGTAGCCCTTTATAACGCCTTTTTTCTCATAATCGGCTATACGTGCGGCGACGTCTTCTGAGGTCGTGCCGAGCATGACCGCCAGTTGTTCATTGGAAAGACGGGCATTTCCCTTTAAAAGCTTGATAAGAGAATCCATGAATAATACCATCCTTTCTTTGCTGTGCTGCATATATGCGGAGGCGGTATACAGCCTGTATCAATAGATACAAGCATATTATACTATATTTTCGGCAATTTGTCTATAGCTTTTTAAAATTTTTCGGCAGATGTTCCGAAAAAAAACGATCGGTGACATAAATCTCCAAGATGAATATAATAAAGTACGGAGCGCTGCTTGCGATGCTCCGACACTCAATGAAAGGAAAAAGTATATATGGCTGTTTTTTACAATAAAGCAACGCTTTCATATAATGATAAAGTGACTGATTCCAATATTGTTACCGGAGAGATAGTAGAGGTCCTTTCGGTAACCAAGACCGCTCTCTCCGATTCCTATTCGGACTCAAGCAGGATAACCTATGTCGTTAATATCGTCAATTCCGGCGTGACCTCGTTTACAGGTCTTACCGCATCGGATAATATGGGTGAATATTCTTCCGAAGCAGGAAGCCTGATACCTCTTGACTATGTTGACGGAAGCCTCAGGGCATTTGTAAACGGAGTTCCCGCATCGTTTACTGTTACTTCCGGCGAATACCTTAACGTTACGGGAATAAACGTACCGGCAAACGGCAATGTTACGCTGGTATATGAGGCTGAAACAAACAGGTTTGCTCCGCCCGAGTCGGGTTCCTCTATTGAAAATACCGTTACGGTTTCCGGAGGAGAGCTTGCAAATCCCATTACGGCAACGGCTGTAGTCGGAGTTTCCGATGCGCCCTTGCTCACTATCAGCAAATGCCTCTGTCCTTCCGAGGTAACCGAAAACGGTCAGATAAATTACACATTCGTTATTCAGAATACGGGAAATACGGCTGCGGATGCTTCCGATAACGCTATAGTTACTGATAACTTCGATCCTATCCTCAAAAATATTTCCGTTACCTTCAACAATACAACATGGTCATCTCCCACAAATTATGGTTATAATACGGCTACGGGTGCATTTGCAACCGTTCCGGGAATGATCACCGTTCCTGCCGCAACATATGAGCAGGATCCTGCAACCGGAGAATGGAACGTAAAGCCGGGCATAAGCATTCTTACGGTAAGCGGCAGCATCTGAGATACAGCTTTGATAAGGGCGTCTGTCAGGACTGAATGACAGAGCAAAGCTCTTTATTGTGTGAAAAACGGGTCTTTTGCAATGAAAGACCCGTTTCAGTCTGCCGAAAAAGCGGCTGAACAATAAAATCCGCACAAATAAGGTCACAGTAAAGTTCAGGTCGAGCCTTTTCAAAGGCTTGCGGGTTTCCAAAGGGCAGCGCCCTTTGGTCGCCCTTTGCAAAGGGCGAAATCCTTTTTTTATCAAGAAAACGAGGAAAGGGGTGAGAAATGCGGCAGCATTTCGAGTGGGGAGTCGCTCTCTGCGGAAAGCGGACACGACCGCTCCCCCTTTTTACGGATTTATTCAAAATTAAATATTCCAAACGTTCCGGTGGAACGTTTGGAATAAAGCAATACCATTCCACTGTTTTTGTATGTGTTTGTACACGTGTCTTTTTGCAATGAAAGACCTTTTTATTTTTATGGATACATTTATGGGAACCTCTATAAACCTCCTTCACGGCAAATCCTCTATTGGTTCGGTCATCTGCTTCGTTATCAGACCTTGTAAGACAGCAAGTATTACTGCGGTCTGATGCCTTGCATCTGACCGAACCAATGGACGAGGCTTTGCTCGTGTCCCGGTTTATAGAGAACCCCTTATGTTACAAAAGGTCACCTCTAAAAACCTTGTTTGAGAGAAAATGTGCGGAGCACGCCGT
>CAZDJG010000047.1:0-12927 GCA_964505695.1 uncultured Ruminococcus sp.
ACGAAAAATCTGACTGCGCATCTTCAGCGCAATCTTTATTCGGTATTGCCTTTATCTGACGGCATTCCCGAAAAGCTGACCTATCCGCATATTCAGCCGCTCCTTTTTGAAAAGGCAAGTCTGTGGCTGAATTTATCAAATATTAAATAAAAAACCATGAAAAATAAAACCTTTTGATATATACTTATAGTGTGTATTTATGCAAATATGAATAAAAGGACTGATACATACAATGTCCGTAAGAGTCGGAATGGTTTCTTTAGGCTGCTCAAAAAATCAGGTTGACGCCGAGAGAATGCTATATAAAATAAATGAGGCAGGATATCAGCTTGTGGGGGACGCTGCCCTTGCAGACGTGGTAATAGTCAATACCTGCGGATTCATCGAATCGGCAAAGCAGGAGGCAATAGAAACTATCCTTGAATTTGCCGCACTGAAAAAAGAGGGGCGTATCAAGAGAATAATCATCACAGGCTGCCTTGCGGAGAGGTATAAAAGCGAGGTGCTTTCCGAGATACCCGAGGCTGACGCCGTTATCGGTATCGGCAGCAATGACAGGATATGCTCCGTGATCGAAAATGTCATGAGCGGCGAGAAGTTTTCCCGATTTGACAGCAAGCTTGATCTGGCGCTTACGGGAGGACGCATTCAGACTACTCTTCCTTTTTATGCATATCTGAAAATAGGCGACGGCTGCAGCAACTGCTGTTCCTACTGCGCTATACCCTCTATAAGGGGCAAAAACCGCAGCGTTCCCATGGAGGAGCTTTTAAAGGAAGCAAAGGAGCTTGCGGAAAACGGAGTAAGGGAGCTTGTCGTCATCGCTCAGGACACAACAAGATACGGCGAGGACCTTTACGGAAAGCCGTGTCTTCCCGAACTTCTTGAAAAGCTTTGCACTGTAACTCAGCTTAAATGGATAAGGGTTCTCTACTGCTATCCCGAAAGGATATCCGACGAGCTTCTTGAGGTAATTGCAAAAGAGGATAAGATAGTTAAATATATAGATATGCCGATACAGCACTGCGACGGAGAAATATTGAGGAAAATGAATCGCCCCGGCGATGAGGGATATCTCAGGGCGCTTGTTGCGAAAATACGGGACAAGGTTCCGGGGATCATTCTGCGCACAACGCTTATTACGGGCTTCCCCGGAGAAACTGCCGAGCAGTTTGACCGTCTTGCGGATTTTGTCAGGGATATGGAATTTGACCGCCTCGGCTGCTTCCCCTATTCCGCAGAGGAGGGAACTAAGGCTGCGCTGATGGACGGACAGCTTGACGAGGAGACAAAGCAGCACCGTGCGGATATTATCATGGAGCAGCAGATGATGATAATGGGCGCAAAAAACCAGCTTATGAGGGATAAGGTGATAGAAACCCTTGTGGAGGGCTACGACCGCTACGGAGAATGCTATTTCGGAAGAAGTGCCTCCGACGCGCCCGAAATAGACGGAAAAATATTCTTTACATCAAAACGCAGGCTTGTTCCGGGAGTTTTTGTAAAGGTGCATATTAACGAGGTAATGGATTACGATCTGATTGGAGATGCTGCAGATGAACCTTCCAAATAAGCTTACCGTTCTCAGAGTAATTCTGGTTCCGTTTTTTATACTTTTCCTTTTGCTTGATTTTCCTGCAAGTGCGGTGCTTGCGCTTATCGTATTTGCCGCGGCATCTGTCACCGATGCCCTTGACGGACATATTGCCCGAAGCAGGAATCTTGTTACGGATTTCGGAAAGTTTCTCGATCCTCTTGCGGATAAGGTGCTTGTAATATCCGCTCTTGTCTGCTTTGTGGAAATGGGTCTTGCGGGAGCTGTTCCCGTTATTATTATAATCGCAAGGGAATTTATGGTGTCGGGGCTTCGTCTTGTTACCGCAGGAAAGGGAGTTGTTGTTGCCGCCGGTATCTGGGGCAAGCTGAAAACCGCATTTACAATGGCGGCTATCGTTATCATTCTGATTTTCTGTATTATCTTCGGAAAGGATCCGTCCGGCTATGATACATGGGTCATTGCGGCTGAACAGTTTCTTATCTGGATCTCAGCAGTTCTTACCGTAATTTCCGGATTGGTTTATCTTAACGGATATAAGGATTATATCAATACAGATAAATAAGGAGAGATAGCTACGAACGGCTACAAATTGATCCGCAGCAGGAGAAAAACCATTTCTGTTACTGTTGACAGGGAGGGCAGCGTTATTGTACGGGCTCCACTGAATACGCCTGAGGATAAGATCGACGGGTTTGTAAACAGCAAAAGGGACTGGATAGAAAAGCATTCGTGCAGGATATGCGAAAGAGTCAGGGAACGCAGCGAAAGACTGTCCGTGCCGCCTCATGAACTGCCGCTTTTCGGTGAAATGTGCGCTGTTGACAACACGCCGCCGTACGGATACACCGACGGAATGTTTCATCTTCCGGGGGAAACTCCTTTATCCGAGCTGCTGCCTTATCTGCGAAAGCTTTACAGCACTATTGCAAAGGGAACTCTCGTAAACCGCACATGGCTGATGGCCGACCGCATGGGAATAAAGCTGAAGGACGTTAAAATAAATTCGGCAAAGACACGCTGGGGGAGCTGTTCTGCCCAGTCGGTAATAAATCTTTCATGGAAGCTTATTGCAGCCGATATCAGCCTTATTGATTATGTTATTGTTCATGAGCTTTGCCATACAAAGCAAATGAACCATTCCGAAGCGTTCTGGGAGAACGTCAGAATGGTCATTCCCGACTATGAGGAGCGCAGGGACGCTCTTAAAAATGTTCAGCAGATCCTTTCCGAATACGGTCTGGACTGATATACTGCCCGCTATTGCAAACAATACAATTGTTTGCAATAGCGGGCAGTACGAATGTCTCAGAAAACAATAAGAAAGCTTACTGTTCCAAATGGAAATACAAGAGGAATCCTGTAAACCTTTCCCGAAACAGAGCTGTTTTTTATGTATTCCTGCGGTTCAAGCTTTAATTCGGTACCCATTTCGTTAGAGACATTGACAGTGAAAAGACCGTTGTGGAGGTTAAGAAATTCTCCGTTTGAAGCATCGGTCATTTCGTCTGCATCGGTGAGGGATTCTCCTGCGTATCTTGACGCAAAGCTTACATAAGCCTGCTCTGAAGCCTCGACCATTGTGGTGCAGCACAGTGCGCCGTTCATCTTTTGAACTGCCGCAAACAAAGGTCTTACGGAAGGCAGCTTTTCAAGGGAAAGAGGGGTGAAATCATCGCCGATAAAGCGTATTACGTTTTTAAAAAGAAGCATAACATATTCTGACAGCATTCTGCCGTATTCCTCGTCCTTAAAGCAGTAGAATTTATTGATGATATCGTTTATTTTTTCGCCGGAATTGCTTTTAAAATCAATGTCTGTAAGGCTGTTTTCGGACTTGTATCCGTTAAGCGCTCCGGCAAATTCGGCGGTGGTCATTGCACCCGAATTTACAAGAGCCTGTCCGAGCTGGAGATGAGCCGCACCCTGAGAGCTGAGAAGCTCGTCTACCTGTGCGGGAGTAAGGTAGCCCATATCACAGGCGATATCCCCTATCCTTTTATCAACTCTCTGCTGTTCGGCATGAACTCTTTCAACCTGTTCGGGGGTCATATAGCCTGCGTTTATGGCAAGTACGCCAAGTCTGAGTCGAGTTTGTTTCTGAACGGCGAGAGCGTCGGAAAGCTGTGCCGGTGAAACAAGTCCCTTATTTAAAAGATAATTTCCGAAAAATTGAGTAAACATATGAATCTGTTATTCCTTTCAGATTTATTTTGATGCTTTTTCAATAAGTTCTTTCAACTGATCCTCGGATATGGGTTTCTGCAAAAAGTCGTATGCTCCTGCCATGATAGCTTCCCTGAGGTTTTCCTGAGTTCCTACCGATGACGCCATAACCACCCTTGCCTTGGGATCTGCTGCCAAAATAGACTTGAGAGCGTCAACGCCGTTTATTTTAGGCATAACTATATCCATCAGCGTAAGGTCGGGAGACTCTTTTTTATACATATCAACAGCCATCTCGCCGTCGGAAGCCTCAACAATTTCGGTGATGCCGATTTTTTTAAGCGAGACAGACAGTTTCTTGCGTACAAGCATTGAATCATCGCATATAAGTATTTTCATAGAACAGATTCTCCTCTTTATTTTTTACAAGTATAAACCCGACTATTATAATTATATTTGTTAATAGTAGATATATTGGTGGGTTTATGTGAATTTTTTGTTATATTTATAAAAAAGCCTTTATTAAAAAGGCTTTTTTGGTCAGTTAATACAAACAAATTCTACGATTTTTAAGCAGTATTATAAATGGGAATGAGGCTTCTCGTTTAAACCGGAACTTGAATGTTGTCATGGGAAAGCCATCAGGAAGGTGATTTAAGGTAATACCGAACAAAAAATCGCTGCTTGTCAAAAGTGACAAAAAATATTTTTACGGTTTTCGTGGAGTGTAATATTTATTGATAATGGCAAACATAATAATAAAATTTAAGAAGAAATAATTACCCACTTATTTCTCAAATATTAACAAATAAAATTATACTACATAAAATGCAGGACAATAACCCACTAATATGCAGTTTGTTTTCGTTTATCATTCATAAAATTCAAAAATTGTGTATTTTTATCCCGATAAAACAAGATTTATGAATTTTATACTTGACAAAATTGCAAAACGTGCTATAATGATAAGCATAGAAGCAAAATCGTAGGAATGACATCAATGGGGCTGTTATGAATATGCTTTCGCTTTATTTTCAGACAAAGGCGTTTGATTCTCTGTTTAGGAAAGATCAGAGAGTCAGACGCCTTAATTTTTTAGGGGGATACCCCAAACGAAAGAGAGTGGTTGAATATGAAAAATCAGAAGAAATTAACATCTGCCGCAGCTATGCTCACAGTCGGGGCAATGATGTCGGTATTTACCGGCTGCGGCGCAGCCTCTTCGGAGGGAACTGCTTCCGATACGAACAGTACAGGAACCGTTTCTGCTGTTTCTTCGGCATCGGATTCCGATACAGTTAAGGTCGGTATCCTTCATTCCCAGTCAGGCACTATGGCTATGGCTGAAGCGCCTATGATCGAGGCTGTTCAGTTGGCCATTGATGAGATCAATGCGGACGGGGGCGTTCTCGGCAAGCAGATAAGCTATGTCCTTGAGGACGGCGCCTCGGATGCTGCGATATTTGCCGAAAAAGCAACAAAGCTCCTTACAAGCGATCATGTTGCAACTATCTTCGGATGCTGGACATCTGCGTCAAGAAAGGCTGTTCTTCCCGTTGTCGAGGAAAATGACGGTCTTCTATGGTATCCTGTTCAGTACGAGGGACTTGAATCCTCTCACAATATCATGTACACAGCGCCCTGTCCCAATCAGCAGGCAATTCCCGCTATTGATTATCTTATGGAAAACTGCAAGGGTGACGACGGTGTTTTGAAGGTATTCCTTTTCGGCTCCGATTATGTATATCCCAGAACAACGAACACTATTATCAAGGGTATGCAGCCTGATTACGGATTTGAGATCGTCGGAGAGGAATACATTCCTCTCGGATATACGGACTGTTCCACAGTTATCACAAAGATCCAGCAGACTCAGCCTGATGTTATCATAAATACCATCAACGGCGATTCCAACGTATCCTTCTTCAAGCAGTACAGGGATGCGGGACTTTCACCCGATAAGATACAGGTCATGAGCTTCTCTGCCTATGAAGAGGATATCAGAGGCATGGGTGCGGAATATGCAGAAGGAACTCTTTTTGCATGGAACTATTTCCAGTCGATCGATACTGACGCTTCCAAGGCGTTTACGGAAAAATTCCAGTCTGTCTACGGTGCTGACAAGGTAACAGGCGATCCTGTCGTTAATTCATATGAGGGCGTTTATCTCTGGAAGGCTGCCGTAGAAGCAGCGGGTACATTTGATGTTGAGCCTGTAATTGCACAGTGTGAATCGGGCAAGGTCGAAGTTGAAACTCCTGAGGGTCTTGTTACAATTGCAGAGGGTGATACTCACCACTGCCTGCAGAAGGTTTATGTCGGTGCCTGCAATTCGGACGGTCAGATGGATATTCTTTGGTCTACAGAGGACAGGGTATCTCCCGATCCGTGGCTCATGCAGTATGACTGGGCTGAATCGGCAGGACTTAGATAACTGCTCTTAATGCTGCTAATATAAGCTTTGCACAATGGGCTGATATGCTGCATTGCTGCTGAAGGCTGCTGTTGTGCAAAGCTTTTTTTCGGAAAGGGTGAAAAATATGGACTTGTTCCTTATGCAGCTTTTCAATGGTCTTAGTGTAAGCTCAATATTACTGCTTGCCTCACTCGGACTTGCAATTACCTTCGGGCTTATGGGCGTTATCAATATGGCTCACGGAGAGTTCATAATGATAGGTGCTTATACCACATACTGCATTCAGAATATATGGCTTGAGTATATGCCCGAAAGCGCCTTTGACAGTTATTTCTTTGTTGCGGTGATAGCGTCGTTCCTTGTTTCGGGAATTGTTGGTATTATTCTTGAAAAGCTCGTTATCCGGCATCTTTACGGCAGACCTCTTGACAGTCTTCTTGTTACATGGGGCATAAGTCTGGTACTTCAGCAGGCGGCGCGTTCAATATTCGGCGCTGCCAATGTAAGCGCTGCTGCTCCGTCATTTCTGGCGGACAATATTTCCGTAACGGGTATGTTTTCAATGTCATACAAGCGGCTTTTTATTCTTGCTCTTTCGGTCGTGTGTGTGATCATTCTTGCGCTGCTGATGTTCAGGACAAGACAGGGCAGAAACGTCAGGGCGGCAATGCAGAACAGACCAATGGCAGCTTCTCTCGGAGTAAATACATCGCTCTGCGATATGATGACATTTGCCATCGGCTCGGGCTTTGCGGGAGTTGCGGGCGCTGCGATCACACTTCTGGGTCCTATCGGTCCCACGATCGGTCAGTCTTACATAGTAGATACCTTTATGACAGTAGTTGTGGGCGGCGTAGGAAGGATCGTCGGCTGCATCACAGGTTCGCTTATTATCGGTATAGGCGGTCCGACATTTGAGTTTTTCTCATCGGCTTCACTCGGCAAGGTGCTTATCTTTATCGTGGTCATTGTGATCCTTCAGTTCAGACCCAAGGGAATTTTCACCATTCACAGCCGTTCGCTCGATGATTGAATCAGATAAGATCGGAGGTGCTCATTATGGCATCAGAATCAGTAAAAACAGGAACCGGTCTGAAAAGCAGGATAACGGCTTCTTCTGTGCTTGCACTGATAATATTTGTATTTCTTGCGGCAGTTCCTCTTTTCATGTCCCCGTTCAGAGTAAATATGTTTGGAAAATATATGTGCTTTGCACTTATTGCCCTTGGCATTGATTTGATATGGGGCTATACAGGTATCCTTTCACTCGGTCACGGCGTTTATTTCGGTATCGGCGCATACTGTATGGCAATGCACTTAAAGCTTGAAGCAAGCGGAGCGGGATTGCCCGATTTTATGACATGGAGCGGTGTGAGTGAGCTTCCTGCTTTCTGGAAGCCCTTTGAAAGCGGAGCATTTACGATACTTATGGTATTTATTGCGCCCGCAGCTCTTGCAGCCGTTATCGGAACTCTTACCTTTCTTAACCGTATCAGAGGCGTATACTTCAGCATCCTTTCGCAGGCGCTGGCATATGCACTGGCAACCTTTCTTATCGGCCGTCAGGAATACTTCGGCGGTTCAAACGGAATAAACAATTTTACGACGGTATTTGGCTTTAGCCGTTCAAGCAGAACGGTACAGTATGCGCTTTATTTCATCACGCTTGCGCTTCTGATCGGCGGCTTTATTTTATGCAAATGGCTGATGAGCAAGCGTTTCGGACGAGTTTGCCTTGCTGTGAGAGATGCGGAAAACAGAGCGCGCTTTACAGGCTATTCTCCGGCGGCATACAAGGTTTTTGTATATTGTCTTTCCGCTGTTCTTGCGGGTGTTGCAGGCGCTCTTTATGTTCCTCAGGTCGGCATCATCTCACCGACGGACATCGGAATTGCTCCTTCAACGGAAATGGTAGTATGGGCTGCGGTAGGCGGCAAGGGAACACTCATAGGTCCAATTCTCGGAGCGATCGCAGTAAATCTTTTCAAGAGCCTTATTTCCGAGTCTTTCCCATCTGTATGGCAGTTCTTCCTTGGTCTGCTTTGTGTTGGCGTAATACTTTTCCTTCCCGGAGGACTTGTTTCCCTGAAGGATATTCCCGCAAAGCTCAGGGAGAGAAAGGCTAAGAGGGAAGCAAACGAAAAGGAGACTGCAAAGGCTGAAAAAGAGCTTGCCGATTGCTCTTCCGGCAAAAAAAGCAACATGGAGGGGTGATAAAGATGGCTGAAAAAACCTCTGTTCTGGATATAAATGACATCAGTATTTCCTTTGGTAATTTCAGGGCTGTAAAAAATGTCACCACTCATGTTGAGGAAAACGAAGTTCATTTCCTTATCGGCCCCAACGGAGCAGGCAAGACAACCGTTCTCGATGCGATATGCGGAAAAAACAAGCTTTCGGGCGGAAACATAGTCTATCACCGTGACGGCGTTGGCTACGATCTTCCGGGTATAAAGGAAAATAAGATCGTCAATCTCGGTGTGGGCAGAAAATTTCAGGCTCCCAGCGTGTTTACGGGGCTTACGGTTTTTGAAAACATGGAGCTTGCGGTTGTTGAAAACAGGGGACTGTTCTCATCAATTCGTTCAAAGCTTACAAAGGAAGAATCCGAAAGGATAGAAGATCAGCTTAATTTTGTAGGACTTTACGAATTAAGAAATGATACTCCTGCTCTCCTGTCGCACGGTCAAAAGCAATGGCTTGAGATTGCAATGCTTTGTGTTTCAAGACCGAGGCTCATGCTCCTTGACGAGCCTGTTGCAGGCATGGGACGCCGCGAGACCGAACGTACTGCAGAGCTTATAAGAATTATTCAGAAGGATTGCTCGATACTTATTGTTGAGCATGATATGAAGTTTGTAAGCGAGGTCGCAACTATTGTTACTGTCCTTCATGACGGTGAAGTCCTCTGCGAAGGCTCTATGGATGAGGTGCAGCACAATCAGCAGGTCATCGACGTTTATCTCGGCAGGGGCGGAGAATAACAAATGCGAAAGGAATGAGCGCAAATGCTTGAGCTTGAACACGTTACGGCGGCATACAACGGAAGCAAGGTGCTTTTCGGAGTAAATATCAGAGCCGAGATTGGAAAAATCACCTGCCTTATAGGGCGCAACGGCGTCGGCAAGACAACAACAATGAAGGCTGTCATGGGACTTGTGCAGACTCCGTCCGGTGATATCAGGCTTGACGGCGAAAGCATTTTTAAGCTTCCGCCGTATGGCAGGGCAAAGGCGGGAATAGGTTACGTTCCCCAGGGACGGGAGATATTTCCGCAGCTTTCCGTCAAAGAAAATATCCTTCTCGGCATGGAGGCAAACAGAAACGTTAAGAACATTCCCGAATTTATTTTCGAGACATTTCCCATTCTGAAGGAATTTCTTGAAAGGCGGGGCGGCGATCTGTCAGGCGGTCAGCAGCAGCAGCTTGCCATTGCAAGAGCGATCGTGTCAAGACCGAAGGTGCTTATTCTCGACGAACCTACAGAAGGCATTCAGCCCTCTGTAATACAGGAGATAGGCAGGGTCATTACAAAGCTCAAAAGCGAAATGGCAATACTTATGGTCGAGCAGTATCTTGAATTTGTGCTTGAGGTTTCCGATATGTGCTATGTTATGGAAAAGGGAAGAATATCCATGAGCGGCGCGGCAAGCGAGCTTGACAAAACCAGGCTTCAGTCGCTTCTCTCAATGTGATTACCGGAAGGAGACAATGAAATGAAAATGATAAGAGCAATCGTCAGACCCGAAAAATCAAGGTATGTAATTGATGCGCTTTCCGATAAAGGCTTTAACTCGGTCACTGAGATCGATGTTTACGGACGCGGAAAGCAGAAGGGTATAACCATCGGTTCGGTAAAGTATGACGAGCTTCCTAAGATCATGCTCCTTATTATTGTCGAGGACGAGGATGAAAAAATCGTAATTGATACCATTCTCAATTCGGCAAAAACAGGCGATGGAACAATGGGAGACGGAAGGATTTTCGTTATTCCCGTAGAAAGCGCATATACGATCAGTACAAGAGAAACAGGCATCTGACGGGAGGGAAAAGAATGAAAGAGATCATCGCTCTTATCCGTCCCGAAAAAACGGAGGATACCAAAAAAGCGCTTGAAGCCATCGGTCTTGGAGCATTTACAGGCAGGCGTGTAATGGGTAAGGGAAAAAAGCCCATTGACGTCAGGGACGGCGAGGGTCATGTTATCATGAAATCCTATCTTCTCCCCAAAAGGCTTCTGATCATTGAGGCAGAGGACTGTGACGTTGACAGGATAGTGACTATCATAACTCTTGTGAACAGCACGGGAGAAAAGGGTGACGGACGAATTTTTGTGGTTCCTGTGGAAAGCTCTTACAGCATCCATTCGGGACAAAAAGTCTTATCGTAATAAGGGCAATAGCCTTTATAATAAGGGAACCTCTATAAGCCCCTTCACGGCAAATCCTTTTAAGGAGCTTTGTTCATGTTCCGGTTTATAGAGAACCCAAAAAAATTTTTTTATTTCAAGGAGGTATTACCATGGGAAGTATTGGTAGTATGAGCAAGCCGGAACAAGGATTTTTAGTTGCGGCAATTCAGTTTCCCGCACCGGTCGTTAATTCGAGAGCAGACATTGACAAGCAGATTGAAAGCATTGTAAGGACTCTCAAGGCAACAAAGGCAGGCTATCCCGGAGTTGAGCTTATTGTTTTTCCCGAATACAGCACGCAGGGACTTAACACTGAAAAGTGGCTCACGGAAGAATTTCTCTGCGATGTTCCCGGCAAGGAGACCGAGATCTTCGGTCAGGCATGCAAGGAAGCGGGAGTATACGGCGTATTCTCCATTATGGAAAGGAACCCCGATCCCACAAAGAATCCTTATAACACGGCTATCATCATCAATCCCGACGGTGAGATATGCCTCAAGTACAGAAAGCTTTTCCCATGGAATCCTATCGAGCCGTGGTATCCCGGCGATCTGGGTATGCCCGTCTGCGAGGGTCCCGGCGGTTCAAAGCTTGCTGTATGCATCTGTCACGATGGAATGATTCCTGAGCTTGCAAGAGAAGCAGCTTACAAGGGCTGCAACGTTTATATCAGGATCTCAGGCTACAGCACTCAGGTAAACGAGCAGTGGATACTTACAAACCGTTCCAACGCATGGCAGAACCTTATGTATACGGTTGCCGTAAATCTTGCGGGCTACGACGGCGTATTCTACTATTTCGGCGAAGGTCAGATCACGAATTTTGACGGTACGGTTCTTGTACAGGGTCAGAGAAATCCATGGGAGATCGTTACTGCTGAAATTTATCCCGGTCTTGCAGATGCGGCAAGAAGGACATGGGGTCTTGAGAACAACATCTATAATCTTGGTCACAGAGGATATGTTGCATACCCCGGAGGTCAGCCCGATACTCAGATGACATACATCAAGGATCTTGCCGAGGGCAGGTATCACCTTCCCTGGGAAGATGAAATGACCATAAAGGATGGTTCAATTTACGGATATCCTACTACAGGCGGACGTTTCGGCAACTGATTTTACGGATACATAAGCAGAAGCGGATAGATCCTGCGGTGTTTTGCCGCAGGAGATGTCTGCCAATTCAATTTGTTAGTCTGTTTCTGTGTCTTGCAATAAGTTATATGGGAAAGAGTGAAAATATGAACGACAAGGTACTTGCCGTAGTAGACGGCACAGAAATAACCGAATCCGCCCTTGAAAGAATTGCGGAAAGGTATCCTGCTGACAAACGCATTTATTTTGAAACGGATCAGGGCAGAAAGCAGCTCCTTGAACAGAAGGTAGCGTTTTCGGTATTTTCAAGGTATGCAAAGGAAAAAGGTCTTGACAGGACCGATGAATTTACGGCTAAGATAAACGATATAACCGAGCAGCTTCTCACACAGACAGTAATAGGCGGATTATTCGCAGGTGTTTGCGCAGATGAAGCAGAGGCAAAAAGGTTTTACGATGAAAATCCCGACAGGTTCGTTCTTGAAGAAACCGTATCCGCAAAGCACATTCTTGTGGATACGGAGGAACAGGCGTCTGAAATAAAGAAAAGTATCGACAGCGGTGAGATCACCTTTGAAGATGCTGCTGCAAGGCATTCAAAATGTCCTTCAAAAGACAGGGGAGGCGCTCTGGGATATTTCGGCAGAGGAAAAATGGCAAAGGAGTTTGAGGACGCTGCATTCACACAGCCTGTAGGAATGCTTGGTTCTCCCGTCAGAACACAGTTCGGCTGGCATCTTATCATTACCGATGATAAGGTTGAAAAAAGAATGCTTTCCTTTGACGAGGTAAAAAAGAAGCTTATTGAGCAGCTTAAAGAAAAAAAGCAGCAGGACATTTACGAAGCAAAATACAATGAACTTAAATCATTGTATGCAGTTACAATATTTGAGGATAAGATTTCCTCCTAACTTTCGGTTTTCATTCTTTTTTATAAGAGCCTGTTCAGTATCTTTCAACGCACGTTTTTTCGGCAAATTTTGCCGCTGACTGCGTTAAAAATCCTTGCAATACAACAAGTATTGCTGCGGATTTTTGCCTTGTAATCGACAAAATTATGCTCGAAAATCCGCACGCTTCAAGATTCTGAACAGGCTCTAAAATAGAATGAAAATATATTTTCATTTCACCCCCCAATTGAAAGACTTCCGGATACGGTTTTCAGTCATAACCGCTGTTCGGAAGCCTTTCACAAAAACTATTTTTACGGCAATACCGAATTAAAATTGCCTGTAGGGAACCTCTATAAACCTCCTTCACGGCAAATCCTCTATTGGTTCGGTCA
>CAZDJG010000048.1:0-12768 GCA_964505695.1 uncultured Ruminococcus sp.
CAACCTGACGAAAAATCTGACTGCGCATCTTCAGCGCAATCTTTATTCGGTATTTCCAAAATATGATGAAAGGAATGATCTGTCAAATGAAAATCAAAAAAATATTAGCCGGAGTTCTCTCCGCGGCGATGGCGGGTTCTCTTGCATCCTGCTCCGGAGCTACGACTCCGGAAATGCCGGACTCCTCCGACGCGGCACAGAATGAAGCCGCAACCGGCGCGGAAAACCCGGGGGATTCCGCAGAGCCTGCGGCAGGGGGCGGAAACGATCTTTCTTCTCTTTACGGCGACGAAACGATAAAGCTTACCGTCTACAGCCAGCTTGCAAACTACTCGGGAGAGCTTACCGGCTGGTTTGCCGAGGTAATGAAGCGTGAGTTCAATGTTGAGATGAATATTATCCCCGACTCGGAGGGAATGTTCGATACACGTATGGAATCGGGCAATCTGGGAGATATTGTTATCTTCGGTTCAAACGGCAGCGATTATCAGCGTGCTGCCAAGGAGGGTATGCTCTTTGACTGGAATGACGATGATATTCTCAGCGATTACGGCGCTTACATAAAGGAAAATATGCCCTATGCGCTGCAAAGAAATATTGATTTCAACGAGTCCTTCGGCGCAGGCGCCAACCTTTACGGCTTCGGTCACAATGTTGCAACAAGCCCCGAGGATCATGAAGCGTTTTTCTACACGATGGATCTTCGCTGGGATCTTTACAAGCAGCTTGGGTACCCTGAGCTTAACAACCTTGACGATCTGTATAATATGTTTGTCAGCATGAAGGAGATCTGCCCCAAGGACGAAAACGGAAACGAAACCTATGCAATGTCCCTCTGGCCCGACTGGGACGGCAACATGGTCATGTATATCAAGGCGTTTGCGACCTGCTACTGGGGCTATGATGAAATGGGCTTCGGTCTTTATGATGTTGAAAACGGTACATATCATGACGCTCTTGAGCCTGACGGACCGTATCTTAAAGCGCTCAAGTTCTTCAACAAGTGCTATCAGGCAGGTCTTATCGACCCCAACTCCATGACGCAGACCTATAATGAAATGAGCGAAAAGGTTCAGGCAGGCGGCGTATTCTATTCCATCTTCGATTATGCAGGTTCTCAGCTTTACAACAGCGAGGCTCACCTTGAAGACGATAAGGGTATGTATCCCGTTATCCCCTCCGATGCGTCTCCCCTCTGCTACGGCATGAACGTTATGGGCGGCAACAGAGTATGGACGATCGGTGCAAACACCGAATATCCCGAGCTTTGCATGGCTATCATCAATTATCTCTGCACTCCGGAAGGATATATGACCTACTGGTGGGGTCCCAAGGATCTCTGCTGGTACTATGACGATGAAGGCAACACCTGCTTTACCGAGCTGGGCGAAGCTGCCTACAAGGACAGAAAGGGTACTGTAATGCCCGAAGAATGGGGCGGCGGAAGCTTTAACGACGGCACGTTCCAGGCAAACAACACCACATGGTCAAAGGACGCATCCAACCCCGATTCAAACGGCGAAACATACAACTGCGAAAACTGGAGAAGCAGACGCACCGACGCACAGTACGGCATTCTTCAGGACTGGAGGGATTTTACCGGCAAGTATAATACTCAGGAATACATGGACAGCGTAAATCACAAGGTATCACTTGCGACCTCCTATACCGAATCCGATAAGACCGATGAACTCAAGCTTATCTGGGAGCAGGTAGCAAAGTGCATAGTAAACTACTCATGGCAGGCAGTTTATGCGGAAAGCGACGAGGCATACGACAAGATTGTTGCCGAAATGACCCAGAAGTGCAAGGATTACGATCCCAACGGCGAGTGCCTTGCATGGTGCGAGAACGAGGCTTCCATCAGATGTGCGCTTGAGGACGAGGTAAGGTAATTTATACTGATCATTTACAATGCTATTACGGGGCTGTACTGTTAGCAGCCCCGTATTTTTTTAAAGGAGAATTTTTATATGGCAGGTTTTTTCAGTCCCGACAGCAAGCTGTACAAATTCATGTCCCGGCTTACGGATGTATTCGTGTTGAATGTTATGTGGCTGCTGTTCAGCCTGCCTGTTGTAACAATGGGAGCGTCCACCATAGCCGCGTTTACCGTGACTCTGCATATGGCGGAGGACACGGAGGGACACCCTGCGGCGGAATTTTTCAAGGCATTTAAAAGCAATATAAAGCAGGGGATACCCATGACATTTATAACCCTGCTGTGCATATGGGCGGTATATCTTGATTTCCGGATATCGGGTGCTGTGGAGGAAAACGGCGTGGTGTTTCTGATAATAGGAATTATTGCGGCGTATATTTTTACTTTTTCCCTGCTGTATGTGTACCCGCTGCTTGCAAGGTATGAAAACACAATACTCAACAGCCTTAAAAACTCATTCAGAATAAGCATGAAATATTTTCTTCGTTCTGCGCTGCTTGTTTTTATACTTGTATTTGAGGTTATCCTGATAATGTGGAACTACACAACAATGTTTGTGGGACTTTTAATAGGCCCCGTTTTCATTTTTTTTACAATAAGCGGCTTTGCGATCAAAATTTTCAGAGAGCTTGAAAAAAGTCCCGGAACGATCTCAAACCCCAACAACAATTTTTAGCGGCGTGCGGCGTGTCGCTGCCTCCAACCGTGCGGCGTGTCGCTGCCTCCAACCGTGCAGCGTGTCGCTGCTTCCAACCGTAATGGAGTATTGTTTTAAAACTTTCATTTGTGGCTCGGTAACTTTAAAGTCTGCGTGCAATAAAAACGGAAGCGTGTGCGGAGTGTCATAGACCGTAATAGAATATTTATTCAAAAGGGAACCTCTATAAACCTCCTTCACGGCAAATCCTCTATTGGTTCGGTCATCTGCTTCGTTATCAGACCTTGTAAGACAGCAAGTATTACTGCGGTCTGATGCCTTGCATCTGACCGAACCAATGGACGAGGCTTTGCTCGTGTCCCGGTTTATAGAGAACCCCAAAATTATATTTTCCAAACATTCCGTGGAACGTTTATGGCAATACTATTTTCCGCTTGTGATTTGACATTATGGGTTTTACATGATAAAATATAGGAAACGCTGATTAGATTCCATCGGTATATTTCGCAGTCGGGCGTGATTTATTCAGCGCGAATCAGAATGAAAGCGGTCATGCCATGAACGAACGTCTTGATTATTTAAGGGAAAAAACCTATCTGCTGACAACCGCCCCCGGAGTATATCAGATGAAGGATAAAACGGGGCATATTATTTATATAGGCAAAGCCAAAAATCTCCGCAACCGGGTGTCATCGTATTTTGCCAAAACTCCCAACCATACACCGAAGGTCGCCAAGATGGTGGAAAACGTCTATGATTACGATTTTATAGTAACAAATTCCGAATACGAAGCGCTTGTGCTGGAATGCTCCATGATAAAGCAGCATTCCCCCAAATACAATATCCTTCTCAAGGACGATAAGGGGTACAGCTATATCCGTATCTCTCCGCCGCCCTATTCACGCATAACCGCAGAGATGCAGAAACCAAAATCGGGAGAGATACTCGGTCCCTATACCAGCTCCTTTGTGGCAAAGCAGGCGGCTGCCGAGGCAAACAGAGTGTTTATGCTCCCTTCCTGCAAAAAGGTATTTCCGAGAGATATCGGAAAGGGCAGACCTTGTCTTAACCATCATATAAAAAGGTGCATGGGAGTGTGTCTGGGAAATATTTCCGAAGAGGAATACGCAGGGATAATCAGCGAGGCCGCGGATTATATCAAAAACGGCTCGGAGGCGTCGGTTGAGCGCATGACCGAGCAGATGAACGCTGCCGCCGAAGCGCTTGATTTCGAGCTTGCCGCACGGCTCAGGGACAGAATAAGCGCAGTTTCAAGAGCTGCCGACAGCCAGAACATCATAGCGGAAAAGCTGCCCGATACCGACGCCGTTGCAATTGCGAGAAACGGTTCGGACGCCTGCGCCGCTGTGATTATGTACCGCAGCGGCAGGCTTTTCGACCGTGAGGAGGTATTTCTCGGCGAGGAGGACAGCGAAGCTGTGATGATGGAAGAATTTATTGCCCGTTATTACAGCACAGGACGGGAAATTCCCCGTAATATCGTGCTTGGAAACGAGGTCGAAAATACGGAGGATCTTTCGAGGCTTTTCAGGGAGCGGTCGGGTCATGCGGTGGACGTGTCATATCCCCGGCGAGGACGGTATCTGCGCCTTGCCGAGATAGCAAAGTCAAATGCAGAGGAGTATCTTTCCATCAGGGTCGGACGCACCGCAAAGGAAATTTCCGCTCTTGAGGAGCTTGCAAGGCTTCTGGGACTCAGCAAGCCGCCCTTGTATATCGAGTCCTACGATATCTCAAATCTCGGCTCCTCGGATATGGTTGCGGGAATGATAGTTTTTGAAAACGGCAGACCGTGCAGGAAAATGTATAAAAAATTCGCCATCAAGGAAAATCTTGTTCAGAATGACCTTGCCTGTATGCGGGAGGTAATACGCAGACGGTTCAGGCATTATCTTGACCCCGAGGAGAACGACGAGGGATTTAAGCGGCTGCCCGACCTCATTTTGCTTGACGGCGGCAAAAATCAGCTTGCGGCGGTAAGGGAAACCCTGTGGGAAATGGATATTGCCGTTCCTCTTTTCGGAATGGTCAAGGACAACAGTCACCGTACAAGAGCGATAACGGGCGATGGGGGAGAGATAAGCATCAGTGAAACAAAATCAGCTTTTTTTCTTGTTACACGTATTCAGGACGAGGTACACAGGTTTTCCATTGCCTATCAGCGTAAAAAGCACAGGAAATCTTCCTTTGAGGTCGGTATTACAGGCATTAAGGGCATAGGCGAAAAAAAGGCGGTAAAGCTGCTTACTGCCTTTAAAACGGTTGAAAATCTGAAAAAAGCCACTGTGGAGGAAATTGCCGCAGCAGGAGGTATCAGTCAAAGTGTTGCAAAAGATGTGTATGAATTTGTGCAAAATTCTTTGTAAAAATTCATTCTACCTTATAGACAAAAGAGAAAATTTGGGTTATAATAAATAAGTATATCGTGTAATCATTTTGTAATTTTTTAAAACAGGAGTAAATTATGCGGGTAATAACCGGAACTGCAAGAGGAAGAAAGCTGAAGACCCTTGACGGGGAGGAAGTAAGACCTACTGCCGATATGGTCAAGGAGGCTGTTTTTTCCGTTATCCAGTTTGATATAGAAGGCTCATGCGTGCTTGATCTGTTCAGCGGATCGGGTCAGCTTGGGATAGAGGCTTTGTCAAGAGGAGCGAAATACTGCCGTTTCGTGGATAAAAGTCAGGCGTCCGCCGCAGTCACAAGAGAAAATATCGCCGCCTGCGGATTTGTAAAGGACAGCGCTGTTACCGTAATGGACGGCATTGATTTTATCCGTGACGTGCGTATGACCTTTGATATAGCATTTCTTGACCCGCCGTACAGAAACGGTATTATTGAAAGGATCCTGCCGCTGCTGGAAGGGAAAATGTCAGACAGGGGCATCGTTGTCTGCGAGCATGAAAAGGGTCTTGTGCTGCCCGAAAGCGCGGGCAGACTCAGAAAAGCCAAAACCTACAGATACGGAAAGACAGAGGTAACTGTTTTCAGGATACCTCTTCCCTCCGATGAAGATGAATAGTACAGAGCACTCCGAAAGGAAATGATTTAAGTTGAGAATAGCTGTATGTCCGGGAAGCTTCGATCCGCTTACATTCGGACACATGGATATTATCCGCAGAGCCTCGGCGCTTTTTGACAGGGTCATCGTTCTTGTGGCGGTAAACAAAATGAAAGCTCCCGTTTTCACTCCTGAGGAAAGGGTGGAGATGATAAAAAAAGTCACGGCGGAGTTTAATAACGTTGAGGTCGATGTATGCTACGGTCTTATTTCCGATTACGTCCGCAATGTGGGCGCTGTGGCTATAGTAAAGGGCTTGAGAGCCGTTACCGACTTTGAATACGAGTTCCAGATGGCTCTTGTGAACCGCAACATCTACGACGGCGCAGAAACGGTTTTTCTGACCACAAGCTCGGAAAATATGTACCTCAGCTCCAGCGTGGTAAAGCAGGTGGCTTACTACGGCGGAGATATCAGCCGGTTTGTTCCCGGCTGTATTCTCAGTAATATCGAGGATAGATTAAAGCCTGCACAGTAAAGCTGCGGCGGAATGGAGTAATGTAATGGCACAGGTAGTAATAGAAGATTATCTTGACGCAATGGACGAGATACTTGAAAAGGCAAAGCCTATTTTCGGCAGCAAAAGAGGCATGATCGATGTGGATCAGATCAGGGACTGCATCGACCATATCAGAATGAATATGCCCGACGAGATAAAGCAGGCGAAAAAGATCGTTGACGAGCGCAAGTCCATTATCAGCGATGCAAACAGACAGGCTGAGGATATTGTGACCCGTGCAGAGGCAAGGGCAAATGCACTTGTTGCAAATCACGAGATAGTAAAGGCTGCCGAAGCAAGGGCGGCGGAGATCGAAAAGCAGGCGGTAATGAAGTCGAGAAATGTAAGGACTGCCACCGATGAGTATATCATCGACGTTCTCACCAAGACCGAGGACACACTTGCGGCAAACCTTGCCGCCGTGAAGCGTACAAAGGGCGCGATCAAGGCGCCCCGTCAGGCAGTAAATCCGAATATTCCCAATCAGGGATAATTTTAATTTATCCCTCCTCTGAGGGGGAAAATATATATCAGGGAGGAAGCATATCCATGAATGAAAACCTTTACAAAGTTCATATGGGCAAAGCAAAATGCGCAGTCGATCTCGGGGACGGCTCGGAAAGAGGCGAGTATGTAAATCAGGATTACATACTTCATAAAATGGGCAGACCGCACAGAAGCATAAGCCTTATGTACTGCTATTACCCTTTTGACAAGCAATGGCCGGGCAGAATATCCGAGGTCATGAAGGACGCTGAGGTTTCCTTTCAGTGGGATTATCCCTACGACGATTATTTTACTTACAAGGGCGGAGTCGGAGGAAGCCTTGACGGCGAGCCGTTTACCTGCATGAGAGATGTACGCCGTCACGGTCAGGATATTACCCTCACCCTCACTATTGACCCGAAATGCACCGATGAGCAGCTTATTGCAATTGCAAAGGATCTGCGGACCTTCGGCAGAATGATGCTCAGGATAAATCACGAGGCTACGGGCGACTGGTTCAGCTTTACAAAGAGAGCCTCTTATAAGGAAATAGGCGATTTCTTCGTACATTTTACCGATATTATCCACGAGTATGCTCCGAACGTAAAGACTATCATCTGTATTGGCGGAATCGAGGATCTTAACAAGACGGAGATGGAAAAGGAAGAGGAATTCAAGGCAACTATACCCTCCGCGGACATCTGGTCGGTGGACAAGTATATGGCTCTTCACTGGGGTTGGCCCTACGACGTGGCTCTGAAGGGCGGTACAAGCCATTCAAGGAGCAAGGTGAGAGATACCTACGAAAAAACAAAGGCAAGCTTTGAAAGATACAAATTCCTGAACGGCGGTGAAGCAAAGCCTATGGTAATGAGCGAGTTCAACGCCGACGGCGATGTTACGGGCGCATACGATCAGGCGGCTATGGTAAAAGAGTTCTGCGACATTCTTGTTGACGAAAAGGCTGACTGGTTCTCAGGCTTTACCATGTATCAGTTCAGGGACAGGGGCAGGCTGGGTCTTGAAACAGAAGACCCCAACAACAGCGAGGTGGGTATCGAGCAGCCCGTTATGAAAACCTACAGGGATATCATTCATACTCCGTGGTTCATGCCCGAAATGACAGAAACAAAGGCTGACGCAGAATTCCCCATTACCCTCAGATGGGGCGGCGCAGAAGACGCAGACGGCGTTGCGATCCTTCTTCACTTTGAAAAAAATCCCCATTTCTGCGAGGTCACATTCGAGGACGGCGGAAACTATATGATGGAGCTTAACGGCAGATGGTTCTACAAATCTCCCGCCGCAAAGACCATTGATCTTATGAGCGCATTTTATGAGAAGCCTCTTGACGGGAAATGCGATATGACCCTTAAAATTTTCGCTCCTCCCGCAAGCGGCGAGAACGATCCCTCTCAGGGAGAGGACTGGGCAGAGAATTACTACTGCACAATGGAAAAGCTTCCCTCTGTCCGCATTGAATTTGAGCCTGTTGTTTTGGGCTGATAATATACATATGAGATTAAAAAACGGCTGACGTTCATACGTCAGCCGTTTTTAGTATTATACCGTTCTTCCCGACCCAGCCATTGCCGCTGCGGTGCAGTTAAGGGCATATCGTACATTGTCCCTGTATTCGGGCTTTGCAAAATAATATGTATACTGCTCGATAAGGTCGGCAAAGCTGTTGCCTCTGCCCTCAAGCTTGAAATTCACAAATCCCATGTGAGCG
Organism: uncultured Ruminococcus sp.; assembly: GCA_964505695.1. Classification (GTDB taxonomy): domain Bacteria; phylum Bacillota; class Clostridia; order Oscillospirales; family Ruminococcaceae; genus Huintestinicola. The sequence goes on from CAZDJG010000048.1 coordinate 8,400, forward strand.
TATTTCCCGAAAATGGCATCGGGTGAGACGTGAAGAGGGGATTTCCTTACAGTAAATGCATTGTTGTGCATGTGAGGGCATTTCCATTCGTCTATCCTTGCCGTACCCGATTTAATTTTCATAAGCTCATCGGGTGTGCAGTGTTCAAGCTGATATTTTCCGATATATCTGTAATGCTCACCTCGTCTGGAGCAGTTCGGAGTACACACGGCATTTACAAGTATCTCGCACTTGTCCCTGTGCATGATACGGCTGAGACTTTCAAAATCGTTATTGAAATTATAGTCGAGCACCACAAGCTTATAATCCTTTTCAAGCTCGGCGTTCAGCTCTGTGATATCACGTATCTGCTTGCAGGTGGAGGAAGTTATTTTCATATTCGGGTGAGTTTTTCTGATATGCTCCTCAAGAAGAGGGGAGAAAACTATGACCTCGTTCATACCGTTGTCGGCGATATCGAGAACAGCGTTGCATGCTTTGTCGGAAAGGTGTTCCTTTGTAAGCATCGGGTTTGTAAAGGTCATGCGGCAGGGTATTCCCAGAGAATTGAAGCGGTGAAGATACTGAGGAACAAGCTGTTTTACCGTGTTTTCGTCCATATAGCCTATCATCATTCTTCCGCCGTTCCATATCAGAGGGAAGGAGTCGAAAACGCTTGCTATTTTTACTCTGTCATAAAACATCTGCGGATAATTTTTCAGCAGATTTATAAGGGTGATATTTATGCTCCCTCCGAATTTATCAACAAAATTCGGCAGATGAACATTTATATCCATTATGATTCCTCCACTTTTAAAGGTTTATGCCTTTATTATAGCAGGAGTTATATGGGTTGTCAAATTATTTTCCGAGCTTTCATTTTTGTGCTTTTCAGCATCGAACAGTCTGCCCGAAAAAGGCGCAAGCACGGCGGTAAAGGTTTTATCGGAGGATATTTCGATCTTAACGTCCTTTTTGGTTTCCGAGCCTCCGCTGTAAATATTGCTGTCGGTATTTATAAGCTCCTTAAGACAGGAAAAGCCTCCGCAAGGGACGGTTATTTCCTGCTCCTTATCGGATAAATTAAGCAGGCATACCGTGGCTTCATTCTCTGCGCTTCTCAAGTAAGCAAATACCGATCTGTCGGATTCGTCGGGAAGTATCCATTTAAAGCAGGCAGGATTATATTCCCCGCTTGAAAGAGAGGGACGCTTTGCGTAAAGTGCGGAAAGATCGGTCATGTACCGCAGGAAGGAATCGTGGAGGGGGTATCTGAGCAGATCCCAGTCCTGCTCCCGTGTTTCGTCCCATTCCCTGAACTGAGCAAATTCGCCGCCCATGAAGTTCAGCTTTTTGCCGGGGTGGGTGTACATATACATATAAAACGCTCTTGCCTGAGGGAATTTTACCTCGTAATCCCCCCACATTTTCTGGATAAGGGTAGCCTTGCCGTGAACGTTTTCGTCATGGGATATTGGCAGCAGATAATGCTCGTTGTAGAAATAATGCATGGAAAAGGTGATCTTTCCGTGATGGTTTTTCCTTTCCTCGGGAGGGGTGCGGAAATAATCGAGGGTGTCGTTCATCCAGCCAAGATCCCACTTGTAGTCAAAGCCCAGACCGCCGTATTCGACGGGCGCCGTTATTTTCGGGAAGGAGGTCGAATCCTCAGCAATGAGCATTGCGGTCGGGTGCAGACGGTTCAGACCGTCGTTCATTTTTTTCAGGAAATCAACGGTGCAGCCGTTTACGCCTCTTGCAGGGTCGCCTTGCCAGTATATTGCTCTGCTTATGGCGTCCATTCTCAGACCGTCAAAGTGGTATTCGGTGAGCCAGTAGTTGGCTGCGGACTGCAAAAAGCAGCAGACCTCTCTTCTGGAGTGTATAAAGTTGCAGGTACCCCATTCGCTGATAGTAACGTCGCTGTTTGGATATTCGTAAAGGCAGGTTCCGTCGTATTTTGCAAGGGCGTAGCCGTCAAGAGCGAAATGGACGGGTACAAAATCCATAATAACTCCTATGCCGTTATTGTGGCATTTATCCACAAGCTCCATAAGCTGAGCGGGAGTTCCGTATCTTGAGGTGGGGGCGAAAAATCCCGTGTTCTGGTATCCCCAGGAGCAGTCGGCGGGATATTCGCTCAGCGGCATAAATTCGATATGAGTGTAATTGTGTTTTTTTACGTAATTTATAAGCTTGTCCGCAATTTCCGAATATGTATACCAGCCGTGTTCATTGTCGGGGTTTGACAGCCATGAGCCAAGATGGACCTCGTAAATGTTCATGGGTATATCGTAATTTTTGCAGCGGCTTTTCATCCACCCTGAATCCGTAAAGCGGTATTCCAGCAGGTCGGTGATGATGGAGGCAAATGCAGGCCGCAGCTCCATTGCAAAGCCGTAGGGGTCGCAGTGCTCCGTTCTTCCGCCCGACTGAGAATAGATGACATATTTATACATCTGCCCCTTGACCGCCTGAGGGGAATAATAGGAAAATATCTGACCGCTTTTCTGCATAGGCTCTTCATTCCAGCCGTTCCATTCGCCGATGATGTTTATTCTCACCGCCGAGGGAGCAAAGGTGCGGAAAACCGTTCCGTCGCTGTTTGTATGCGCTCCGAAAAAGCTGTATGCGTCAAATAAGTTTCCCATATAAAATTCGTGCATATCCATAAAACATCCTCCTGTTATTTATTGATATCGCTGTCGGCTGTGATCCGGCAGGCAGCTACAAATTCGTTCATTGAATTTATAAAGACCTCTGCTCTGTCATTTCCCATAGCTCCGATGATGCTGAAAAGACTGTCATGCAGGTATCGGGTGCCTTTCTCAACGTGGCTTATGCCCGAGGCTGTGGGAATGATTATTGACTTTCTCCTGTCGGTTTCATCGGTGCGGCGGATAATATATCCTTTTTTTTCAAGGGAGCGGAGTATCCCTGCGATACGTCCTCCCGTCATTTCAAGAGAGGAGGATATTTCACCGGGGATAGTTTCCCTCTGCTCGGAAAATTCATAGCAGATATAGGAAAGAACTCTCATTTCCCCCTGCAAAAAGCGTTCAAGCTGCAAGGGCGCCTTCATAAAATAATATTCCCTCAGAACCTCGATAAGCTTATCGGTAAGAACGCTGCTGTCCAAAAAAAGCTCACCTCCGCAAAAATATTTAACACTATTAACTAAATTCCAGTATAACATCTTTTTATGCTTTTGTCAATAGCCTTGCCGACAGTAAACGGCAAAAGGTGCGGCTTCTTCGGGGGGTTGACAAAAACCGCAAACTGATGTATCATATTATTAAAATAAAAAGGTAAAAAAGGGGATTTGAATATGAACAGGGCAGCTATGGTTTGGACTGCGGTAATTGCGGCGATGTTTTTCGTACTTGGTATTACTGCCTGTGTCACGGGAACCGAGCAGACTAAGGAGCTTAGCAATATAACGGCTGATTTCAATGAAATGTATGCAGAGGATTTCTGTGCGGATAAATATGTCAAGGGCGAGATATATGAGCTTTGGGACGAGTTTGCCTATGAGGAGCAGTATACGGAGACATTCGGCATAAAGAGCGGAAGCAGTATATCCTCACATTATTACATCATGCCTCTTCAGACCTCATATGAGGGCGAAGAGCCTGTGTTTATCGCAGTTTGCCTGAGAAAGCAGGATCAGATCGAGGCGGCAGAGCGTATGATGGACGGTATGAACGACTTCTGGGAGGGTACGACCGACGATTATCCCGAGGAAACGATATATTTTACCGGAAAGGTGCTGGAAATGGACGGCGAGCTGCTGGATTATTTTTACGAATGGCTCATGTACGGTGACGAGAAAGCGTCAAGAAGCGAATACAGCAAATATGTCTGTCCTTATATCCTTACATACATTGCTCCCGATAACGGTGCGCTGGGAGTGAAGATAGGTCTTGTAATGTGCGGCTGCGGACTTGTTTTTCTTGCGGTGACAGTTGTTGTTTATTTAAAAACAAGGAATAAGCCGTCTGCGGTTTACGTAAATAACGGTTATGTTCCGTTTCCCGAGCAGACGGAGAAAACGGACGGCGAAGACAGACACCTCGGAGCAGGCATTGATGATGAGAAATAAAAAGTGCCTTGCGTCAGGCAGGTATGATAAAGTACAGCAAAAAAAGCGCCCTGTTCGGACGCTTTTTTCATGTGCAGCAAACGGTGCGGATTTTCGCTGAGGATATCCTGAGTATTATCTTACAAAAGCGTTGGCTTAACAAAAAGCTGGTCAATCGAACCGTATATTGTTTCATAATCACCCGGTTTTGTAAAACCGTATTTTTCGTAAAGCCCGATTTCTCCGCTCATTATATATAGGTCACCTCTAAAAACCTTGTTTGAGAGAAAATGTGCGGAGCACGCCGTC
>CAZDJG010000049.1:0-12588 GCA_964505695.1 uncultured Ruminococcus sp.
GGACAGAGAACGCTTTGACGAGCTGCTCAATAAATGCGGAATACCCCGTCCGGCAGGTCATACGGTCATGAATACCGATGAGGCACTAAAGGCTGCTCGGTCTCTGGGTTATCCTGTTCTTATGAGACCGTCATATGTACTGGGCGGACAGAACATGATCATTGCCCATTCGGATCAGGATATTATCGAGTATATGGATATCATCACCAGAACCGCTCTCGAAAACCCCGTACTTATCGATAAATACATGATGGGTAAAGAGGTCGAGGTCGATGCCATCTGCGACGGCACGGATTATCTTATCCCCGGGATAATGGAGCATATAGAGCGTGCAGGCGTTCATTCCGGCGACTCTATTTCCGTATATCCTGCTCTGACGCTTACAAAAAAAATCAGAGAAACTATTGTGGAGTACACAAGACGTCTTGCAACAGAGCTTCATGTTATCGGTCTGGTAAATATCCAGTATGTGGTTTACAATAATGAGGTCTATGTTATTGAGGTAAATCCTCGTTCTTCCAGAACCGTTCCTTACATTTCAAAAGTAACCGGCGTTCCGATGGTGGATATCGCTACAAAGATAATGCTCGGTCATTCTCTCAGGGAGCAGGGCTATGAAAGCGGACTGTACAAGGAGGCTGAATTTATTGCGGTAAAAGTTCCCGTGTTCAGCTTTGAAAAGCTTCATGACGTTGATACTGCCCTTGGACCTGAAATGAAGTCAACAGGCGAATGTCTGGGAATTGCACGAACCTTTGAGGATGCGCTTTTCAAGGGACTTATTGCCGCAGGCTACAATATGAAAAAGGACGGAGGAGTCCTTATAACTGTTCGTGATACAGATAAACAGGAAATCATCTATGTTGCGGATAAATTCGAGCAGCTTGGATTTGATATCTATGCAACGGCAGGCACAGCCTCCACACTTAACAGAAATATGGTTGCCGCAAACGTTGTCAGAAAGGCGTCTGAGGAAAAACCGAATGTAATGACTCTGCTTGACAGCGGGAAGATAAATTATGTTATTTCCACTTCAGCTAAGGGACGTATCCCTGCATATGACAGCGTAAAGATACGCCGCAAGACGGTCGAACGTTCTATTTGCTGCCTGACTGCTATAGATACGGCAAACGCAGTTGCGGATATCCTTGCAATGGGCAAGAATATTGACGAAATGGAAATGATAGATATCACAAAGATCTGACAAGGAGCGGACTGTAACGGAATAACGGAGCGTTACAGTCCTTTGCGGCATAGGAGGTGTATGCTGTGGAAGAACTTGAGGAAAGCATTATCCGTGAGCATAACTATGAAGAATATCATGCAAGAATGGTCACCGTAAAAAGGAATTTCACTGTAGCATATGTATACAACTTTATATTCAATGCCGGCGTGTTTGCGGTAAGCCTTGCTTATATTTATTTGTGGCTCAGCTACACAAACGCAGGCATAAGGTTTGCTCATACGCTTGATGAAGAAGTAGGCGTAATAAATTTTCCCGGATATGCAGTCACGCTTTTTTTCACTCCTGCTTTAGTGATAATGAGCTATATTTGCGATATATTTTACGTAAAAAAGCTAAACAGGGTATGTCAGATCATTTATCTGATAATACTGCTGTTTGCTGTTTCAAATCTTGCTTTTCGCTATGAACCAATGAAAATATCACATATGATACTTCTGATCATTTATTCCGTACTGGGGTTGTGGACGGAGGATTTTGCGGTAAGATCGTACGGAGAGCTTGAATTTCTGAGCTCTAAGGAGGGCTTTCCGGCTTTTAATTATGCAATAGAAAAAGACCGTCATTCAAAATTTGTAAAGTATCGCGAAAGATGGCTCAAAAAGAACAAAAGCCTTGATTATTTTACCGACAGCGAACGTCCCGTTACGGATTACACAGTTGTTGCCGGTGAAAAAGAAAGCGTTATGGACGGCATAAGCCTTGATAATAAACGGTGCAGCAGTTGGTTTGAGGGAAAAAGCATGGAAAGAAGCGATTCTCAGGGAGACAGCATGGACGTTCTCGAACCTGACAGTATAGATACCTCAAAGCTGCCCGATGAATCGGAATATGTCATCGACGATGTAAGAAAACGTCCTCTGTAATTTGGAAAGGAGAGGCTGATGAAATATACTCAGGGTATGTATCCCATTGTGAGCAAACGCTCCTTAGCCGCGGAAATATACGATATGACTATCCTTTGTCCTGATATTGCCAAAACCGCAGTATGCGGTCAGTTTGTGAATATAAGGGCAGACGGATTCATGCTCCGCAGACCTATCTCAATATGCGGTATCGACAGGGAAAAGGGAACGATAAGAATTATTTTTGAAGTGAGGGGAAAGGGTACAAAGGCGCTGTCCTCGCTTTCGGAGGGACAGAATGCGGATATTGTCGCTCCTTTGGGCGGAAGAGGCTTTGAGCTGCTCGACAAAAACGAAAAAGCTGTAATTATTGGAGGCGGTATAGGAAATCCTCCCATGCTGCCCATTGCTGAGCATTACGGTAAAAATGCTGTTGTTATAAGCGGTTTCAGAAATGCGGGGGCAGCTATTCTGCAAAAGGATTTTGCAGAATGCGGTTCAAAGGTCATTCTCTGTACCGATGACGGAACGGCAGGAAGAAAAGGTTTTGTTACCGACGCTCTTGCCGAGGTGCTTTCAAAGGAAAAACCTGCAATAATTTACGCCTGCGGTCCGACTGTAATGCTCAGAAGAGTGATATCTCAGGCAAAAGATGCAGGTGTCAGATGCCAGGTATCACTGGAAGAGCGAATGGGCTGCGGAGTCGGCGGCTGTCTGGTATGCGCTTGCAGAACAATAAGAGACGGAGAGGAATATTACGCTCACGTCTGCAAGGACGGACCCGTATTTGAAGCGGAGGAGGTGCTTTTTGATGACTGATATGTCAAGACTGGGAGTGGATTTTGCAGGAGTACATTTTAAAAATCCTGTGATCCCTGCATCGGGAACATTCGGATACGGCAGGGAATTTGAAGAATTTTACTCTCTTTCCGAGCTTGGCGGCATATCCGTAAAAGGCACCACGGGACAGCGCAGAAACGGAAATCTTCCTCCCCGTATCGTAGAAACTCCGTCGGGAATGCTTAACAGCGTCGGACTTCAGAACCCTGGAATAGATCATTTTATTTCAACAGAGCTGCCTTATCTCAAATCAAAAAATACCGTTGTAATAGCAAATATTGCGGGTTCGTCCGCAGACGAATACGCACAGATCGCCGAAAAGCTTGACGATACCGATGTTGACATGATCGAGGTCAATATCTCATGCCCGAACGTTAAGGCAGGCGGAGCGGCATTCGGCGTTTCATGCGAGGGTGCGGCTCATATAACTAAAATTGTGAAGCAGGAGACCTCAAAGCCTGTGATGATGAAGCTTTCTCCGAATGTTACAAGCATTGCCGATATTGCAAAGGCCTGCGAATCGGAGGGCGCAGACGCAGTTTCCCTTATAAATACGCTGCTTGGTATGAGAATAGATATACGCACAGGCAGACCTGTTCTTCACAACAATGTCGGCGGCCTTTCGGGTCCCGCCGTTTTCCCTGTCGCTGTGAGAATGGTATGGCAGGTCGCAAACGCAGTTAAGATCCCTGTTTGCGGAATGGGCGGTATTGCTTCATGGGAGGATGCTGTGGAAATGATGATGGCAGGCGCTTCGGTTGTGCAGGTTGGCGCAGCAATATTCACAGACCCTATGACTCCCGTTAAGATAACAGAAGGACTTGCAGACTATTGCAGAGAAAAGAATATCATGCTCAAAGACCTTATCGGAGCTGTGAAGCCATGGTAAAAATATATCTTGTACGCCATGCCGAGGCGGAAGGAAACGTACTGGAATTTTTTCAGGGACATATTGACACCGATGTCAGCGAAAAAGGAAAAAGACAGCTTGAGTGTCTTGCCGAACGCTTTAAGACCATTCCCGTCGAGGAGATTTATACCAGTCCTCTCAGACGCGCAAGGACAACAGCGGAGGCAGTCAACAGATATCACAAGCTGCCGCTCACTGTAGCTCCTGATATTATCGAAATAAACGGCGGAAAGTGGGAGGGCGTGAAGTGGTCGGAGCTGCCGCTGAAATTTCCCGATGAATATAAGCTGTGGACGGACAGCATAAATAAATTTGCCGCACCTGAGGGCGAATCAACAAAACAGGTCTATGACAGAATGATTTGCGCTATGCGGCGCATTGCTAAGGAAAATCAGGGCAAAACCATTGCGGTGATATCTCACGGAATGGCAATAAAAGCATATTTGAATTATGCCAGCGGCAGGGAATGGGAAAATTATGCCGATCCCGGCTGGGCGGACAATACAGCGGTCTCACTTATTGAATATGACGATGCCTTTATTCCTCACATAATATTCAAAAACGACAGCACCCATCTTTCGGATGGGCTTTCAACGCTGGCAGTTTCACATTGGTGCAGGAAATAGTTTCATAACATAGAGGGAGTACTTATGGACGGACTCATTATCAGAAATGAAAGAGAAAGCGATTTCAGAGAGGTGGAAAATCTCATAAGAGAAGCTTTCTGGAATTTGAATGTTCCCGGCTGTGATGAACATTATTTAGCTCATATTCTGAGGAATTTTATATTTACAGTCATTCACTTGTAAATTAAGGTCGGTTCGGCATACAGAAGAAGTGTAAATTTTTTCGGGAGGATCATGCTTAATGAAAATTATGTCCGTCGATTTCGGTGACAGCAGAACGGGTATAGCCATGTGCGATAAAAACGAGCTTCTCGCTTCTCCCGTTACAGTCATTTTTGAAAAGTGCTTTGACCGCTGCATAGAAAAAACAGCTGAATTAGCTTTAAATCTTAATGCGGAGCTTATTGCTGTGGGATTTCCCAAAAATATGAACAATACTGTCGGAGAACGTGCGGAAAAATGCACATTGTTCGGTGAAAAGCTTAAAGAGCTTACGGGAATCGAAGTCGTAATGTGGGACGAGCGCTGTACTACAGTATCGGCTCATAATTACCTAAACGAAGTAAACGTCAGAGGAAAAAAGCGTAAAAATGTCGTAGATGCAGTTGCCGCAGTTATTATTCTTGAAAGTTACATGGCGTTCAGAAAAAATACGGGCAGACAATTCTGACGGAACAAACCCTTTCATACAGACAGTATATTTTAATAAACAGTGAAATACTAAGAGCAGAACATATGATTATTAAAGAAGGCAGTGACGCTTTATGAATAAAATATTTGCTCTTTTGTCGGCGTCTCTCCTTGTATTATTCCTTTTCTGCGGCTGCATGGAAGATGATGACGGCTCAGGAGGAGAGTTCTTTGTAACCATATCGGATAATCCTCAAAACCTTGATCCTCAGCTTGCCTGCGATAAGCAGTCAATTTATATTATCAGAAATATATACGGTACTCTTATGGATATTGACGCAAACGGTATGATAGTAAACGGCACTGCCAAAAGCTATACTGTTTCTCCGGATGGGCTGAAATATACCTTTAAGCTCAGAGACGGTCTTTGCTGGTACGGACTTTCAGCGACTGATACTATCCCTCTCACAGCTTATGATTATGAATATGCTTTCAGGAGAATATATGATCCCGATACTCATTCTCCGCATACTGAATGCTTTTCACGGATAAAAAACAGTATGTCGGTCTACAACGGTTCAATGAAGGCGGATGAGCTTGGGGTAAAGGCGACGGATAAAAGTACTCTGGAAATAATCCTTGAAACACCGGACTGCGAGTTTTTAAAGCTTCTTGCTCATTTTGCATCGTCTCCGTGCAATGAGGAGCTGTTTTTGTCCACTAAAGGGAGATACGGACTTTCAGCGGACAGTACCTATGCCTGCGGAGCCTTTTATATAAACGACTGGAATTATGATCCGTACTGGCATGATAATCACATTACACTGGAGAAAATCAATTCAAATTCGGTCGATGGCTACAGAACCCTTCCGGATATCGTCAATATTGAAATCACATCGGACAGAGCATCCTATGAATCGAAAAATAACCTGCTTACAGATGCATACGTTGCAGATGATATTTTACTTTATGACAGCAGTGTAAAAAAGAATTATTCATATACCGAATATATAAGCAGTACTGTTTGCCTGTTTATTTCTCCGAATTCGCCGATATCTTATAATGAAAATGTAAGAAAAGCATTATTTTCTTCTATAGACACGGAAAAAGCGGCAGAAGTGCTTGGAGAAAATTCACTTCCTGCGACAGGAATTATTCCGCTTCGGTAACTGTTTTAAATAAAAGCTTCAGAGATTTTTACGGTAAAAGCAAAATGAGTATTGATCCGGGAAATGCTGAATTCAATTGGAACAATTTTAAAGAAACAATGTCTGATTTGGATTTTAACGGCAGCATACTGCTTGCAGACGATTCTCTCGATTCTCAAGGTCTGCCGTATTTTGCGGCGTCATGTCTTGAAGAAAATCTGGGACTGTATTGTACTGTGTATTTTGAAAATTCCAAGGAATTTAAAAGGCGTATTGAAAATAATGATTATGATCTATGTATTGCTGCAGTAAAAGCTGACAATAACAGTACGGATGATTTTATAAAAAGTGCGGCTGCATTTTTTCCTGAGGACCAAACTTTTGAACAGCTTATAAATAATACTGAAATGTGTATTGATATATCCGAAAAGGCAGAAGCTGTAAAAAGATGCGAGGAATATATTTTTGAAAAGGCATATGCGCTCCCTCTTTCCTATGAAAAGGAGTATTTTCTTACAAGAAACAACATTTCCGATCTTTGGTATGATCCGTTTACTGAGGCTGTATTTTTTAAATATGCAAGAAAGAACTGACAATTTTCAGCATATTATATGTTTTTATTTGACATTACTTGAAAAATATGTTATAATTTGTGTATATTAAAATGCTGAAGGGAGAGACAAATGTGAATAACAGGCATACAAGCTATAAGGTAGCCGTAGGCGGAGTTGTTTCGGCATTATGCCTGACCCTTATGTTTCTCACAGGTGTTTTTCCTTTGCTCAGCATGGCGATACCGATCTATGCGGGAGCGCTTATGATCGTTGTTGCAAAGGAGGTCAGCGCAAGCTGGGCATTTGCCGCATACTGCGCTGTGTCGCTCCTGTCGCTGTTCCTTACTCCCGACAAGGAGGCGTCAACGCTTTTTATAATGTTTTTCGGATACTATCCCATAATCCTGCCAAAGCTTGACAAAATAAAGCTTGCTCCGCTGAAGATCGGAGTCAAGCTTGCGATTTTCAACGGAGCAATAATTATATGGTATAAGATAATTGCTCTTATAATGGGAGTATATGACTTTTTCGGGGATTTTTCATTTTTGGGCAAATATGCTGAAGCCGTTGTAATAATTTTTATAAACCTTGTTTTTTTCCTTTATGATTATACCATTGAAATGATCGAAAGGGTATATGTCAACTGGTTCAGACCCACATATTTCGGCAAGAAAAAAAGCGAAAAAAAACAAAATAAGTAATTTTGCTGAAAAAGGGCTACAGAAGCTGTCTGTCAAGCTCCTTTTTCAGTTTTTTTATTATCTTTTTTTCCAATCGGGAGATATAGGACTGAGAAATTCCTATAACATCCGCAACCTCCTTCTGGGTCATCTCTCTGCCTGTTTTCATGCCGAAACGCATTTCCATTATTATTCGTTCACGTTCCGGCAGGCAGGCGACTGTTTCCCGCAGGACTGCTTTTTCCGCATTATCTTCTATACTGCTGTTTACGGTATCCTCATCTGTTCCGAGAATATCCGAAAGCAGCAGCTCGTTTCCGTCCCAGTCGATATTCAAGGGCTCGTCTATTGAAATATCGTTTTTATGCTGAGAGCTTTTACGCAGAAACATAAGTATCTCATTTTCAATGCACCTTGACGCGTAGGTCGCAAGCTTGATGTTTTTTTCGGGTGAAAAGGTATTGACTGCCTTGATAAGCCCTATTGTGCCTATGGACACAAGATCGTCAACGCATATTCCCGTAGATTCAAACTTTTTTGCGATATAAACCACAAGCCTAAGATTATGTACTATAAGCATTTCCCTGCCTTCGGGGTCATCATTTCTGAGCAGTGTAAATGCACGTTCTTCCTGACCCTTTGTAAGTGGAGGAGGGAGCGTTTCGGGACCGTTTATATAAAAGACTCCGTCTGAAATCCTCAAAAGCTTTCTCATCTGCTCCTTAATTTTCTTTACAAGCATTTTTAAATTCAACATTTTATCAGTACCTTTCAATTATTATAATAATATTTTTGGATGAAAAACAGCAAATTCCATTTCAGCGCAGGATACACCGAGATATGCGTCTGCTTTTGAAAATCTGCCTGTTTCATCATTTTTTACACAAATTTCCGACGGTCGGATTATGGGAATAAGTCCGCTGCCCGATGCAGTGGAATAAGGAATGATCCGCCATTTGCTTTTTAATGCGACAGACGATGATGAAATGCATGAAACTGACGGTATATCCCCGTAAAGCTGCTTCAAAGCTTTGGCGGGGCATACAATAACCGGTATTCCCGTAAAGCTGTCCTTTAAAACATTTCCCGTGTCTGATATTGCTTTAAAGCTTACAACATTTCCCATGTCTGAAACAATTACGGTATATATTGCTCCTTCTTCGGAACAATCGGAAAAACGCTTGTAAACTGCTATGCATATGTATGCGGAAATCGAAGTGATAACAAGGGCAGGCAGAGAGAAGTCCGCATATATTATGCCGTTTTTGCTTATAATAAGCTTTCCGCCGGAAATATATGAAAGCGCCGTTCCCAGACCTCCGTAAATAAAGGCTGCAAGATAAAAAATAAAAAGCCGCTTTAAAAAAACATCTCTGCGCTCATATCCGAAGGCTGTCAGAACGATGATACCCGATGATAAAAGCTTTATTGTCATTAGCAGCCACATGGGCATAGACGGCAGGAATATAATAAGCGAAAAAAGGCTGCCAATGATAGCAGCAATCATGCCTCTTGACGTTTTCATAGGACTGTGTGTAATAGCTTTAGCCGACTGAATAAGAAGAAAGTCAACATAAATATTTACAATGATCAGCACATCTGCATAAATAAACACCCCTGTTCACCTCTTGATAAACATTATAGCCTGTCAATTCTAAGGTTTTTGTCGAACAGGGGATATGCAGTAAAAATTTGGCATATATGCAATAACGCCATAGCATTTATGACAGATAAATCATAAATGCTATGGCGTTTACTATAATATGACCATAAAACAAGGCATATTTTATACTAATCTTCGTTTGAACGAAGATTAGTATTATGTTGAAAATTTATTGAGAGCCGAGGGAATATAAAGAGATCCTCCGACAAGCAGAAGTCCTTTGTTTCCTGCGCATACATACGCTCTGTGATATACCTGAGAGATCGGTATACATTCAGCCTCCCTGAAACACTTGGAGAGCTTGGGAGCAAAAACCGTATTGGGACAGAACCCGTCAATGCAAAACGCCTTGTCAATATAGGGAGATATATATGAAAGCGATTTTTGCCAGTCCTTGTCGGCGTTCATTCCGCAGATCATAATTTTGGGATAGTTTGACAGCAAAGCGATAAATTCCGAAAGAGCCTTCATTCCGTCGGGATTATGCGCTCCGTCCACAATTACCATAGGAGCTTTTTGCCTGATCACCTGACATCTTGACGGCATAATTGCTGTGGATATTCCTTCAAACACAACGGAATCTGTCAGCCTTTTGTATTTTTTTCTTATTATTGACGCCGCCTCGATAGCGGTCACTGCATTGTAGATCTGGTGTCTGCCCGCCATTTCCGTTGCATATTCTCTTCCCTTGTAGAAAAAAGCGCAGCCGTCAGTACCGACATGAGTTATCTTCAGCTTTGAGATATCGGGGATAAAAAGCTTTGAACCCCGTACTATCGCATATTTACGTATGACGTCCTCAGCATTCTGCGGATTTTTCGGATACAGCACAACGGGACATTCGTCCTTGATAATTCCTGCCTTTTGAAAAGCGATCTCTTCTATAGTATTTCCGAGAACAGCCGTGTGGTCGTAGGAAATTGACATTATGACCGAGCATATGTTGCTGCTTATAATGTTGGTGCTGTCATAAAGACCGCCAAGTCCCGTTTCAAGGACAACAATATCGCATTTCTGTTCGGCAAAGTACATAAAGGCTATTGCATTTGTGATCTCAAACTGGGAATAACCTGCGTTATCGCCGTCAAGTATTGGTCTGAGGATATTTATCATTCTTTGAAGCTCGCTGTCGGGTATCTCTTCGCCGTTTATCTTTATCCTGTCGTTGTACCTGAAAATAAACGGAGATGTAAACTCGCCTGTGGTATATCCCGCAAGAGTAAGAGAATTTGCAAGCATTCTCGTTACCGAGCCTTTTCCGTTTGTTCCGGCGATATGGACAAATTTCAGATAATTCTGAGGATTGCCCAGCCTGTCAAGCAGCAGCGCAAACCTCGTAAGGTCATGTACGGGAGTGCCCGATTTAGTGTATCTGTCAAGAAAATTTATTATTTCGCCGTTCAATAAAAGCGCCTCCGCAGATAATTATTTATGGTGTCATTGAATAAAATTCAACGCGCAGCCGTATTATTCATTGCAGTTCTTATTTTGTCGGAAAGCATGTTAGCCTTCTGAGTTGCAGTCGGACACACAGCAAGCATCGGACCGCCGATATCAAGATATTTAGCGGCATTTGCAAAGTCGCCGCAAAGATATAAGAGCTCTGCTGTATCACAAAATACGCAGCCTCTTATATAACCTGCAAGAGGGGATTGCTGTACAGTGGTATTTGCCGTTTTCTGATTAAACTTGTTTTCAAACTCATTTTTCATAAGCCTCAGGTCAAGGGCATGACGGTAATTTTTCTGCGCCTTCTGTACCATTATTAGAATATTAAGCGCAGTGGAGCAGCAAAGATAGTTTTTTTCAAAACAATGCTCGATAAATGGCTTTGCGTCCTCATAAGCACGCAGAACGCTGTCGGAGTCTTCAAGCTCGGTGTATACAAACAGGGTATCGTCAAAGAAGCTCATTCCCACGTCCGGATATTCGGCAAAACGGGAACGATCTACCGAGCCAAGCATATTGATCGCCTCGTTATACTGTCCTCTCATCATATAAACATCGCACAAAAGCAGCATAAGCTTTGTTTTATCGGCATAATTATTTGTTTTGCCGATCTTTTCGTAAAGCATATTTACCGCATGATCCGACATGAAATCCCTTT
This sequence comes from uncultured Ruminococcus sp., assembly GCA_964505695.1. Classification (GTDB taxonomy): domain Bacteria; phylum Bacillota; class Clostridia; order Oscillospirales; family Ruminococcaceae; genus Huintestinicola. Next base: position 11,247 of record CAZDJG010000049.1, read on the forward strand.
GCAGATAACGTGATGCTGCCTGAACTGCGGGACCGTTTCCGGCAGGAAAGATCCTTTTTCGCTGTATTGCAGCAGTAATAAAAAGCGATACTGTCAGAATAAGTATGACCGCTGTTGTAACGGGAAGCTCGGAAATGGAATTTTCCGAAAAAAGTCTTATTGCGCCGAAAAGTAAAATAAAGCCTGCCATATATATTATAATTACTGTAAGCATAGCCTTATTCTGTTTGTTATAAAGCTTTTCAAGTGTTTCTCTTGTTATTTCAATCATTTTGACTTACCCCATTTCCCATTTGTTGCCGGCACATTTCTTATGAAGACAGGTTCTTTTTTTTCATCGGTGCGGCAAATTTACCGCACCGACGGAAAATATTGCATTACTTTGAAAACGCTGAGATAGACTGCTCGATCTTTTCCATTTTGTCAAGCGCCTTTGCAAGCTTAGCCCTTTCAGCCTCGATCTGCTTTTCAGGTGCCTTTGACATAAATCCTGGGTTATTAAGCTTTCCCTGTGAGAAATCTATATCCTTCCGTACCGCTGCTTTTTCCTTTGCAAGACGTGCAAGCTCTTTCTCCTTGTCAACAAGGTCATCAAGAGGAATAAAAATTCTTGCACAGTGTGTAACGGCTGCTACCGAGTCGGGAATGTCAAAGCTTTCGCCGATCTCGACAGATGAAGCTGAGGCAAGCCTCTCAAAAAATATGATTCCCGAGCGGAAGGTATCGGCATCGGCTGTTTCGATATAAAGCTTCGCCTTTACAGAGGGAACAACATTCATTTCCGCACGGCGGTTTCTTACTGCCTTGATCGCACCGATGATCTTTTCAAAGGACTCTTCCTCGTCAGTAAACACAAGCTTTTCGTCAAATACAGGATATTCCGAAAGTATTACGGGAACACCGCTGTCGTCAACGGCTGACCATATTTCCTCAGTAATAAACGGCATAAAGGGATGCAGCAGACGGAGTATTCCCTTCATTACCCAAACGAGAACAGTCTGAGCAGTTTCTGCGCTTTCGCCTCCTGCCTGTATTCTCGGCTTTGTAAGCTCTATATACCAATCGCAGTAAACGTCCCATATGAAATCATAAAGCTTCTGGCTGGCAACTCCAAGCTCAAATGCTTCAAGATTCTGATTTACCTCCCTTGCAAGCGTATTGAATTTGCTGATGACCCACTTATCCTCCATAGTGAGCTTTTCGGGAAGGACGGTGATGGTAAAGTCATCCGGAAGATTCATCATGATAAACCGCGAAGCGTTCCAGAGCTTATTTGCAAAGTTTCTTGACGCCTTTACCTTATCCTCGATAAAGCGCATATCGTTTCCGGGAGCATTTCCTG
>CAZDJG010000050.1:0-12462 GCA_964505695.1 uncultured Ruminococcus sp.
TCCATATCTGCTGGAATTTTCTTCTTTATGGGTCATATCTATTGACAACGCAGATTTGCGAGTAAATTTTTTTGTTTAACCCCTTGACAAATTGATAAAAATATCATATAATAATATTGCAGGCAGAAATGCGCTGTATACCCACGTAACCGAGTTTACGCTTAAGCGACATTTGATGTCGTCGGTCGTGGGGGCCGCCTTTGGCGGTTTTTTTATTTTAGGTGGTTTTGCTGTGAATATATTCATTTATTCAGACGAATCAGGCGTTTTTGATAAGGCTCACAACGAAAAATTTGTTTTCGGAGGACTTATTTTTCTCGATAAAGTATCAAAAGATATATGCTGTCGGCAATATTCAAATGCTGAAAAAACAATATATACTTCGGGTTTAATAGAATTTGGAAAGGAAATTAAAGCTGCAAAAATATCCAATTCAAACAAAAACAAGCTGTATCGATCACTTAATAACTGATATAAGTTTGGAATAGTAATTGATGAAATTGCTGTTTTAAACAGAATTTTCGACAGCAAAAAGGACAAGCAGAGATATCTTGATTATGCATATAAAATTGGCATTAAGCGTGCTTTGAAGCAAATGATTGAGCAAGGACTTATAAATCCCGATGATGTCAATAATATTTATTTTTATGTTGATGAGCATACTACCGCAACAAACGGCAGATATGAATTGCGAGAAGCTTTAGAACAGGAATTAAAAAACGGCACTTACAATTTGGATTATAATATATATTATCAACCTCTATTTCCAAAAGTAAAATCTGTTGACTTGCAATTTTGCAATTCGGCTGCTGTCACTCTTGTACGTGCTGCTGATATTATTGCAAACAAAGTGTATTATATTTCACTAAACAGCAATGATTTTTCAAGCGAAATCAACAATCGACATATGTACATAACCAGGTTACCATAATACATATAAAATATTATTTATAGAGGCACTTATGTTCTCCAATAATTGGAGGACGAGTGCTTTTTTTATACCCGATACGATCATTTTCGGGGGATTTTGGTGATAATATGCTCAAAAAATCATTTTTGGGATGTTAAAATCATATATGATAACAAGCGCTATGTCCTCCAATCGTGGGAGAACAGGGCGCTTTTTTAATGCCCGTGGGTGCGACCCGCTGCCCGAAAATCCCTCACGGCGTTAAACTGATGGGTGAAAACAAATATCAAAAGGAGGAACTATTTATGACAATGAAGGAAATTTCGGAAAAAAGAGCTGCGCTCAAAAAGGAAATGAACGATATCATTACGGGTGCGAGAACCGAAAACAGAGCCGTGAGCGCGGAGGAGGAAAAGGAGTTTGCCGCTCTTGAAGCGGAGCTTGCGGGACTGAACCGCACCGAGCAGATGGAAAAGAGAGCCATCGACCTTGCACTTGACAGGTCAGAGCCTGTTCCCGCTGCGGACGCTCCCAACGGCATGCAGGAACAGAGAGCGGAGCCTGTGGAAAAGTATGCCGCTGTCAACAATTACATCTGCGGCAGAGAGGTCAGAGCGGGCGAAATGTCCACAACGGAGAACGGCGTGATCGCAACCGATTTTTCGGAGGATATTATCAGCAGTGTCAAGGAGCTTTCGGGCATTATCAGCCGTATCGGAATTGTAAACAGTAAGGGCGATTACAAGCAGATCATTGCCGATGAGGATAATAAGATCATGGCAGGCTGGACAAGCGAGCTTGCGGAGGTAACATCCTCCGAAGCGAAATTCAAGACCGTTACGATCGGTCATCACAAGCTGGGCTCGCTGTTCAAAGCTTCCGTTGAGCTTATCAACCAGAACCACTTTGATATCGCAAGTGAGGGCTTAAACCAGATGTCCCTTGATTTTGCGCTCAAAGCCGAAACTGCTATCATCAAGGGTACAGGCACAGAACAGCCTCTCGGTCTTACTTCGGGCGGAACGGCTTACAGCCTTGCAAGCTATGCTGCGCTCACTGCCGATGAGCTTATCGAGATACAGAGCGCTCTCAAAGCTCCCTATCAGATGAATGCTGTATGGCTTATGAACAGAAAAACTCTCGGCAAGCTCAAACAGCTCAAGGACGGAGCGGGACAGTACATTTTCCAGACCGATATGACAAAGGAATTTGACGGTATCATTTTCGGAAAGCCTGTCCTCGTTTCAGAGGCTATGGACGATATGGGCAGCGATGGCAAGCCGATTTTGTACGGTGATTTCGGCAGAGCATACAAGGCAAACCTCAACCCCGACATATCCATTCAGGTGCTGCGTGAGAAATATGCAACACAGGGAGCTGTGGGCGTCCTCGGCTTTATGTTTATTGACGGCAGACCCGTAAACGATGAAGCTTATGTTACCGTTTCCTGCCCCGGGACTGAGGCGGCTGAGACATGATGCGGTACAAGGCTAATGTAAGCTTTGCGGGCGAGATCGGTATGAGCAAGGGAGAAGAGAGAGAGCTGCGGGACTCTGCAGCTCTTGCCGAGCTTATCCGATGCGGATATGTGACTGTCTGCAAAGAGGAAACGTCCGCATACAAGGAGGAAAAGAGGGACACAGATGGCAAAACTCAGCGAGATAGACCTCGAAAACGTAAAGCAGGCGGCGAGGATCGATTATGACAGCGACGATGTGCTGCTCGGACACATCATGGACGCCGCAAAGGGATATATCAGGACATACACAGGTCTTGAGGACGCAGATCTTGATGATATCCCCGAAATGGTCATAGCGTTCTACTGCCTTTGCTCGGATATGTACGATGTAAGGGAAATGACCGTTCAGAATGTAAAGCCGAATCCCACAGTTGAGCAAATTCTCGGCTCTCATGCGGTGAATTACGTATGAGGGCGGGTATGCTTAAGGAAACCGTCACCTTTCAGAGGTATGACGGCAGCGAATGGGCGGATTTTCTCACCTGTCACGCTTATATAAACGGCGTGAGCGGAAATGAGTTTTTTATCGCAAATGCGGGAGATACGGCAGCTCTGACTGTGACGATAACGGTCAGGTATCAGCCCGATGTCATGAGAATAACGCCTATGGAGTACAGAGCGGTATGCGGTGCTGTATATGAGCTTATCTCCCCTGCCGATGATATCGGATTTATGCACAGGGAAGTAAAATTCCGCGCGAAAAGAATTTATACGGAGGCTGACGGCAGATAATGGAAATGAAAGAAATTCTCGAAGCGGCGAAAAAAAGCATGCGCCTTGAATGGCACAGCTATACGGCTTTTCCGAGCGTTCGCCGCTTCGGAACATGGAACATTCCCCGAAAGGATTTTGACGGTGCGGACGATATGGCTTTTCAGAGGCATTTTCCTCTTGAGGTCACTTTCTTTTACCGCGAAAACAAAACTTCCGAGGATTTTGAGGTCGAAAAGCGGTTTGAAGAGGATGTCAGAGCGGTGGGAAAGTTTTCCGCCGTTTCCGATTATATCCCCTCGGACAAACTTTTCTTCACTCAATACACCTTTAACTTAACCGAAGAAATGGAGGAAACTTAAATATGAGCATGAAGAAGAAAACCTATTACGGTTCGGGCAGCGTTTACACCTTTGATTATGATGAAGCGACCTTCCCCACATTTGCCGATATAACCAACATCAGCGAGGCTGAGGCGGAGGCGGCTATTGAATTTATCGACAGCAATATGATCGCCGACAACCAGATCGGCTATCTTAAAGACGGCTATCAGGTTTCAGTAAAAACCGAAACAATATCCGACAAATCCGATCTGGGCGAAATGAAGATTGACGCGATCACGGACGAAACCGCGACAACACAATTCAAGCTTTTTAACGCAAACGGCGAGACCATCGCGAAGCAGTACCCCACGGCACAGCACGGAACTGATTCGACAAGCGGCTTTGAGTTTACTCAGGTGGGCGGTCTTAACAACCTTGATGAAACGGTTCACGTCATTATCTTCAGACACTCTGACAAAAAGTACGGCGATACCGTTGTAATTTCCGTGGGCAAGAATACAAGCGGCTTTGACGCAATATGGAAGCAGGACAGCGTTACTCCCTTCCCCTGCACATATGAGCTTGAGCCTTATGACGATGACGGTCATTTTCTTCTCATCATTGACTGCAAGGCGGGTCATGTGTGGGCTGTGGACACTAAGAGCATTGACGCATGATAAGTGTTTCAGCTTTTAACAAGCCTGTTTTTCTGCTGCCCTGCCCTCCTGCGGGAAAGGCAGAGGCGCGGATCTGCAGAAAAATTACATGGGACAGGATATGCATTCTGCTTTCAAAAGGGCTGTTCCGTAAAGCCGGGGCGGCTGAGGCGGTAAAGGAAATATCTCCCGATATTGATCCGCGTCTTTTGGGAATGATCGGCTGTGAAAAATTCCTGCGCTCCTACAAGGAAGCTGTGGAGAATTTTATCGAGGATAATATGAACGTTTACAAGGTCCCTTACAAGGCGGATTTTGAGGGGAATGACACGGAGATAAAGCTGCACTTCTTTACCTACGGAGAGCGGCTGGTGCATGAGCATTCGGGGCTTTCCTTTACGGAAATAAACGAGCTTGATTATCTCGATTACCGTATGCTCCTTGCCGATGCCGCAAAAATAAAGATACTCAGGCGCAAGGATGGCAAGGGTGTTGAATATCTCAACGAATGCTACGACTGTATGCACCGCATATCGGATATTTTCTCGTAACAGGAGGTGAAAGCAGTGTGATACGGAAAACAAGGGCATACGGATATGCTTTGAAATGCGTAAATGACAGTGACGGAATGGTCGGGAAATACATCAAAAAGCAGTGCCGTGAGTGGCTTATGATCGCGGACGGGAAAAGTCCCGGTGCATACATAAACGAAGCCGAATACAAAAGAGTGAGGGGCATTCTGAAAATCACCGTTCACCCCGATCTTAAGGTGGATATGTTCACGGGACTTGAGGATTACGCATTGTTTTTTGTTGTCGCTCTGCTTTGCACCTTTAAATCGGACGGCAGCAGACTTTACAGCACAGGGATCCTTGAAATTGCCAGAAAGAATTTCAAGACCTTTACTTCTGCGGTGATCTTTATCATTCTTATGCTTTTTGAGCCGAGATTTGCGAGGCTGTTCTCGGTCGCTCCCGATTACAAGCTGTCAAGCGAGCTGCGGCTTGCCGTCCGCAAAATAATCAAGGTTTCGCCGCTTCTTGAAAAGCATTTTAAAATAACCCGTGACATGATAACCTGCAAGCTGACTGACATAGAATACACCCCTCTTGCATACTCAAACGACCGCATGGACGGCAAGCTTGCAAACGCTTTCCTTGCTGATGAAGCGGGAGCTATGGACAGCTATCCCGTTGAAGCAATGCGCTCCTCGCAGATAACGCTGAAAAACAAGCTGGGAATTATCATAAGCACACAATATCCGAACGAAAACAACGTTATGCTCGATGAGATCGACATGGCGAAAAAAATCCTTGACGGTATTCTTGACCGCAAAAATGTTTTCGCTTTGCTCTATGAGCCGGACGATGAAATAATAAATGACTGGGAAACAGACGACAGAGTTATATATCAGTCAAATCCCGCCGCCCTTGATAAGCCCGAAATGCTTGATGATCTTTTTGACAAGCGTTCTCTTGCTGTTTTATACGAAAACAAGCGGGAAAATTTTCTCTGCAAGCACTGCAATATCAAGTACAGATCAATAGGCTCGGAGGGGTATATCCCCATTGACCTTGTTCAGCAGTGCAGAACCGAAAAGAGCGACGAATGGTGGAGGGGCAGGCGTGTATATCTGGGCGGGGACCTTTCACTCACGGAAGACAACACCTCTATTGCAATGGTGACCTATGATGAGGAAACCGATATGGTTTACGGCAGAGTTATGGGATTTATTCCCAATGACAGCATTGACCGCAAATCAAAGAAAGAAAACTTTGATTACAGAAAGGCTATAAAAGCCGGGAACTGCATTGCCTGCGGCGATCTTATCATTGATTACGGAGCTATGGAGGAATATGCTCTCACACTTGAGAAAAGGCTTGGTGTTGAGGTGGTATCGTCCGGCTGGGACAGGTTCAATGCCATTTCCTCGATGCAGAGGATAGAAGCCTCGGAAAATGCTTTTGAGTGCGTTATCGTCAAGCAGCATTCAAGCGTTCTTCACCCTGCCACAAAAAAGCTCAAGGAGCTTATCCTCGGAAAGCGGTTCAGATATGAAAGAAATCTGCTGCTGGAAAACAACTTTGAAAATGCCCGCTGCACCGAGGACACAAACCTTAACAAGTATGTGAACAAAAAGCGCAGTGCAGGCAAGGTGGATATGGTGGTTGCGCTTATCAACGCTATGCATATCCTTATGCAGTACGAGCTGAACGGCGATAATTTTGTTTGTCAGGTCATATGATACGGGAGGTTATTATGGCTGATTATTCATATTTTGAACAGGCACTTATTGATTTTGACCTGAACGAATATGAGCTGCGGGCAGGACTTCCTCTGACTGACAGACATTTGCTTGAAAAAAGGTTTAATCCGAATCATGACCCCGATAACGGGCGGTTTTGTTCGGGAAAAGGGATTGACAAATCTGCGGAAAGTGGTATAATAAAAATACGCAATGAGTTCAAAAGCATGATTAAAGGCACAAGAGCCGCTAATGGTGTTACTGTGAATGAAATTTCTACCCACGCAACGGAAAGAATGATTCAGAGAAAAGTATCATCAGTTGATGTTAAAGAAGCGTTATCAAATCCGTATGTTACATATCGGAGCAAAACAGATGCAGCGTGTTCTGTATTTGACAGAGGCAGAACTCATGTTGTTCTCAATGACGATGGTAAAATCATAACCGTTGCGGTCAATGAATAGGAGGAATAATAATGAGCCTCTCCGTTGAGCAGAGAAAATTCTTATCTGACAACTTTTCTTTATCCGATAATAGTATCCGAACAATGACTAAAGAAGCATGGCATAAAATAAAAATGGAATGTATGGTTATTGAGGGAACAGAATACGAAAAAGCAGAATCAAACAATACTGATGTATCTATTAAAGGGAAAATTGCTGAACAGTTAGTTGATTTGGCTTTTGCAGATTTAAAATAAACATCTAACCGCCCCTAAAAAGGCGGTTTTGTTATATCTGAAAATAAGCCCGCAAAATAATTTCAGGAGTGATAAAATGCTGATAAATCATAGAAAAATCGCAAATGCTACCGTTCGTATTCTTGAAATTCTTGCTGAAGAAAAAATCAATCAGAGAGAAATACGAGAAATATCAAGAGCGGTAATAGCTGTAGCAGAAACTCAGGAGCTTTCCAATACCGATTTTACAGAGACTGTTCATCAGGAGCTTTGCAGAAGATATAATGACGAACAGCTTGATCAGTGTACGGAGTGGTTTTGACTATTTTTTCTTTACAGAAATGCGAGAAATTTCTACAAGGTAGTCTTTAACTTCAATATTTTTCAAGCGTTTTACAGTCTGCTGTAAAGCGCTTTTTTATGCCCAAATCACAGAGGAGGAAATAAAATGTTTGAATATGAGCTTCGTTCCGATAATACTTTGAAAATATCGGGATATGTGAACGCTGTGGGACGTGACAGCAGACCTGTTATGACCTCAAAGGGAAAGGTTGTGGAGCAGATAGAGCCGGGAGCATTCGGTGAGGCTCTTAGAGCTTTTCCCGATGTGATCATGCTATTAAATCACGATCACAACAAGCAGCTTGCTTCTGTCGCTGACGGCACTTTATCCCTTAATGAGGACAGCATAGGGCTTCGTGCGGAGGCTGTTATTTCCGACCCTGAGGTAATCCGGAAAGCACGGGAGGGCAGGCTCAGAGGCTGGAGCTTCGGCTTTAAGTGCCGCGCCGATGAGATAGAACAGAGGGCGGGAAAGATACCCCGCCGCATTGTGAAGCACATGAGCTTTGACGAGGTTTCCGTTATTGACGACCGCTTTAACCCATGCTATGCGGGAACGAGTGTTGAGCTGAGAGCGGAAAAAGAAATTGATACCGAATATCGGGCAAATGTTGAGGAAATCATAGCCACAAAGGCAAAACCCGACTACTCCTATTACGAGCAGGCACTTCTTGACTTTGATCTGAACGAGTACGAGCTGAGGGCAGGACTGCCGCTTACCGACAGGCATTCATGCATGGTAAAAAGGAACGAGCCTGCGGGTGATGATTACTGAACTTCGGAAAATGAAACAAGGTACAATCCTAATCATGACCCGAAAACAGGACGATTTTGTTCGGGGAACAGTATTGACAAATTCGTTAAAAGTGGTATAATAAAATCAAGAGGTGAAAATATGCACATTTCAGCTATTGAGCAGCCTATTGAACAGCAGCATACGGGAAAAGGGAATCCTAATGCTATTCTGATGTTTGATGTTGAGCTTAACAAAAGACAGCAGGAGCTTCTTGACAGCCTTCCCGAATATGACAGCCGTGTAACTGTTCCGAAGGATTCTGTAAATATGGCTGATTTATCTGCACTTACTGCCAAAACAGGTGACGAGTTTGCCTTGTTTACAAAAGCCGAAATCAGACTGTTGATACGAGGAAATCCCAAAGAGGTCAATATAGAACCGAGTGAAGCAAAAGAGCTTGCAAAGCAGGGGTATAAATGGAGCGGACACACTCATCCCGGAACTTCGGATTTCGTTCTGACTGCTTCTGATGGTGATAAGGCAGTGCTGCGCTGCTTTAAACAAGATCAAAGTGTTATATACAACTCATTAGGACACTTTAGGACATTTGAAATTGATATTAATGAGTAATGAGGTGATGTTATGTCAAAATGCAGAATTTACAATGATCATATTGATGAAATTAAAAAGTACTGCGAAAAAAACCGCCTTGACTTTAACAAGCTTGAAAAAATGTCAAAGTGTTGGGGAAAAGATGACCTAATTTTTCAGTATCATGATCCTGAAAAAGGCAAGCGAGGTCTGCTTGATGAAACTCCAATGCCTGTTGTTTTAATGGTTTTTTCAACTGTCAATGGACTTGTTTTTGAACAGACGGAATGTACCCGAACGTATTTATCATGACTGACAACAATCAATAACCGCTTTGAGAAATCAAGGCGGTTTTTCTATGCCCGAATATATTTTCAGCGTTTTACAGTCTTGCTGTAAGGCGCTTTTTTTATGCATGAAAGGCGGTGAGAAAATGGCTGATTACGTTCCCGAAGAAATTGAGAAATGGATAAGCGATCGTGTTGTAAAGCAGACCCGGGCAGATGTCGAGAAAAAGACCAGTAAAGCAATAAGACACACTCAGGATGATATGCTTTCCAGAATAATCGCAGCTTCTCCTGTAAGGCACTATTCAACCCATACACAGGTTGTGAGCCACATTACCGTTCATCGAAGCCGGAATGCAGCGAGGGCGGTTCACGTTGCAGCTCCCGAAAAGGAACAGCCGGGATATTTCAAAGCAGGATGGGTAAGAGGAACGCTTAAAACCAAAAGCGGAAAGATTTACGGCGTGAGGAATAAAAATATGCATACTGTTCCTCATCTGCTGAACTTTGACCGCCGATATTTTTCCCACAGGCATTATATCGAAATCTTAGAAGGGTCGGGTTTTATGGATAGAATTTCGGAGGATGCGCAGAGAGAGCTTGACGCAGAGCTTGAACAATTTCTTGAAACTTTCACAATCCGAGACTGATGAAGGGAAATAATTTATATGGCAAATAATTACGGCTATATGGCAAAAATACATCTGTCAATAGACGATGACGGAATGGACGAAGCCTTAAAAAGCATGGACGGGGAACTCCGAAATGTCGGCAATCAGGTAAAGGAGGTACAAAAAGCCCTTACAGCAGCCGACAAAGCGGGAGCAGATTCCACCGAACTTCAAAGAGCAGCCTATGAACTTCTCGGAGAACAGCTCCATATCACACAGGAAAAGCTTATTGCTCTTAATGAACTGAATGAAAAAGCAACATCGGCATTTGTCGCCGGAAGCATGGATACTGGTGAATGGGCGCGGTACCAGACAGATGTTGCACAGACTTCTGCCGAGGTGCGGAGACTTGAATCAGCATTGAATGATATGGGCAAATCTCTTGAAGGGACAAGCGGCTATGCAGAAAAGGAAACAGGCATTTATGATGAACTTAACATAAAGATATCTGCACTCGATAATACCTTAAAAAATGAAAAAAGCGAGCTTGATGAAATAAACGGCTCACTTTATACTGCACAGGGTTCTCATCTCAGCTTCGCTGATGCAATGGAGCTTAACAGGCAGAAAATGGCAGCTCTTAGCAGCATTTCCGAAAGTCTGAACGAAAAGTACGCCGAATTAAGCGGTCAGGCGGAGGCTATGAAAGAGGCTCTTGATCTCGGAAATGTTACGCAGTCCCAATACGACGAATTTCAGCGTGTCCTTATAGATACAAAAGCACAAATGCAGGATCTTAAGGATAAAACGGGCGAATACAGCGATGAGGCTACAGCGGCGGGAAACGAAACGGTGACCTTCGGAGATATCCTAAAGGCAAATTTAGCTTCGGAGGCTATTGTTAAGGGAGCGGAGGAGGTCATCAATGTAATTTCCGATATTACAGCCGCATTGAAAAACCTTGTAAGCGAGACGATGGAGGCAGGAGACGCCATTGATAAGCAGTCACAGATACTTGGTCTTTCCCGTGAGGCTTATCAGGAGTGGGATTATATTCTGAGCATAAACGGAGCCTCGGTCGGCAGTCTTACCACAGCGACAAGGACTCTTACAAACGCTGTGGAAAGCGCACAGAGCGGCGCAGAAGGTGCGGTATCGGCTTTTGAAAGGCTTGGTATATCAATTGACAGCCTTGAAGGAATGAGCCGTGAAGAGCTGTTTGAAACCGTGATCTATGGCTTGCAGGGTATCAGTGACGAGCAGGAGCGAAATGCCGCCGCCAATGACCTTATGGGGCGTTCTTATACGCAGCTTATCCCCCTGATGAATCAAACAGCGGAAAGCACCAAAGAGCTTAAACAGGCAGCACATGACAATGGTATGATAATGTCAAGCGAAGCTGTTGACGCTGCTGTCAAGTATAAGGATTCCCTTACAACGCTTAGCTACACCCTTGACGGCTTGAAGGAAAACGCTCTTTCGGAGCTTATGCCCCCGATCACTGACACTCTGATACCCGTTGCGCAGGATTTCCTTAATACGCTTAATGACAATCTCCCCGAAATAAAGCAGACTATAAGCGAATTTGCAGCAGACCTCTCTCCAAAACTTGAGGAATTGGGAGAAAGGCTTGCCGAATTTGCAGCAGATGACGGACTTCCCGCTATTATTGACGCTCTGGAGTGGATCGCCGAAAACGGCGATACGATTGTAAATGCAGTTAAGGTGCTTGCCACTGTGTGGGCTGTTGACAAAATATCCGCTTTTGCTGATAAGTTTAAGCAAATACCCGGTATTGCAGCAAAAGCTGTTACTTCTCTTACAGGTGTTGCAAACACACTGAACGGTTCTATAGGCTCTGCTCTTTCATCAGCAGGAACCGCATTTACCAATCTGGGAACCGGCGCAGGTAATGCAATGTTATCTTTGAAAAGCGCTGTATCAGGTGCGGAGACAGCTTCCATTGCTTCGTTCGCGGCTATTACAGCCGCTGCCGCCGCCGCTGTCGCGTCTATCGTTAAATTAGCCGATGAGCTTGACACTATTGCCGATGGCATGAACAAGATCACCGCTGAAAATCAAAAGTCAACGGACAATATTGTCAGTCTGGGTGATACATGGTCGAAAATTTCCAACATGAGCGGAATGGAGAAGTATACTCAGCTTAATGCTTTTTATGATGATATTCTTACAAAGCAGGAAGAGTGGAACGGCAGATACAAAAAGACCATTGACGAGCTGAACATCCTGCAGGAAAAGAAATTCAAGACCGCCGATGAAACGGCGAGAATGAAAGAACTGCAATCGCAGAGGGACTCCCTTGACGCTGAATACGCCACGCTTGAGGGTTATCGTGTAAACACTCTGAATATGCTCGATAAATACGATGATGAAACTATTCGCCGAATGGAAGAATCGGCTGCCGAACAGCAGCGGATCCGGACAAATGCAAACAAGACCAATTCCGAAGTCATTGACGAGTTTTGGAAGAACAGGCGTGAAACCACAGCGGCTGAAATGGATAAGTACGACAAGCAGCTTGCCACTCATGATATTGATGATAATGAATACTGGTCTAAAAGAAAAGAGTACCTTGAAAGCCACAGGGACGAAGAAAGCGAGGAATGGTGGAAATGGTACGATGAGGCTTACCGGTACGGCGTCCGGACTGCCGACAGCTTTTTACAGGGCATTATAGACAGCGCGGGGTCTGTAGAAGCTCTGAGCGGTGTTTTTGACGGCAGATCCCTTGAAAGGACTGCGCAGGGGCTTGATGCTTCTGCCGCTTCCGTTTCCGCTGCGGGCGGAGGCGGCGGAGCTGCCCCGGCGGCCCGGCCTGGCGGTGGTCCTGG
>CAZDJG010000051.1:0-12343 GCA_964505695.1 uncultured Ruminococcus sp.
TGGCGAAAACTTCTTTATGAGTGACTGTCCTTTGCAGACAGCTTTTTTGTATTGTATCACATATAAATATTCGTGTAAGTTTTTCCTTTATGCCTCAGCCGTTTTTGCTTCGGGGGACGGCATTCCGATGAGCTTTGCTTTTTTGAGAGTCGATGCAACAGCGCTTGTTAAAGCAGTGCAGGCAATTATCTCAAAAACTGCGTTAATGCCGACAAATGCGCACATAAACGCAAGAATGTTCATTCCGCCTCTCATCTGAGTAAGCTCAGGCGTCCTTCCGAAGATCAGCATCAGCGACGTCATAAACAGCACTGTGTTGAAAACAGCCGCCAGCAGACCGATTATCGGGTATACGGCATAGCTGTTTGCTATCATTTTGGTTAAAAGTTTGTAAACAAGCCCCACCAGAAAACCTGCCAAAGTTCTTGCGCACACGCATACAACAAAAGCGCCGAATAAACTGTAGCCTGCAAGCATTGTGCCGAAGGGGTCGGTTCCGAAGCACTGAGCAAAGCTTGTAATGCCGAACACTGTGCCGAGTATTGCTCCGCCTGTCGAACCGAGTGCTGCGGCTCCGACGGCAACGGGTATCATGTTCAAGGTAATGCTAAGCGCACCTATTTTAAGATACCCCAGCGGCGTGAACGCCATTACGACCAGTATTCCTGCCAAGAGCGCAAGAATCACCAGCTTTTTTGTGTTTGTTGTTTTCATAGAGAACCCTCCTTGCTATTATTCCTCATAAGAGGATACAATACAATTACGGATACAATACAGCTTTAATTATATCATGTTTTAATGTGATTTCAAGCACTATTTTATGAATTTTCGGCGCTGCAGATATCCCTTACGATTTCCGCTGCTATTATCATGCCTGCGGCGGCGGGAACAAATGCTGAGGAGCCGGGAATACTTTTTCTCAAACCGTCCTCGCTGCAAATTTCCTTTATCGGAGCAAGCGGCTTTTCCTTTGAATATACGACCTTAAGACTGTTCACACCCCTGCGTCTTAGTTCATAACGCATTACCCTTGCAAGGGGGCAGACCGAGGTGCTGTATATATCTGCCACCTCCAGCAGCTCGGGGTGCAGCTTGTTTCCCGTTCCCATGGAGCTTATTATGGGTGTGCCGCATTTTTGTGCATTGACCGCCAGCTCTGTCTTGGCGGTAACGGTGTCAATCGCATCGGCAATATAGTCATATTTTGTAAAATCGAAATCCGATGAATTTTCGGGCAAGTAAAACACATTATGCACAGTCACGGAGCATGAGGGATTTATCTGCATGATCCTTTCCTTTGCGACGTCTGTTTTAAGCATTCCCACAGTTCCCTGAACGGCAAGGAGCTGCCTGTTAAGGTTAGTAATGCTTATGCGGTCGCTGTCGATAAGATCAAGAGCGCCTATGCCGCTTCGTGCAAGTGCCTCCGCAACATATCCGCCAACGCCGCCCAGACCGAAAACCGCCGCACGGGCATTTCCGAGCTTTTCCATAGCCTCGCTGCCAAGGAGCATGGCAGTCCTTGAAAATCTTTCGTCCATTTTAAAAATCCTTTCAAGAGAATAATGGGTTTCTCGTTTAAACCGGGACACGAGCAAAGCCTCGTCAATGAGTTTTGCCGTGAAGGAGGTTTAAACGAGGTTCCCTAATGCAATTCTTACCGCCGCCGAGATAAACAGCATGATAAGGCTTGTCAGATACATGAGCCTGTCGGCACGGATAATATCCTCCTTTTCAACGGGACGGATATCGTCGCCGATAAACGGTTTTTTATGCAGCCTGCCGAAATAATACGCATCGCCCGCAAGACGGATACCCAGCGCTCCTGCGCATACCGATTCCGTCTGAGCGGAATTTGGGCTTTCATGCTTTCTTCTGTCACGCTTCCATATTCTGTATGCGCCTTTGCCGTCGTATCCGAGAATAAAGGCGGACAGTATCATTATCAGCGCAGTAAGCCTTGAGGGAATGTAATTGAGTATATCGTCGAGCCTTGCCGCAAAACGTCCGAAATCAATGTATTTTTCGTTTTTATATCCAAGCATGGAATCCATGGTGTTGGCTGCCTTGTAGAAGAAGCCTCCTGCCGCTCCGCCCAGAGCCATATAAAAAAGAGGAGCGGTAACTCCGTCGGAGGTATTCTCCGCAACGGTTTCAACTGCCGCACGGATTATTCCGTTCATATCGAGAGGCTTTGTATCCCGTCCGACTATCATGGAAACAGCTTCTCTTGCGCCGTTTTCATCGTTTTTTGCGGCGGCGGAATATACCTTCATGCTCTCCCTTTTAAGGCAGCACCGGGCAATAAGGTAATAGCACATAATGCTTTCTGCGGCTATCCCAAGAACGATGTGTATTTTACAGCACACAAAAAGTATTGCCGAAGGCACGGATACGGACAGGAAAAGAACGATCAGTCCAAGTACAGTCCCTCCCGTGCGCTTGTTTTTGATATGCCTGCGCATTACCGATTCAAGCTTTGAAATAAGGCTGCCTATGAGCCTTACGGGGTGGGGAAGCGTGTAGGGATCGCCGAGAAATGCATCGATTATAAAGCCGAAAATAAGAGGAAGCGCCTTCATATTAAAGCTCCTGAAAATTTATGATTCTTTCACCGGAAAATTCGGCTGTAAAGCCTCCGCCGTTTTTTGCCTGAAAATCGTAAAAATCTCTTTTGGGGTATACAAACTGTGACATTATAGCCATGATCGTACCGCCGTGTACAACAAAAGCGACCGTTTTGTTCTCATATTTTTTTACCGTTTCGGAAAATCCTTTGCAGCAGCGGGCGGTAAAATCCTCTCTGCTTTCGCCGTTCGGAGGAGCGGCGATTTCTCCGTCTATCCACTGACGGTAACGTGGGTCATCCGAAAGCTCACTGAAGCTTTTTCCCTCAAAATCTCCGAAGTCGGTTTCCCTCAGAAGTCCGCAGACATATATCTCTTTTTGGGGATAAATTATCTCTGCGCTTTGCAGACATCGTTTCATAGGGCTTGCGGCGGCAACATCAGCCTGCGGATAAATTCTTTCGGTTATTTCCTCAATACCCTCGCCGCACAACGGCTGGTCGGTTCTTCCGATATACCGCTTTTCAAGGTTTCCCTGTGTTTTTCCGTGACGGATAAAGATCAGCTTCATTTGCTCTCCTTTATGACCGCGGGAATGCCGCATACCATTCTTATAACCCTTTCAGCTCTCGCAGCAAGATAACAGCAGGCTTTTCCGACGCCCTCACGCCACAGACGGTCGGATTTATCTATCGGGATCACTCCATTGCCTATTTCCGTGGAAATAATTACGATACCGGGGTTTCTTTCAAGCAGCTCGGCTGCTTTTTCCACAGGGTCAAGACCTGTATCGCACACTCTTTTTATAAAAAGCTGAAAGTCGGAAATACAGCGGATATTTTCCGGGCAGTCAATAGGGATCGACGCTCCGTTTTGGATTTCATTTTTTTTAATTCCAAGCTTCACGGCATAATCCGTTTTGCCCTGAAACTGCCCTCCGATTATCATTATCATATCATCAACACCTTTACCTTATCTGAAAACTGCGCTGCTCCAATGAATATAAACTCAGATGTACAGCGCATATTTTTCAATAGCTGCAATTATTTGTCCCCGTTCAAAATCTGTAACAGCATTCGGCGAAAGCCACGTAGGGATATCAGACCCATCGGTATTTACCACGATAAGAGGCTTTCGGGAGGCGGCTGCGTAATCCGCCTCATATCTTCTTTTGCCGGTATCCCTGCAATGCCTGTCAAGGAGCATGACAACGCAGGCGCTGCCGTTCATGTTCCGCTGCATTTTTTTGTATACAGTTAAAAATCTGCTGTTTGCGTACTTGAGCGGCGGCATTGTCCAGTCCTCGGAGTGGTTTCGGTAGCGGAAATCCCCCGGTGCGTTGAGCAGCTCCATAAGCTGCTTGTAGCTGTCGGTAAGCGTGCCGCTGTGGCAGATATATATATCATATGTTATCATTTTACGCATAACAGAAGCCTCTTTTCATACTAATCTTTTATCTGCAGTTCGGTGAAGGATTAGTATTAACCGCAGACTGTGACTTCAGCGGTAAGGAGCAGCCTGCCCTTTGCTCCCTCGGATATTTTAGCCGTCTTTACCGACTGCACAATATCCTCGTTTTCCTCATATTCCCGCTGCTTTGAGCTGCCGACAGTTCCTATAGGGCAGCCGTCTGCGGATACGATAAGACCTCCGTCACGGTGGGCGATGGAAAGAACCGTGCCTGTACTGCATTTTTCGGCAATATTCTGCTGATATTGTTTTTTTGTGCAGTTTACTGCCATTGTGAAAAAACCGCCCTTATTGAAATAATCCTCTTTAAGCCTTGTATAGATCTCATGTGTTGCAAGGCAGTCGGACAAAGCACGGTGGGCGCTGTCGTTCACAACATTGTAATGTGAACAGAGGGCACCCAGACTGAACCCCGTAAAGTCCTCCTTTATGTGCTGAGCCAGCACAAGAGTGTCGATACAGTCGTTATATACGGGAGCGCAGTTTTGCAGAAAGCTCATATCAAAGCGGATAAGATTATGTCCCAGCAGGGGAGTACCCCCTATAAATTCAAGGAACGCAGGCATTGCTTCACGTATCCTCGGCGCATTTTTCACCATTTTATCGGAAATGCCCGTAAGCTCGGTAATATAGGCATTGATATGCCTTTCGGGATCAACGAGAGTAGAGAATGTGCCGTCGGGCTTTCCGCCGGTGATCCTTACCGCTGCGATCTCGATTATCCTGTCTGCTTCGGGACTGAGCCCCGTAGTTTCAAGGTCAACGACAACATAGCTGTTTTTTATGATATTTTTGAAGTTCGGCAAGGTGTGGCCTCCTGTTCATCCGGGAGTGTTACCGTAAAGGTCGTTCCGTTTCCTATACTGCTTTCAACGCCGATGCTGCCGCCCCACAGCTCTGTAAGACGCTTGACAAGCGCAAGACCCAAGCCGCTTCCCTCGTCCTTGCGTGATCCGTCGGACTGGTAAAACTTATCGAAAATATGCTTGCAGTCGCTTTCGGAAATGCCGCAGCCGCTGTCTGAAATGGTGAAAACGATATTTCCGTCCCTTTGGTTAAGGCGCATTTTTACAGTTCCGCCGTCCGAGTTGAATTTTATTGCATTGTCAAGAAGATTTGTCCAGATGTGCAGCATAAGGCTTTCATTGCCCTTGCAGGTAATTTTTTCCAGCTCGATATCAAAAGCGATGTTTTTTTTCGTCCACTTTGATTCAAGGAGAAGTATTGCCCTTCGTATCTGTTCATCAAGGCGGTATATTTTTTTCTTCTGCGGTATCGCCTGATTTTCAAGCTTTGACAGCAGCAGGATATTTCCCACAAGCTCGGAAAGCCTTTTGGTATTGAATAGTATTTTTTCAATGTATTCGCTTTGCTCCTCGGGAGGCAGACCCTGCTCCTGCAAAAGCATGGCATATCCCTCGATAGCGTTTATGGGCGTTTTGAATTCATGGGAAACGTTTGAAACAAAATCCGTCTGCAATATCTCCGTAGTGCCAAGCTCGCTTGTCATAAGATTGAAATTCTCGTAAATATCGTTTATCTGGGTTATCTTTGACTTAGGCTCGAGTCTTATTGTAAAATCCCGTTCTGCCACACGGTTCATGGCATCCCCCAGCTTTCTGATGGGAGCAAGGAGAATGCGGCTTACAAATATTGCCACCGCAGCTCCGAGGATCATTGTGAACAGGAGTATCCAGCCTGTTTCCGATATATATACCGTTGTATGGAAAAAACGGTCGAGTATGTACGATATAACGCTTGAAAAAACTATTGTCAGGAGTGTCACAAGAAAAATAAGCAGCGTAAAGTAAATAGTGATGCTGTTCTGCGGCTTTGCCGATTCCTTTTTCATTTTTTGACCACCTTATACCCCACGCCTCTCATGGTGACTATCTGAAAATCGGGGTTATTGCGGAAACGTTCCCTTAGCCTGCCAATATGTACCTCAACTGTGTGCGGATCAGTCTCGGTATCATATCCCCAGATATCGTCCATTATCTGCTGGCGTGTAAAGATCTTGCCGGGATATGACGCCATTTTGTACAGCAGCATGAATTCCTTCTGAGGAAGAACCATGCTTTCCCCGCCGCAGGAAACGGTCATCGAATCGTATTCCATGACCGTTGAGCCGATGGTTAGCCGTCTTTCGCTTATCATTTGAGTCCGCCGCAGGAGCGCGCCTACTCTGAGTACCATTTCGTTTACGTTCACAGGCTTTACCATATAGTCGTCAGAGCCTGAAAGAAAGCCCTGACGCATATCGTCATAAGCGTCCTTTGCGGATATCATAAGCACGGGAATGTTTATTCCCGCATCTCTCAGCGAGCTTACAAGCTCGTAGCCGTCAATACCGGGCATCATCACATCGGAGATTATGAGGTCAAAATACTCCTTGTCCAGCAGTGAAAGAGCCTCCTGTCCGTCGCAGGCGCCCGTGACCGAATATCCGCTGCGTGTAAGTACTCTTTGAAAAAGAAGCCTCAGCTCTCTGTCGTCCTCGGCAATAAGAATTTTAAACACAATAGTCACCTCATATACCGAAAAACCGCCTGTTCATCAGATACAGGCGGTTTCTGCCGCAATTACTTGAAATAAGCCACGCCGCTTTCAAAGATCTTCTGATCCTTGCAGCCCGGAACGTTTTTGCAGATATCCGTTCCGATACGTTCGCTGTGTCCCATTTTTCCGAGAATACGTCCGTCGGGGGAGGTTATTCCCTCAACAGCGTCATAGGAGGAGTTGGGGTTATATCTGATATCCATGGAAGGAGCGCCGTCAAGATCAACATACTGAGTTGCGATCTGTCCGTTATCGGCAAGGCTCTTTATAAGCTCGGGAGAGGCGACAAATCTTCCTTCTCCGTGGGAGATCGCTATCTTGTGTATATCTCCTACCTCGCAGCCTGCCAGCCACGGGGATTTTGTGGAGGCTATCCTTGTGGAAACCATCATCGACTGGTGCCGTGCAATAGTATTGAAGGTAAGAGTCGGTGAATCGTCCGTCATATCGACTATTTTTCCGAATGGCACAAGACCCAGCTTAATGAGTGCCTGGAAGCCGTTGCATATTCCCAGCATAAGACCGTCCCTGTTTTCGAGCAGCTCCGTGACTGCGTCCCTGATACGGGGGTTGCGAAAAAATGCGGTGATGAATTTTCCCGAACCGTCAGGCTCATCTCCGCCCGAAAAGCCGCCCGGTATCATGATTATCTGAGATTTTTTTACAGCCTTTTCAAAGTATTTTATGCTGTCCTCAAGAGCTGCTGCGGAGAGATTTTTAATAACAGCGACTTCGGGAACCGCACCTGCCCGTTCAAATACTCTTGCACTGTCGTATTCGCAGTTTGTGCCGGGAAATACGGGGATAAGTACCCTCGGCTTTGCAAAGGAGGAAGCGTGCTGAACGGTTTCCTTTGCGGTATAGGTGTAAATCCTTGCGGGCTTGCTTTCCGTCTTTATATTGCAGGGGAATACGGGTTCAAGCTTGTCCTCCCACGCCTTTTGCAGTTCGGTCATATCCACAGCGTAATCCTTGCAGTCGATGGCATAGGTATCTGTTGTCGTTCCGATGACCGTTTCGGGTGTAAAGGGGTCGCCGTCAAGCTCAATTATAAAAGAGCCGTAGCGTGGGTAGAAAAGCAGATCCGCAGGCATTTTTCTTTCAAACTTAAAGCCTATCCTGTTGCCGAGAGACATTTTAGCGACAGCCTCGGCAATTCCTCCGAAGCCCACAGACCATACGGAAAGAGCCTTGCCCTCGCTGATAAGAGCTTCAACACGTTCAAATACGCTTCTTACGCTGTCCCACTCAGGCAAATTGTTTTCATCGTAATCGGGGGTGATATAGATTACCTTGTTGCCTGCTCTTTTAAATTCGGGGGAGAGTATTTTATCGCTGTCTGCAGTGGAAACCGCGAAGGAAACAAGTGTTGCGGGAACGTCAATATTTTCAAACGTACCCGACATTGAATCCTTTCCGCCGATAGCGCCGCAGCCAAGCTCGATCTGAGCCTTGTATGCGCCGAGAAGAGCGGCAAAGGGTCTGCCCCAGCGTGTAGGATTGTTCTGCGTTCTCTCGAAATATTCCTGGAATGTGAGCCAGCACTGCTTATAGCTTCCTCCTGCGGCGATGACCTTTGAGATAGATTCAATGACTGCGGCTATTGCTCCGTGATAGGGACTTTTGTCGCTTACATAAGGATTATAGCCCCAGCCCATGATCGAGCAGGTCTTTGTCTGACCCTTGAGGACAGGTATTTTAGCAGCCATGGCCTGGGTGGGGGTAAGCTGATATTTTCCACCGTAGGGCATAAGCACAGTACCTGCGCCGATGGTGGAGTCAAAGCGTTCCACAAGACCCTTCTGCGAGCATACGTTAAGGTTTGTCATAAGTGTATACCAGCTGTCGGGGCAGTCCGAATAGGACTTGGGCTGAATGGTAACAGGCAGGGGTATCTGAACGGCGGCGTGCTTTTGCGCTCCGTTGGAATTTAAAAATTCCCTTGAAAGATCAACGATTATCTTCCCGTTCCATTTCATTCTGAGCCTGGGTTCTTCGGTTACGTCTGCGACCTTGGTAGCCTCAAGATTTTCTGCCGCCGCCGCTGCGATAAACTTCTTCATGTCGGATTTTCTTACGACAACAGCCATTCTTTCCTGGCTCTCCGAAATGGCAAGCTCCGTTCCGTCAAGACCGTCGTATTTTTTGGGAACGGCGTTGAGGTCGATGATAAGACCGTCCGTCAGCTCGCCTATGGCAACGGAAACGCCGCCTGCTCCGAAGTCATTGCAGCGTTTTATCATATGTGTTACTTCGGGATCTCTGAAAAGTCTCTGAAGCTTTCTTTCTTCGGGGGGATTACCCTTCTGGACCTCTGCTCCGCAGTTTTCGAGGGACTGCTCGTTGTGGGACTTTGACGAGCCTGTTGCGCCGCCGCAGCCGTCTCTTCCGGTGCGTCCGCCCAGGAGGATTATAACATCGCCCGGTTCGGGGACTTCCCTTATTACGTTTTCTGCCGGAGCTGCGCCGATAACTGCGCCTATTTCCAGTCTTTTAGCCACATATCCCGGGTGATATACCTCGGCAACATGACCTGTGGCAAGACCTATCTGATTGCCGTATGAGCTGTAGCCGTTTGCTGCGCCCACGGTTATTTTTCTCTGGGGAAGCTTTCCGTGAATGGTGTCCTCAACGGGAACGAGGGGGTTTGACGCACCTGTTATGCGCATTGCCTGATAGACATATGAACGTCCCGAAAGGGGATCTCTTATTGCGCCTCCGAGACAGGTTGCGGCGCCGCCGAAAGGTTCTATTTCGGTGGGATGGTTGTGCGTTTCGTTTTTGAACATCAGGAGCCAGTCCTGAAGCTCGCCGTCAACATCGACCTTGATCTTTACGGAGCAGGCGTTTATTTCCTCGGATTCGTCGAGGTCCTTTAATATGCCGTCCTTTTTAAGCTTTTTTGCGGCGATCGTGGCGATATCCATAAGGGTTATCGGTTTATTTTCTCTTCCAAGCTCTTTTCTTGCGTCAATGTAGCTGTTGTAGGTCTTTCTGATATAATCGGCGTCGATATTTGCTTCATCTATTATGGTTGAAAAGGTAGTGTGACGGCAGTGGTCGGACCAGTAGGTGTCGATCATGCGTATTTCGGTAATGGTCGGATCGCGCTTTTCGGTGTCGCGAAAATAATCGCGGCAGAATTTCAGATCATCGAAATCCATTGCAAGACCGTATTTTGTTACAAAATCCGCAAGCCCCATATCGTTCATTGAAATAAATCCCGTAAGCGTTTCGACGGAATCGGGGATATTATAGCTTGAGGCAAGCGTATCTGCCTCGGCAAGAGACGCCTCCCTGCTTTCAACCGGATTGATGATATATTTTTTCAGAGCGTCAAACTGTTCGTCGGTGAGATGCCCCTCGGTTATGTAAACACGGGCATTCCTTATACGGCATCTTTCGCCCTGCGTAAGTATCTGGATACACTGTTCGCAGGAATCCGCCCTCTGGTCGAATTGTCCGGGAAGATATTCTACGGCAAAAATACGCTCATCATTGCCCAAAGAGGGAAGCGTTCTGTAAGTCATGTCAACGGCAGGCTCGGAAAAAACGTTTGAAGCGGCATAACTAAAATTTTCTTCCGAAATATTTTCCGCATCATATCTGTTTATGATCCTGAGAGAGCGGAGAGAGTCAAGCCTGAGAGCTGTTCTCACATCTCCGAGAAGCGTTTTTGCCGCAGCCGCAAATTCGGGCTTTTTTTCAACATAAATACGGTAAACTGACATTGGTACAAAACTTCCCTTCGAATTAAGTGCGGACGTTTTGCTGCGGCAGGATATGTCCAATGCAGCAGCCGTCCTCTATCTTATCTATTTTAACATAAAAAATCATTTTACGCAAGCTTTTATCTGAATATTTTGTTAATATTTTGATATGGGTGTAATTCGGCGCATATCCGTGATGGATACCGTCGGCCTTTTCGCGTTCAAACAGCACGGGAAACTCTTTTCCTACAAGGGTTCCGAGAAATTTATCCCTGCATTTTTTTCCTACAGCCGACATCTGAGCCGCTCTGCGCTTTCTGATATCCGCAGGTATCTGATTTTCCATTTTATCCGCCTTGGTACCCGCCCGTCCCGAATAAGGGAATACATTGATATCGGAAAAGCCGATCTTTTCCGCAAAGCGCATGGAGGTGATATGGTCATCCTCGGTTTCTCCGGGAAAGCCCGTCATAATATCGGCGGTTATCCCGCAGTCGGGGAACATTTTGCGTATAAGCGTGACAAGCTCCTCATATTCCTCGGCGGTATACCGTCTGTTCATGGCTTTCAGTGTCTTGTTGCAGCCGCTTTGCAGAGACAGATGAAAGGAGGGACAGAATTTCGGCTGAGCCTTTAATCTTATAAGATCGCTCTCGGTTATCATTTCGGGCTCAAGTGAACTAAGTCGGACCCGTTCTATTCCCTTGACGGAGCATACCGTTTCCGCCGCGTCTGCCAGCCGCAGACCTGTTTCGGTGCCGTAAAACGCAAGATTTATTCCCACCAGAACTATCTCCTTATAGCCGTTTTCCGCCAGCAGCTCCGCTTCTCTTCTCACGTCGTCAATTGGCATTGAACGCAGCCTTCCTCTTGAATAAGGGATAATGCAGTAGGTACAGAATGCATTGCAGCCGTCCTGTATCTTCATAAAAGCGCGGGTATGACCTTCGACAGTCTTTACGGTCATGGCTTCAAAGCCGTCGCAGCTTTCATAGGGGACTATGCGGCTAAGCTTCTGTTTATTTTTCATAAAACGGTTTACGAGAGCAACCGTTTCGGCTCTGTCCTTAGTCCCTGTGATTATATCTGCGCAGCATTTCTCCGCCTTTTCGGGGAATGCCTGGGGATAGCAGCCTGTAAGTACGGTTATTGCCGACGGGTATTCTCTTTTTATGCGGCGCAGCGTCTGCATTACCTTGCTGTCGCTTTCTGATGTGACAGTGCAGGAATTTATGATAAAAATATCCGCAAGAGCTTTTTCACGGGTGATTGCATAGCCTGCCTTTTCAAACGCTTCAGACAGGGCTGCGGTTTCATAAACGTTTACCTTGCAGCCAAAGGTATAAAAGTAAATATACATAAAAGTACCTCTTAAAATATGTGCAATATGCTTACAACAAGGATTTGGAAAAAGGATAATATATATGATTATACAATAAAAATAAAAAAATTGCAAACCCTCTTGACTTTGCCTGAAAAAACTGGTATTCTTTATATTAAGGAAGAATATATCTTCCTATGAGCAGCAGAACAACATGAAAGGATGGATTATTATGCAGAAGACAACTATTATGCTGGCTACCATTAACGATGTAAAGAGCTTTGTTTCAGAGGTTTCCATATGCGATTATGACGTTGACCTCCTTTCGGGCAGATATGCCGTAGACGCTAAGTCTATCATGGGTATTTTCAGCCTTGATCTTTCAAAGCCTATCCTTCTCGAGGCTCACACCGATGATGCGTCTGATTTCTTTGAGAGGATCAAGCAGTTCATCGTTTGATTTCTATGCATTTGATAAAAGAGTCGGCTTCTTTCGGAGCGGCTCTTTTTTATATGCTGATTTTCGTTTCCGTATTATTGTTTCTCTTAAAAGCTTAGTAGAGGGCTTCTCTTATTTTCCTCATTTCTCTCCAAACATTATCTCCATAGTTGCTCACCAAAACGGAAATAATTCCATTATTAGGATTGTATTCAGGGGTTCTCTATAGGGAACCTCTATAAACCTCCTTCACGGCAAATCCTCTATTGGTTCGGTC
>CAZDJG010000052.1:0-12313 GCA_964505695.1 uncultured Ruminococcus sp.
AAGGAAAAGAACCGCAGGCAGGCTTGTTTCTTTCGGTCAGCCCCTCTGTCACCTATGGTGACACCTCCCCCGTAGGGGGAAATTACCCGGCAAAATCCTTTGACGCAGAAAACGGTGCGGATTTTTGCCAAAGATATTCTGAGTTTAAATGGTTTTTAGTATTTTTGAAAGGAGGACGTTTATGGCAGTAACCGATATTTCCGAGCTGAGAAAAAAAAGAAAGGCAAAGCAGACAAAAAATCTTATCATAAAAATATTTGCCGTTCTGCTTATCTGCGGGGCGGTTCTTGTGGCTGTTTTTACAAAGGATATCTGGTATCCGTATCTTAACGGCGTTCTTACATCTATCCCCGAAACGGTTCAGCCGGAAAGCAGCAATGCGGAGCTTGCCGAAGGAAAATTTCCAATCAAGGTTGAGGGCGGACTTGGTTATCAGCTTATGAGTATGGATAACAGTCTTGCAATACTTGACGATTCCAAATTTCATGTTTACAGCAGCGACGGAAGGATAATGTCGGAAAAGCAGCACAGCTATGCAAATCCCGTGCTGTGCGTATCAGGCGGCAAGGCTCTTATCTATGACGAGGGCGGACGTGATTTCAGCCTTGAGAGCAAGTATAAAACAATTTACGAAAAAACTGCGGACGATGTTATTTACATTGCAAAGCTTTCATCTGCGGATTATGCGGCAGTGGTCACAAAATCGGATAAATTTCTTGCGATGCTGAAGGTATACAATCCAAGTGGAGAACCAATCTTTACCTATTACAGCTATGACAGCAGAATAATAAACGTCACCTTTACAGATAACAGCGCAGGCTGCATTATTACGGCGATAACCGCCGAAGGAGGTCAGCTCCTTTCAAAAATGATCAGATTTGATTTTACCGATACCGACCCGAAGTGGGTAAGCGACAGCGTTCCTGCGCTTGCTCTTGATGTGCGGTTCACATCGGACGGCGGAATAGTAATGATAGGCGATACTATGTGCGCAGGCTTTGACCTGAACGGAAAACTCATTTCAAGCTATGTTTATGATTATGCCATTGAGGATTATGATTCAAGAGATGAGATCACCGCTGTACTTACCAGAAACAGCGACCTCAGACGAACGGTGCTTATAATGATCTCAGGGAGCGACTGCTCTCTTCCCGTTACAACTATCGTTGATGATAATGCCGAGAAGGTGTATGCCGACGGAAACGAAGCATATATATTAAGCGGAGATGTTATTGAGATCTACACTGCTCAGGGGATAGATTCAGGAAAGATCACTCTTGAGGATCATTATGATGATCTGTGCAGAAACGGCAAATACATCTATCTTATGGGGTACGATTCTATAAACAGGATCGATCACAACTGATTTTCAAGGAGAAAATGCCGCAGATGAGTCCATTTATTTACGATACTGCCGTTATTCTGATAATGCTTGTATGCATAGGTCTCGGCTATAAAAGGGGAGTGCTGAGAACTGTTCTGAATCTGATTTGCTTTGTTGCAGCCTTTTTGGCTGCGTCAGCAATGTCATCGTATACGGTGACGTCCTCACTTTATGACAGATTTCTGCATGAAACGGTTTCGGAGCATATAGACAGCGCAGTTAAAAGTGTCAGGGAAAAAGCAGAGGATGAATTCAGAAAAAAATCCGATGAAATAGCTGATGAGATCGCAGACAGTCTGCCGATTGAAAATGATACAGTCAGGGAATTTGCGAATGATATCATAAACGGAGGGGGGGAGTTTATTTATGAAAGTATTCCCGATTTGTATAATTATTTGAATATTGACATACAAACGCTATTGACTAATCCGATAATTAGTGATAAAATAAATGATATGACCGAAAAATACAGCGAGCTGGTTACGGGTGAGATAAACAGCCGTCTTCCGTTCGGGATCATCGTGAAGCAGGATACTGTAAAGGAAGCAATGAGTGATGAGGGTGCAGCCGAGGCTTTTCTGAGCGACCTTTGGGGAATACGCTCCGAGGATGCTCGGTACGACGGGATTGCGGATTATCTTGAGCAGACTGCGGTGCGTCCCGTATGCATTAGATTTATCGGAATTATATTATGGGCGGCTGTCTTTGTAGCTGTAAGCCTTGTCCTTCGCTTTATAATAAGGATCATTCTTATCATAAGAAACGTTCCGCCAGTAAAGACCTGTGACAGCATTCTGGGTGCTGCGACCGGAGCTGTTGCGGGGGCTGCTGTAACTGCCGCTTTCTGCACAGCCGTACTGCTTGCGGTAATATATACGGGAGGTACGGAATATATGAACGAAGCGCTGTTTTCAAAAACGCTCATTTTCGGAAAAATTTACAATATGATATCAGCCGCATGGTGATGATTTGCGACTTTAGGGAACCTCTATACGCCTCCTTCACGGCAAATCCTCTGTTGGTTTGGTCATCTGCTTCGTTATATGACCTTATAAGACAGCAGATCCGTAAGGATCTATTATTTCTGCGGTCTGATGCCCTGCATCCGACTAATAGGCTTTGCTCGTGTCCGGTTTTACAGAGAGCCCCCCTTTATTTTGTTTGCACATTTTTGTGCGGAAAGGATGATTTAAACGATGCTTTGCAGCAGATGCAAAAAACGTGAGGCTGTGGTGTTTATTCAGTCTATACAGGGCAATGAAAAGAAAAATGAGGGTCTTTGTCTCGTATGTGCACGCGATATGAATATTCCGCAGATCAAAGAATATATGGAGCAGATGGGTATAAGCGATGACGAGGTAGAGGAATATGCGGACGCGATGACGGATTTTTCGGGCAGCTTTGATTCGGAGCTGTTCAGGCAGGGCGGAACAAATGCGATACCAAATTTCTTCAATGCTCTTTTTAATGCCGCAAAGCCTTCCGAGGAAAGATCTGCCGCAGAAAATGCTGATAACGTCAAATCGAGCAAAACCGCCGAAGCACAAAATAAAAGCGGCTCAAAGGAAAAAAAGCGCAGGTATTTGTCATCATTTTGCACCGACCTTACAGGACGTGCAAGGGAGGGCAAGCTTGATAAAATCGTAGGAAGAGACAAGGAGATCTCACGGACGATACAGATTCTTTGCCGCAGGCAGAAAAACAATCCTTGTCTTATAGGTGAGCCCGGCGTAGGAAAAACCGCTATCGCCGAGGGACTGGCATGCAGGATCGTGAACAGAGAGGTACCGTTCCAGCTTGAAAATAAGGAGGTATTTCTTCTCGACCTTACCGCTCTTGTTGCAGGAACTCAGTTCAGGGGTCAGTTTGAGAGCCGTATGAAAGGACTCGTGGACGAGATAAAGGCAGAGGGCAATATCATTCTTTTTATTGATGAGCTGCACAATATCGTCGGTGCAGGAGACAGCGAGGGCTCATCAATGAATGCCGCAAATATTCTCAAGCCTGCTCTCAGCCGCGGAGAGGTACAGGTCGTGGGCGCTACGACGTTCAAGGAGTACAGAAAGTATATTGAAAAGGATTCAGCTCTTGAAAGACGTTTTCAGCCTGTTACCGTAAACGAGCCTACAATCGAAGAAACGGTCGAGGTACTCAGAGGCATAAGAAAATATTATGAAGAACATCACAGGGTAAAGATCAGCGATGAGCTGCTTGAAATGTGCGCTGTTTTGTCGGAAAGGTATATTAACGACAGATATCTTCCCGACAAGGCTATCGACCTTCTGGACGAAGCGTGTGCAAACCGCAGTATCCGAAGTACAGAGCTTTCCCGTGAGCATGAGAAAAGGACTGCCGTTTCGGGTCTGGAAACTGAAATAAAAGCTATGGAGGACGGTGATGAGCCTGATTTTGAGGCTCTTGCCGAGAAAAAGTCCCTGCTTATCCGTGAGAAAAATGCACTCGAAGCTCTTGAAAAGAAGATTGAAAAATTATATGTTGAGGATTCAGACCTTGCAAGGGTCATCGAGCTTTGGACCGGTATTCCCGCAAATAAGATCGAGGAAACGGAGTTTAAAAAGCTTGCCGTCCTTGAGCGTGAGATGAAAAAACGTATAATCGATCAGGATAAGGCAGTGGAGCTTGCAAGCAAGGCGATTAAACGGGCAAGAGTTCAGCTTTCAAAGCGCAGGCGCCCAGCATCGTTTATCTTTGTAGGTCCTACGGGAGTGGGAAAAACGGAGCTTGTAAAGGTGATAAACGACGAGCTTTTCAGCGGCAATGACACTCTTATCAGGCTTGATATGACTGAATATATGGAAAAACATACCGTTTCAAGGCTTATCGGCTCACCTCCGGGATACGTGGGCTATGATGAGGCGGGTCAGCTTACGGAAAAGGTGCGCAGACACCCTTATTCGGTGGTGCTTTTTGACGAGATCGAAAAGGCACACCCCGATATAATGAATCTTCTGCTGCAAATACTTGACGAGGGTAAGGTAAACGACGCACAGGGAAGATCCGTCAATTTTGAAAACACTATTATATGCATGACCTCAAACGCAGGCTCCTCGGATAAGACAACCGGACTTGGATTTAACAAGACTGAGGATGATATTTCCCGTGAAAAAGCAATGAAAGCACTTTCTGAATTTTTGCGCCCTGAATTTCTCAGCCGCGTTGATGAAATTGTGGTATTCAGTCCGCTTTCAAAGGAAGGTTATGCCGAGATCGCAGGTCTGATGCTTTCGGAAATGAAGGAGCCTCTTGCGGAAAAGGGAATTGAGCTTAAATATGACAAGCGTGTTCTTTCCACAATTGCAGAAAAGGCATTTGGAAAGAAGTTCGGCGCAAGGGATATCAGAAGCGTCATAAGAACCGAAATTGAGGATAAAATTGCCGAAATTATTGTAGAGAGCGGAAGCAGGCATCCGGAATTTATCAGAATATCCGCTAAAAAGGATGGTATAGAGGTCAATGTATCCGAATAGAGATTATGCGGTTTGTGTAAAACATTTTTGACTTTTTTTTAAATTGTCCGAAAGCTGTGTCTGTATAAAGTTATATAGACACAGCTTTCGTTAATATGAAAGAAAAGACTTATTAACAATATGTGTTATTTTACAAAAATATCTGCACATTTTCTACAAAAATAAGTTTGACAAATGAATATATTTGTGTTATCATATAATAAGAATGGATATCAGTCCGAATCAAAATTTTATAGAACGGTGGTTTTGTGCAGATGGATTTTTCGGAATTTCAGAAAATGCTATTGGAAAGTCTGAGGAATGAAAGTGTTAAAAGTGAATTATTAAGGCTTTTAAGCGAGGAAAATGTTTCCGCTGAAATTGAGGGATATGTAAATAAAATCAAGGAGCTTGAGGAGCAGCTTTCAAAAGCTTCAAAAGAATCCGAAGAAAAATACAGCTCGCTTCTTGCTGAGTTTAACGATCTTTCGGGAACATCTGCTGCCGTAAAGCTTGAATCTGAGAATAAGGACAAGACCATCGCAGAGCTGAATGAAAGGCTTTCCGCTTTTACAGCATCCGGAAATGACAGCGAAAAAATTTCTGCTGACAGGATAGCAAGGCTTACGGAGGAGCTTGACAAGCTTAAGACCGATTATGCCGAAAAGGAAAAGAAGCTCACAGAGCTGAGCAAATCGGAAGCCGCTCTTAAGTCCAAGCTTTCGGAAAGCGGAAACGCTGCCGAGGAGATGAAAAAGCAGCTTGAATCCTCCGGCTCTGAAAAGGATAAGGAGATCAGCCGCCTTACCGAAAAGACAGAGTCTCTTTCAGCAGAGCTTGAAAAGCTTAAAAAGGATAATGACGAAATGTCTGCAAAGCTTTCGGACGCCGACAGCAAGCTGATTTCTGTCCAGGAGGCGGAATCTGCTAAAAATAAGGAGCTTTCCAAAAATATCGCCGATATGGACGTTAAGATCGCAGGATATATTTCAGAGCTTGACGATGCAAAGAAGGAGCTTGAACAGAAAAACAAGCTTATTGAAGAATTTAAAAATTCCACAGAGTCCAGATCTTCCGAGCTGACCGACAGGATCGCTGCTCTTACTGAGGAGCTTTCCAATGCAAAAAGCAATGCCGACAAGCTTGCCGCAGATGCGGATACATATAAAGCCTCTGCCGAACAGTCTGCCGCAAAGCTCAGGGAAACCGAGGTGCAGCTTTCCGAAGCAAGGCAGGCTTCCGAGCAGAAAGACAGTACTATTGCAACTATGAATACACAGCTTCAGGGTATGCTTGTTCTCCGTCAGAAGATAAATGAATATGCAGAGACTGCCAACGCATATGCCGAAGAGGTCGAGAATGCAAGAAATATCCTTGCCGAGAGAGAAGGAACTGTCAACGCGCTCAATGCAAGAGTTTCTGAGCTTTCCGAACAAAACGGCAGCCTTTCCGCAAAGGTAGATCAATATGCAGAGGCTATAAATACCAAGAATGCTCAGATCGACGAGATAGGCAAATATGCCGAGTCGCTTAAAAATCATTCGGAGGAGCTTTCCAGTCAGATACTTCAGAGAAATTCCGAAATTTCTGCCAAGATCGGAGAGATCGATTCGCTGAAAAAGGATATTGAGGCTTATAATCTCACATTCGGCGATCTTACAAAAATGTTTGAAAAGTTCCAGAACCTCGCTCCAAAGACCAAAGAAGGGCTTACCGATGTATTTACCGAAAATCTCAACATCAGAAGCTTTCTTTCCAGCGGCGCTCAGTGGGGTCATATCCAGGCTCTATGGGAATACACTCAGCGTAAGATAAACGATGAGGATTTCACGGATGTGGGAATCCTTAACGAAATATTCCGTTACTTCCTTGATTTTCACAACAGCAGCTATGCTTCTCCGCTTTATGCACTTCTTGACACAAAGCCCGGAGATGCATTCGACGAGGATCAGCATTATAAGATTATGTCAAGAGAGGAACGCAAGGCTGCATTCTTTGACAATAAGAAGAAAAATACCGTTGACGGTCCTATCAAAGAGGTCGTTCTTTACGGTTATAAGAATCTTAAAAACGGCAGGGTGCTTAAGCCCTCAGTTGTAAGAGTATAATTTTTAAAGCGCATATGCCTTATCGAGAGGTGTATGCGCTTTTGTTCGATTGTTTGAAAAGTA
The DNA here is from genome assembly GCA_964505695.1 of uncultured Ruminococcus sp. GTDB lineage: Bacteria > Bacillota > Clostridia > Oscillospirales > Ruminococcaceae > Huintestinicola. The sequence continues at coordinate 7,023 of CAZDJG010000052.1, forward strand.
TCAGCAGATTTCCGCAGCAGCAACAGCAGGGTTTACTGAAATATACTTGAAATAAGAAAAAAAATGTGATATAATATTCTCAAATCAATGAGAGGGGAGGAGAAAACCATTAAAAATAGACCTAAAAGCTTTCCGATAAGAAATCAGATGGTGCTGATGTTTTTTGTGGTTACTCTTCCGCTTTTTGCAGCAAGTATCATTCTGATATTCAATATGCGTACCGAAATAAAGCTGCTTACGATAGACAAAACCGTTAAAAATTCCGATAACATAAAATACAGAATAACAGATATCGCCGAATCTACCGACAGTGTAATGAAAATGCTTTCGGTAAACAGCGAGCTGAAAAAATTCCTTGCGGGTGACTATGATGACGAATCCGAGTACTACAGCTTTTATTCTAAGAATATACATATTCCTTATATCAGATCTTCCTTGCAGATAAAAAATATATATTTTTTTGTTGAACGCAGCGATTTTGTCTTTAATTCAAACTATATTTATGCAGACGATGACATAAGGGCTGAAAAATGGTACAGCACCGCTGCGGATAATCCCGGACAGGTTGTCTGGGACGTTATAAAATCACCGACGGACGAAAATTATTATCTTGGCTGCGCAAAAGCTATTTCGGAGAAAGGTAGAGTTGTCGGCATAGCGGCAGCTATTATCTCCAATGAGTGGATAGAGCGCCTGATCACCGATAACTATACCAAAAATGTCCTTGCGATAAATGGAGTAGTTTATTACAGTGATTATGAAAAAATAAGTCCGGGAGATTCCGTATCTCCGGACAGCGACTTTCTGGTAGAGGATATTTGCAGGTCATATGACTATGGCTTCTGGGATTTTGACGGATATACGGTCCTCAATAATTTTTCGCTTGGCAGCACCTTTCAGACAGTCATGCTGATATCAGAGGAATATGTTTCATATTCTCTTAATCGTCTATCCGTGGTTTACGGCGGTTATTGCGGTCTTATGGTCATTCTCTCGATGCTTACGATCATTCTTTTTACAAGCGTTTTTTCAAGGCGTATAAAGCTGCTGAGTGAAAAAATGCACACTGTTGCGGGAGGAAACTTCAATGTTGTATTCGATGACAAAAGGCATGACGAAATTGCCGATCTTTACAGTGACCTCAGCCAGATGATCTCAAGTATGAGGAAAATGATGAACGATGTGTATGAAACAAAGCTTCAGAACGAGGCGTTCAGATTCAATCAGATGGAGGCGGAGTTCAAAACGCTGGCAAGCCAGATAAATCCTCACTTTTTGTACAATACACTTGAAACTATCCGTATGAAGGCTTTCTGCAATAATGACAAGGAAACTGCCGATCTTGTCAAAAAGCTCGGCAAGTTCATGCGCAGATGCCTTGAGGTAAAGGACGGCGAAGTCACGCTCAGATCCGAGCTGGAATTTACAAACAGCTATCTGGAGCTGCAGTCCGCACGTTTCGGGGACAGGGTTTCGTACAGCATTTATTCCGAGGTATCAAAGGACTATATGATCCTTCCGCTGATAATTCAGCCTGTGGTGGAAAATGCTTTCGTTCATGGAATAGAAGGCTGCAAGTCAAACGGCAGGATAGATATCAAGGTTTATTACAGCGGCAGCTGCGTTGTGGCGGATGTCACCGACAACGGCAGCGGAATAACCCCCGAAAGACTTGCAGAGCTTGAGGAAAAACTCAGGCAAAACGATACTTCTTCGGGTAAAAGCATCGGTCTTACAAATGTAAACAAGCGGATAAAAATGTATCACGGCGAACAGTACGGTCTTTCCATAAAAACAGAATTGGGAAAGGGTACGACTATAAGGATAACTCTTCCGAGAAATCCCGTTCAGAAAAAAATTTCTGTTCAGCAATAATATTGCAAAGGCGGTAAAATTATGCTAAAGGTTCTTCTTGTTGACGACGAACCGAACGTTCGTCAGGGTATAAAAATGATGATCAGGTGGGACGAAATAGGCTGCGAAGTGATCGGAGAGGCAGATGACGGTGATGACGGACTTTCCAAAATTATGACAATGCAGCCGGATATAGTTATCGCCGATATCAAAATGCCGGGAAAAACAGGCATTGAAATGACCGATGCCGCACAGGCTCTCGGATTTAAGGGAAAGGTCATTATTCTTTCGGGATATTCGGATTTTTCATATGCAAAGACGGCTATTGCCTTGGGGGTTGAAAATTTTATCCTCAAGCCTGTTGACGAGGACGAGCTGACCGAGGCGGTCAGGGCTGCGGGGGAGAAGATAAATAAGGAGCATGAGCATCATTATAAACAGGAGATCGGCAGAGAGTATCTGAACGAGCAGCTTGTAAGAGGTCTTTTTTCGGGCGATCCCGTTCAGACAGCTTCTGCTATGGATGAATATCTATATCCATCGTACTGTGCTGCTATAGTGTGCAGCGACGGAGGACATAATGAGCAGTCATCGGATTACAGTACTGTAAGAAAATTTTTTGATGTTCTCAGCAATGTGGATATTATTTCCGTTGATATCAGCGGTGTACAGGGCATTCTTTTTAAAGGCTGGGAACATTCCGACGCATTTGCGGCTATACGTAAGCTTTCAGATAAGCTTTCCGATAAAGCATTTATTGCCTGCGGAAGCAATGTGGAGGATCTGTCGGAAATATGCAGATCATATTCCGAAGCATCTTATTTTTACAGAAACAGGTTTATTTTCCGCCACTGCGGTGTTGCCGCCCCGGAGCTTTTTTCAGGAAAGCGTCCTAATATAGACGAGGATTTTGCCCAAAAGATCTACGCATACATGGAAATAAACGATACCGAAAAGCTGAATTCCTCTTTAAGCATGTTTATGGATTCAATGCTTACTTTGGACAATACTCCCGAAAAGGTCAAAATAAGCTGTATCACTATGATAATGGAGGTTCGCTCTAAGATCATCAGAAGTGCGGCGGATAAAAAGCCAGAAAACATGATAACTGATTCCTTTGTGACGGAAATAGGAGAGCTTGGAAGTCTGAGCGAAATGATCGACGCAATACGCCTAAAGCTTACGGAAATATCCGACAGATGCTTTGGAAAAACCACTAAGAGCACTATGGAGCGTGTTGTTCAGTATATAAGAGCAAACTATAACCATGAACTTCGCCTTGAAATGCTTGCAGGTATTTTCGGCTATAACAGTGCATATCTTGGAAAGGTCTTTCATCAGTACACGGGCGAAAATTTCAACAATTATCTGGACGAAATAAGGATATCCGAGGCAAAAAGGCTGCTTTCCATGGATGAATACAAGGTTTATGAGGTCGCAGAAATGGTGGGATATTCAAATATCAATTATTTCCACAATAAATTTAAAAAATATGTAGGTATGAGCCCGCTGAATTACAAAAAGCAGTTCAGCAATACGGAACAATAAGCCATATAAAAAAGTATATGACATTATGCTTATTTTATATTTCTAAAAATTATTCGTCTGTGTTATGATTAACATATATGCAGAAAAAAAGACAATATATTTTTTGCCGTAATACGATCTTTCTTCTGTAATAATGAAATCGTGAAAGGTATGTATTTTCTCTGCACTTTTAGGAAAGGACAGTGTGCAATGTACAAAATAATAAAGAAAAAAGCATTAAATCCCACTGTAACACTTATGGAAATTGAAGCTCCCGCAGTTGCAAAAAAGGCTGAACCGGGTCAGTTTATTATTCTCCGTACGGATGAAAACGGTGAAAGAATACCGCTGACCGTTGCGGATTTTGACAGGGAAAAGGGTACTGTTACCATTATTTTTCAGATCGTAGGTGCGACTACAGAAAAGCTTAATCATATGAACGAGGGTGACAGCCTTGCAGATTTTGCGGGTCCCCTCGGAAAAGCTACCCATACCGAGGGACTGAAAAAGGTTGCGGTTGTAGGCGGCGGCGTTGGCTGCGCTATCGCATACCCCGTTGCAAAAAAGCTTCACAGCGTGGGCTGCGAGGTGCATTCAATCGTAGGCTTCAGAAGCAAGGATCTCGTTATTCTTGAGGACGAGTTCAAAGCCTGTTCGGACAAGCTTGTTATGATGACAGACGACGGCTCATACGGAACTAAGGGCCTTGTTACAAACGCTCTCAAGGAACTTATCGAAAGCGGCGAGAAATATGATGAGGTAATTGCCATAGGTCCTCTGATAATGATGAAGTTTGTTGCGGCAACAACAAAGGAATATGGTATCAGGACGGTCGTTTCCATGAATCCGATTATGATCGACGGAACGGGAATGTGCGGCGGCTGCCGCCTTACGGTAGGCGGAGAAACAAAATTCGCCTGCGTTGACGGTCCCGAATTTGACGGTCATCTTGTTGATTTCGACGAGGCTATGAAACGCTCTGTTATGTATAAGCCTTTTGAAAGAAAGAAGCACGAGGAAACCTGCAATCTTTTCAAGGAGGTAAAGTAAGATGCCTAATATGTCCCCTAAAAAGAATCCTATGCCATCTCAGGAGCCTGAGGTAAGAAACAAGAATTTTCTGGAGGTGGCTCTCGGATATACTGCGGATATCGCAGTGGACGAGGCTCAGAGATGTCTTCACTGTAAAAATATGCCTTGTGTCTCGGGATGTCCCGTTAATATAGATATCCCCGGATTTATAAAGGAGATAGCAAACGGCAATTTTGAGGGCGCTTACAGCGTTATTGCGAGATCAAGCTCTCTTCCTGCGGTCTGCGGACGTGTTTGTCCCCAGGAAACCCAGTGCGAGGGCAAATGCGTAAGAGGAATAAAGGGTGAGCCTGTGGCTATAGGACGTCTTGAAAGATTTGCTGCGGACTATCATAACGATAACTTTAAGGGCGAGGTCGAAAAGCCTGCGTCAAACGGAAAGAGAGTTGCCGTTATCGGTGCGGGTCCCGCAGGTCTTACCTGTGCAGGCGACCTTGCCAAGAGGGGCTATAATGTCACCGTATTTGAGGCTCTTCACCTTGCAGGCGGCGTTCTTGTGTACGGTATTCCCGAATTCAGACTGCCCAAGAGCATTGTTCGCCGAGAGATCGACGGACTCAAAGCTATCGGCGTTGATATTGAAACAAATATTATCGCCGGCAAGACAGTTACTATTGACGAGCTTTTTGAGGACGGATTTGAGGCTGTTTTCATCGGTTCGGGAGCAGGTCTGCCCAGATTTATGAATATTCCCGGTGAAAATTATAAGGGTGTATATTCCGCAAACGAGTTCCTTACCAGAGTTAATCTTATGAAGGCATATAAACCCGAAAGCGACACCCCCGTAAAGGAAAACAAGAGGGTCGCAGTAGTCGGCG